>NZ_JAAAPK010000005.1:0-300000 GCF_009909105.1 Corallococcus exiguus
CCCTCCAGGTCAGGAGGAGATCATGCGCCGGTGCGGGAGGTCGACCCCGCACCAGAGTTTTTCAGCAGCCTGCTAGGCGCTCGGATGTGGGGGCAGGACGAGGTTCTCCCACTCCGCCACGAGAAAGTGATGCAGTGATTGCGCGGCCGTGTAGGCCGCATACGGCTGCCAATCATCGGCCTTGCTGCCATCCGCGAAGTCGCAGACCGCTTTGAAGGCCAGATACGGCGTTTCGGGCGAGACCGTATCTCGACAAGCACAATGCACGGCGTACGCCTCCATTTCGAGGCCGATGAGTTTGCGCCAATGCAGACCGATGTCGTCGACCACCGCGCGAGTCGCGACGACGCTGGAGCCGGATGCAAGCGGACCAATGAGCAATCTGGGCAGTCGATCAGGCTTGGAGCCGTCCCAATTGCGCCAGATGTCATGAAGCCCGTTGCCGCTCGCCTGCCAGTCCCTCAACAGAGACAGAAGTCGCGAATTGAGATGGACTGGCTTGGGGTCGGGCGTGAAGGCGACCTTCGTTTCATCATCCGTGAGCTTGCCCGAGCTGTAGTCGAACGTCACATCTGGGGAAAGGATGTCCCCAAAGCCTCGCGTATCCACCCGGGCTCCTGCCGCGATCCCCACCATCGCGACAAGCCGGGGCTTGAAGCGGAGGATCATCTTGGTGGCCAGCGCAGCAGCAGCAGGAGGCCCCATCTGATTCGGGGCAGCCGCGATCACACGCAGGCGGGTACCCGCCGCAGTCGTATAGACACCCCGATGGTAGGTCTGCGGGTCTCTCACATCCGGGGGGAGCCTCGTCCACCGCTCCGCACCTGTCTTGAGAACCTTCTCGAGCTCCGGCATGCGCAAGGCGCAAATGATGGCCACATCGAACAGCAGGTCTTGAGGCTCCAAGTTCGAATCGCCTTTTGCCGCGCTCAACGGTGCCGGAGCTTGCTGGGGAATGGCATTGCTGGGGGTTGCTGGAAGCGTGAGCGCCAGCCCGGCTTCAGTGTATAGATCAAGCCGCTTGGCCAGGATGCTGAGCCCATAGCGAGCCTTGCCGAGCGCCGCGAGGAGCTGCTCGCCAGAGTATGGGTGGACGACTTCAGGACGCACCAGCGCGGCGTTCAGTGGCGCCAATATTCCTTGAGTGAGCTGAGAGGTGCCGGGGGACAAGTCCTTGAACACCCGTGAAGCATCCTGGGCCCATGCTTGAGCCAGACGAAGGGAGTCGTCGAATTCAAGCTCCGACTCAATGGGGGCCTGAAGGATTTTCTCAAGTTGCGCCTCAAGGCTCTTCAGACGCTCCGTATTGCTTGGGGGCTCAGGCGGAGTGACGGGCGTCGCCAGTACGGTTTGCCTGGAGCCTGTCCCCGACTTCGAGCGATAGGTGGCGAGCTTCTCCAGGTAGGGGGCCACCTCTTTGTAGTCGGGCACGCCAATCAGCTGAATGGGGAGACCGCGCATCTCCATTCTCCGTTGAGTCTCTTGCAGCTCAGCCTCATGAACAATCCAGTAATGGGGACCCTGGATCCCCAGCAAGAACTGAGGCAAGAAGTCCAAAGGCGCGTTTGTTCCAACAAACAAGAGGGTGTTCTTCCCATCACAGACAAGCCGCAGTGCGCCTCCGAGGCGCATCATCCGCAGGCGCTCATCGTCTTCACTGAAAACAGACATTGAGCCATCCAGGGTGAACAGGGCGTCTCCCTCCTTGACTGAGCCGAAGACTGGCCACAATGTCGGACGGGAGTCTACCTTCATTTCCAGCTGTGAAACTGAATCGGAAAGCCTCTCCACCCAGTTGGGTGATGAGTCGTGGATTTCGTAGGGCTCGCCTTTAGGGCATGCCGCACTCAAAACCTGATCGTAAGCAGTCGTAACAACGAAATTATTGCTCACCTGCCACACCGCACGGGGGAGACCAAAATTGGCAGCGTTCACATCACCAAGCGAGGGAGTCAGCGTCTCTCGGAGGAAGTCGGGCCATAGCGGTCCAAGCGACATCCTCGCTTGGACAAGGGCATACTGGAGATCTGGCTGACGGACATCCAGCAAGCCTCGGAGCCGTGTGGCGGCGGCGCTCTTCAATTCCTCATCCAACCATTGCGCGGCATGCGTCACCACCCCGTGCCAGGACGGAATCAGGCCAGTCGAGAGCGTGATACCAGATCCAACGAAGGGCACGATCGTGCCCCGATCCACAGCGGCGCGGAGTGTTCTGGGAAATTTCGGCATCGCATCAGAAGCTACCAGAGGTACGCCCAGAACATTGAGGACGAGAAGGAACAACCAATGACTCAGTGACGAGAGCCAGGGCCTTCGAGTCCGGCATCCCCGTCGCGGTGCCAGTAGGACGCGGCCTTGACCCACTCCGCCGGGTGGCCGCGCTCCTCGATGACGTAGGTCCGCAGCTCGCGCACCCACTCCGCCTCGCCCGCCAGCCACACGAAGCCATCCCCCGGAGGAGGCGTGAACTTCGCCAGTTCGCGCCGCAGCAGCGCGCCATCTCCGGGCCCCGGCTCTCCACGCACCACCCAGGTCGGGTGCCAGGAGGCCTTCGTGACGAAGGTCTGCTGCTCGGACGCGTTGGCCACGACCGCCACGGTCGTCACGGGCACGCCCGGACGCAGCAGCTCCACCCGGCGGCCGAGCGCCGGCAGCGCGCTCTCGTCGCCCACCAGCAGGTACCAGTCGAAGTCATCGGGCACGAGCTGCGAGCCCTTCGGTCCGCCAATCTCCAGCGTGGAGCCGACCTTCGCGCCGGTGGCCCATTCCGTCGCGGGTCCGGAGCCGTGCAGCGCGAAGTCGATGGTCAGTGTCTGGCCGCGGTTGTCGTAGGCGCGAGGCGTGAAGTCACGCATCACCTGTTCCCTCGCCTGCGGGAAGAACAGCTTGATGTGGTCATCCGGCGACGGGCTGCTGAAGTCCGCCAGGTCCGGCGACGCGAAGTGGATGCACCGCATGCGAGGCGTCACGGACTCCACGCCGCTGACGACCAGGCTGCGCCGCCGCAGTTCGTGGCGCACGCGAACGATTTGATGCAGGTCCTGGGTGCTCATGAGCGGAGCCTCTCGATCTTCTGCGCGGCCTCGTCGATCAACGCCGCCACGTCGAGCACGACCTTCTTGTCGACGCCGGGCGACAGCGTGTCGAACAGCACGCTCTTCAGGTTCTGCATCGCGCGCCGGACCGGAGCCGCGTCCGTGCGCTCGCGAATCTCTCCGGCCTCTGCGAGCCGCCGCAGCAGCCCCTCCACTACCTTCGCGTTCTCCGCGAGCAGCGCCTTGCCCTGCTCCGTGATGGCGAAGAGCTTGCGCTGCGTGTCCGTCGTGTCCGGCTCGCCCACCAGCTCCATGTCCTTGAGCAGGGTGAGCGTGGGGTAGATGACCCCGGGGCTGGGGGCATACACGCCCCGGCTCAAGCCCTCGATGGCCCGGATGAGGTCGTACCCGTGCCGGGGCTCCGCGTTGATGAGGTGGAGCAGGACGAGGCGCAGCTCGCCGCCCTCGAACATCCGATGCCGCCCACCGCCGGGGCCGCCGTGCCGCCCCCGGTGGCCCTCCCCGCGCTCATGGTGATGCCAGTGCTCCGAGTCGCCCCGGTCTCTTCCGTGTCTGCCGCGCATGTCGCGTCCTCTCAGGGGTTCAAGATACTTTCCAGATGGCTCTGAGATATATCTCAGCATTGTCTGGAGCAACCCGATCTGCGGGCACTGGCCGGCTGACTACCGGGCCGGCCCTCGGGTGCATGCGCCGCCCGGTCTGGCTGGCTTGTCAGGGCTGACGGTTATGAACGGGTTCTGCACGCCGCACCGGAGTGCAGGCAGGAGGCACGAGCGATGCGCAACCGCGGGTGGGCGGTGCTTTGGCCGCGGTGCAGTTCCTGGAGCGCTCGGTGAAGGGCCTGGGAGTGGACGATGCGCGCTGACGTCCTGCTCGGGTGCGTGGCACTGCTCCTCGCCGGCTGCGCTTCGTTGCCTCCCGGGCCCGGAAGGACGCTGAGCTACACGTCCCGCACGGAGACTGACGCCCCTGGAGGACGAGCGTCGAACGACGAGGCACCGCGTGCATCTGCCTCGGAGCCGAGGGTCACGCCCCGCGAGGAAGCGCCTCCCCTCTACCGGCGCAAGACCGTCCGCGAAGAGGTGACGGGGTACGCCCCGTTCGTGCGGTGGCCCTGGCGGACGCCACCCGCTCCGACGATGTGCAACCGGATGCCTGGGAGCAGTTGCTGACGAACGCGGGACTGGAAGCGCGAGACGAACGCACCCTGGGAGGCACGCTGACGCCCACGCAAGCGGCGCGACTGATGGGAGTGCTCCTGGGCAAGCCCGTCACGTTGAGCACCTTCCCGCCTCGCATGGCCGCGGGCTTCATCCTGCGCGAGGTGATGGAGGGAGGCGAAGTCACCCGGAAGGAGCTGTCGCGACGGGTGGAGCGATTCTCCCGGGAGCAGATCGCGGTGTTGAGACCGGATGGCTACCTCGCGTGGGCACTCACCGGGAGTACCCAACAGAAGGTGGCAACGGTCGAATGGAAGGACGGCGCCTTCCGAGCGCATGGCTTCGAACTGGGCCGCTTCTACAGCGGCAAGGGCGGCGTCTTCCGGAACGTGGACGCGCAGCTTCAGGCTTCGGATTGGCGGCCCCTGGCCGAGGTGTACGACGACGCGGACGTCATCAGCCGCACCCTGGATGGAGCCGAGGACGCCGTCGTGGAGCTGTACCACGCGCTGGGACAGTTGCTCACGCGCCCCGTGGACAGCATCGCGGGATTGAGCCACCTGCCAGCGGGCGTGGCGGCGCTCATCGCGGCATCGCCCGCGTACTGGGAGCGCTTCCAGGCCATGACCCGTGGCGAGCAGATCCGCGAAGTGTCGCGACTGACGACGGGGATGCTCGTCACCTGGGGCGCGGCGTCAGCCACGACACGGACACTGAAGGGGATGTCCGTGGGCGCGGAGGCCACGGTGCCGGTGCTCTCGATGTCGGCGGAGGGCGCGATGGCGTTGGAGCGCGTCGCGGTGCCAGCGGGACGGGCGGCGGCAGTGCTGAGCGGCGGGCCGGGAGCAGCCATCATTCTCCAGCGTTCAAACGCTTCCGGTTCGGTACCTGCGCCATCGAATGGGCCCGGACAGTGGGCGCCTGCAAAGGAATCCATGTCTCCGCGTGCCCGGGGCTACCAGGAGCAGATCACGGGACACTCGGCGGATGAGGCGTATTGGGTGGGGGGTGTGGGGCACAACAACGGAGGCGTGAAGTTCGATGGCTTCAAGGATGGCGTGCTGTTGGAGGCGAAGGGGCCAGGCTACGCTGAATTTTTTGAAGCCGACCTTGCGCCCAAGCATTGGTTCGAGGCATCGGGAAAGGCCAAAGAGCTCGTCGACCAAGCCACGAGGCAGCGTGACATCGTCCTGAACACGGGTGTCCGCATTGAGTGGCACGTCGCCGAAAAGCATGCAGCGGCTTCAATCAAGCAGCTGCTGAAAAGCAATGGCATCACCGGGATTACCGTCATCCAAACTTCCGCACGTCTTTTGGTTCCCTGAGACAAGCTCCGCATGACAACGCTGGATCCATCCGCGACCTATCCCGAGACCTACTACGCCGGTGCCTACTGGGGACCGCGACGGGAGTCCCCTGAGGCATGTGCCCAGCGAGCGGCGGACTTCCTCAACATGCTGGCCGCGTGCGACCCGCTGTTCGCGAACTGGAACAAGATTCCCAAACCACGCGGCAAGGGACGCAAGACGCCCCTCATGCCTCCTGACCTTCCCACCCTGACGGAAGCGTTCCGGCGCGGCGTCAACCGCGAGCCGGGTGGGCCGCCCATCGAGCATCTGGGCTTGACCGTCTCGGCATACAATGACGGTACCAGCCAGGACCATGCTTCCGTGCGGATGACCTGCGGGAGCTACGCACAGCACAGCTCCACCAACGTGTGCGTCCTGTCTCTTCCATCAAAGGGGACGAACGCGGAACGAGTCCTTACGGCATCCGTGCTGACGAACGTGACGCGCAGCATGGCGCTGGCCTGGGAACCGGATTGGGCCGTGGCCATGTCTCACGCACATCGGGACACCGAAGGTGGAGAAGGAAAGGCCGACACCTGGCTCGGCTGGGTGACCTACCTGTCCCGCCACCGGGGCACGGTGCCGCCACTGCCCGCCCCCGTGCGCATCGAGCCCGTGGAGGACAGGGGCACGTTGATCATCCTGACCCCCGAGCGCTTCACCGTGGCCAACCCCGAGCACATCGCACTGGCGCGGCGGGTCCGTGAGCTGCTGGCCCGGGCAGGGCTCATGCGGTCTGACCGGCAGCCCACGGTCTGAAGTCCCGCCACTCAGTCCCGGAAGAACTCGGAGGGATGCGAGTCGACATAGCGCAGGAAGCAGGACTCGAGCTTCTCCTCACCTTGGAGCTGCTCGCTCAGTGTTCCGAGATGCGCGTCAATCCACGCTCGCGGCTTCGTGTCGAGGATGCGCCGACGCGCCTCGAGCGTCCCGGGAGGGTGGGCCCCAAAGAGCGCGTCGAGTCCCCTTCTCACCAGGGCGGCATGTCCGGCGGCGCCAAGCTCCTCGAAGCTCTGCAGCACGAACTCCACCGAGGAGGGAGCGAAGTTGTAGAGGGCCTGATCCAGCCCGCCGTTCCCGATGTCCCGGATGAAGAAGGTCGTGAGGGCCAGCACCTGTTGGCCGTGCGTTCCTTCGACGGCATCGTGCCCCCATGCAGGCTCCATGAGCAGCCACAGCCGCTCCCCCACCGGAAGCCCTTCGACGCTCGCACGCGGCAGCCGCGTATCCTTCCCAGACACCAATGGCGCCTCCCGTTCGCGGCCCAGGCCGTACGGGTTCCTCACATATCAGACGACCGCGAGCGCTACGACAGACGGCCCGGGCAACAGGTGCCCGGGCCGCCGGGTGTCTTCCGCTGATGATCAATGGAGCCGCCATGGAGTGCCTTCGGCATCCTGGACATGCCCTCGGGGGGCATGCATCGACCGGTCTGACTGACTTGTCAGGGCTGACGGTTATGAACGGGTTCTGCACGCCGCACCGGAGTGCAGTCAGGAGACACGAGCGATGCGCAACGGCGGGTAGGCGGTTCGGTGAAGGGCCTGGGAGTGGACGATGCGCGCTGACGTCCTGCTCGGGTGCATGGCACTGCTCCTCACCGGCTGCGCTTCGTTGCCTCCCGGGCCCGGAAGGACGCTGAGCTACACGTCCCGCACGGAGACTGACGCCCCTGGAGTGGGCGCGGAGGCCACGCTGCCAGTGCTCTCGATGTCGGCGGAGGGCGTGCTGGCGCTGGAGCGCGTCGCAGTGCCAGCGGGACGCGCGGCGGCGGTGCTGAGCGGCGGGCCAGGTGCGGCCATCATTCTCCAACGCGTTGATGACTCCGCGGGCTCAGGAGGTGGCGACGATGGAGGCCCACAAGGGACAGGTCCTTCACGCGGGCCGAAGGGTTACTCGTCCTTCAAGTCCTTCAAGCGGGCCATGGGACCTGCGGGTGACGGAAAGGAGTGGCACCACATCGTGGAGCAGACCGAAGGGAACGCGACCCGCTTTGGGCCACATGCTCTCCACAACAGCGAGAACATCGTCGCACTTGGCAAGGATGTTCACAGTGGAGTGAGTTCTCTCTACTCGTCGAAGCGGCCTAGACTCACGAACTCGGAAACCCTGACTGTGAGACAGTGGCTGAGCACTCAATCCTTCGAAGCGCAACGAGACTTCGGATTGGTGGCGATCCAGCACGTGACGAGAGGAATCTGGTGACGGACCTCGAAAAGTGGGTGGAGGAGTTCGCGCTGAACGTGTCAGCGCAGACGGCAGCCATCGCGCGTGGAGATGCCAAGGCGGGGAACAAGCATGCGGATCGTTACATCGCTGCTGTTCGGAAGTTGAAGGGGCAGGGAGATGCGGGGCGGGATGCGCTTGCGGTGCTGCTCAAGCACCCTGACAAGGACGTCAGCACCATGGCGGCGGCATACCTCTTGAGGCATCGGACGGCCGAATCGAAGGCTGTCCTAGAAGAGGCTGCGCAAGGCGAAGGGTTGATCGCCTTTGAAGCCGCGCAGGTGCTGAAGAACTGGGAAGCAGGTGTTTGGGCGCTGGATCCGGGATGATCTTCCAAGGCGCGTGGCGGTGAGGACAGGGGCACGCTGATCATTCTGCCCCCCGAGCACATCGCACTGGCGCTGACAAACGGCCCGGACAACAGGTGCCCGGGCCGCCGGGTGTCTTCCGCTACGGGTGGCTGGCGGGGTCCGCCGGGTTGGTGCCCGCGGCCCGTTCATCACCGTCCAGGAAGCCGTCCAGGTCCCGGTCGATGCCCACGCGCAGGCCTGAGCCCAGCGGCGCGCAGGTGTACGTCAGCACGCCCTGGCTCGCGGCCACGCCCGAGCGCAGCGACGCGGACGGCACCAGCGGCAGCGCCGCTCGGTCCGCCTTGAACTGCCCGCTGCCCAGGTAGCGGAAGCCCATCTCGTACGTACCCGCGCGGCCCTTCGCCACCAGGTCGCATTCGCCCGCGTCCGCGCGCGCCATCAGCAGGTCGATGCGTGTCCCCACCACCGCCGCGTTGGTCGCGGTGAGCGTCACCTGCTGCCCGACGATGGGCGCCAGGTTGGTCTCGAAGGCGAACATGTACTGCTCCATGTCCTTCTTCGCCTGGAAGCCCGCGGGCGTGTCCGGGATGCCCACCTGGTTGAAGATGGGGTGGAAGTCGAAGCCGCTGTTGAAGAGGAACAGCGTGGGGATGGCGCCGTCGCTGTTGAAGCCCGTGCCTCGCACCTGGTCCCCCAGGAACGGATCCACCGGCGTGTTGCCGAAGGGGAAGCCAGCGCCGAACATGCCGACCTTCTGGTACAGGTTCCGCAGGTGCGGGACCTTGGGGAACAGCGGCTCCGCGTCGAAGGAGCTGCGACCGTCCGTGCCGAAGAAGCCCTTGAAGGGGCCCTCGCCCGGGTTCGCGTTCACGTCCACGCGGTGGCAGGACTCGCACGACCCCGGGAAGAAGCTGGTCGTGTTCGTGAAGAAGTCCTTGCCCGCCTGCTGCGAAGCCGTGAGCGAGTTGTCCAGCTTGCGGATGGGGTTGGGCGGATAGACGACCTGGAGGATGAAGTCGGAGAACTTCTGCATCTCCACTTCCGTCAGCTGCGCGCTGCGGCCCAGCAGGTCCTTGAACGCGGGGTTGAACTGCTTGAACGCCGCGACCTCGTCGAAGGTGCCGCTGTTGGGCTGCACGCTGGGCGCGCTGTCGCCGCCGGTGCGGTCTCCACGCCAGTGCATGGGGCCCTGGTTGGCCATGCCGCGCAGGCTCTGCGTGGACAGGGGGCCCTTCATCGGATGGAAGGACGTGTCCTGGCCGAAGGTGGGGTCCGTGCCGAACTCCGGCAGCACCGGGACAATGGGGTTGTAGCTCGCCTTCACGTCACCGTCCGGGTTGCCCAGGTCCCAGGTGGTGCTGTCGAAGTCGCCGAAGATGTGGCAGCTGCCGCAGGACGAGTCTCCATGGCTGGAGCTGCTGCGCGCGTCGTAGAGGAACGGACGGCCCTGCACCACGCTGACCGGCTCCGGGTTGAACATGGGCAGGTGCGCGACCTCCGTCTTCGTCGCGGTGTTGACGACGGAGATGGCGTTGTCGAAGCGGGTGAGCACGTACAGGCGCCCCCGGGCTTCATCCAGCACCAGGCCGGTGGGGCCACCGCCCGTCAGCGCGACCTGGTTCGCGGTGGAGGGCGTGAAGGTGCCGGACTCCAGCTGGGACGTGGCGTACACGCCCAGCTTCGACGAGCCGAACGCGGCGACGTAGAGCGTGGCGCCGTCGGACGTCACGGCCATGCCCGTGGGCTGCGCGAGGCTCTTCTCGCTCTCCGCGTTGGGCGTGGCCGCGCAGCAGGCCGCGTAGTTGATGTGCGTGTTGAGGTGACGAGGCGTGACGGAGGGCGCACTGGGGCCGCCCAGCACGGTGATGCGGCTTTCGTGCAGATGGCCGCGCAGGGTGTTGCCCGTCAGGGTGCCGGGGCCCTCGAAGCGCAGGTCGTTTCGCGCTTCGGTGTTGCTCACGTAGACCTTCCCGCTCACCGGGTTGACGGCCATGTTGAACAGGATGGTGCCCACGCCCGCGTAGGTGCCCGCCGCGCCGGACACCTGCACGGGCGGGTTGGCGTTGGCGGAGATGGCGAAGACGTCCTTGTCCGGCAGGGAGAAGCGGAGCGAGTCCGTCCACGGGCGGTTGAGCATGTCCAACCAGTCCTCGCCGTTGTACTTCACGATGACGGAGACCTCCGGGGCGGGGATGCCCTGGTGGTTGACGTTGGGGCCGGGGACGCCGCCCTCGGACTCGCCGCCGTTGGGCACCAGGCTCTCGTGGACCACGGAGGTGCGGTTGCCGGAGTGGAACGCGGCCGCGTACACCCGGCTGCCGTCCGGAGTCGCCGCGAGCGCGCGAGGCGTGTCACCGAACAGGGTGAGGCGGGTGAGCGGCGTACCACCCAACGTCGTCCCCAGGTTGTCCGAGTCGAACACCCAGACGTCCGCGCGGCCAACGCCCGGCGTGGTGAGCTGCGGGTCGAACCCGGTGTTCTGTCCGCGGTGCGCGGAGGTGATGAACGCGCGCTTCTTGCCAGTGCCCGCGAAGACGATGTCGCGAGGCTCGTCGCCCACGAGCAGCGTGCGCGTCACGCTGCCGCCCTGCCCGTTCGCGTCCACCTTCACGACGCTGACGCTGTCGGACAGGTGATTGACCACCCACACCTCGTTGTTGGTGCGCGCGGCGACTGCCACGGGCTCCAGGCCCACGGGCACGGAGCCCTTGTGGGTGAGGCCGCTCGTCCCCACCTGGAAGATCTCCAACCGGTTGTCCGGCGTGTTGACGGCGTAGAGCCACTGGCCGTTGGGAGACAGGGCCAGCGGACGCACCTGGCCACTTTCAAAGACGGTGAAGTGCTGCGCGTGTGACGGGCTGCCCATGGCGAGGCCCAACAGCAGCGTCGCCGCGGACGCGGTGCGCTGGAAGACGCGGCGCACCGCCGGGTGTCTGACTTTCATGAATGTCTCTCGGGGAAAGGGGGCTGGGGACCCCGGCTTCACGGTAGGGGTGGCGTCTGACATTGAGGAACGGGTGAACCCGGACCCGGTGGAATCGTTGCGCGGCGCAACGACTCCCTCCCTGTGTACGCAGTGAAGGGCGTTCCCTGGTCGGGCCGCCTTTAACGAGGCCAGTCGCGCAGGATCCGTTCGGCGGCATCCTGCTGGTCCCATTGCACCCGGCCGGTCAGCGCCAGACCCCGGTGCTCGATGCGGATTCGCCGCCACACCGGGGAGCCCGGGACATGGCGCGCGTCCACGCGGGCCCAGGCCACGCCTCCAGTGGCCTCCACCATGCGCGACACGCAGGCGTCGAAGTCCGCCTCCGGCAGCCAGCGCAGCGCATCCAGCACCTGGTCCGATTCGAAGTCGCGCAGCGCCGTCGGCCTGCCGGTGACGGCGCTCAAGGACTGGGGACCCTTGCCCTCTGGAATGAAGGAAAGTCCCTGGGGCCCCAACACGCAGAACCCTTCACGCCGGCCGAGCTTCGCGGGGAACAGCGCCACGCTGTCCAGGCGCACACCCGCCCGGGCCGCGCCGCGCAGGGGGGGCTGACGGTGCAGCTCCACGAGCAGGGCGACCGCCGCGACTCCTCGGACGGAGCGTGCATGGAGTCGCCGATCTCCCTCTACCTTGAGGTCCACACTCTGTTCCAGCCGGAAGCCGTCAGGGGAAATGCTGCCCAGCCGCACCTCCTGCGGCTCACCGAACACCGGCGCCCAGATGAGCCGCTCGCTCGTGAGCCGGATCCGCCCCGAGCGCAGGAGCTGTGCTGCCACGAGGCCCAGGGTGCCCGACACCAGGCAGGCCATCACCGGGACAGTCATCGGCCTGGGGAGGACGAACGACAGCAGCAAGGCCAGCGCGGGCAGCGCTCCCAAGGCGAACACCAGACGCGGCGACACTTGCTGCCTCAGGAACATGGGCACGAGGCTCGGGTCCGAGCTTCGCCGGGTATCGTCCTCGAAGACGAGCACCTCGCCCGGCTTCAGCGCCCAGCTCGCGGGTTGGCGCACCAGCGCATCCAACCGCGTCAGCGCCTCTTCCAGCGAAACGTCCTCCCGCGCCACCGTCAGCACATCCAGCCTGCGCCGGGCCAGCCGCGTCAGCCGCTCCCGCCGGGCCGACAACTCCCGGGCCGCCTTCACCACGGGCGCGTCGTCCGGCCAGGCCTCCTGAGCCGCGCGGCGCTGGACGCGCTCCAGCGCCTCCACCACCGTCCGAGCCTCGGCCACGAGCGCGGGCACCAACTCCGGACGCCGCACCAGCGCCCGCCGCCACCGCCGGCCGGACAGCGCCTTCTCCAGCTCCGCATACGGGCGCCGCGCCGCCGCGAGGACCTCCGCGCGGCCCTCCAGCTGACGCTCGACGTCCGCCACCGTGAGGCCTGTCGGGGCAGTGATGGGACGTGACCGCTCGGGCATCGCGCGGGACAGCATAGCGCCGTGGACCGCAAGCCCCCACGCCGTTACTCCACCGGCGGCTCCAGCTCCAATCGCTCACACTGACGCAGCATCTCCTGCGCATCAGCGGGTTCGTCGGGCGAGGGCGGCGCCGCCTCCGACCAGGGCACGGACGGCCGGGCCGGCGTTCCCATCGACTCCTTCAGGAGCGCGATGAGGTCCCTCGCGGGGTCCCTGGGAAACGACGTCACCCCCCGCAACGGCCGAGGCGCGCCGGGCGGCAACTCCTCGCTCGGAAGCGCGGCGGCCTGGAGCAACAGCGCGGGCGAGGGCGCCGGGGCCACCACCGCCACGGGCTCCGCGGGCAGCAGGTCATCCGGGTCGAACCCGAAGGGCACCTGGGGCACCACCTGGAGCGACACGGCCTCGCGCTCCACGTCCGGCCCATCCCCTTCTCTCGGGATGCACCGCAGCGTGTTCAAGCGGGGCGTGGGCGCTTCCTCGAACGTCGGCGTGGACACGGCGTCCATGCGCTCCGGCGACAGGGGCTCTTCCACCCTGGGAGGCCACAGGGGCACCTGCAGCAGCACCACGGCCGGCTCGCGCAGGGGCAGCGAGCGCACGCGCGCGCCTCCCAACTCCACCGCCGCCTTCGTCACCGCGGCGGCGTGCTCCGCGAGCACCCGCTCCGCCCAGGTCTTCAACCACCGCGCCAGGGACAGCACCCAGGCAAGGTGCCGCCGCGCGCGAGGCCGCGCCACCAGGGCCTCGACTGGCGGAGCCGCGTGCATCGTCACTCCTCCTTCACCGGCATCCGGATGATCCACGGCGACGTCCCGGTGGCCAGCCCCTCCGATTCCACCGACAGCAGCTCCCCTTCCGCGCGCACCTCCAGCCGGCCCAGCGACTCCCCCCGCGGCGGGCGGGGAAAGTGGAAGTGCCCCTCCGCATCCGTGCGCGTACTCAACTGCAGCGAGGGCAGCGCCACCCACGCGTCCCGGATGGGCACGTCACCGGGCCCCACCACCCGACCCAGCAGGGGGGCCTGCGCGGACGCCCCGCCCACCAATGACAGACATCGCACCTCCGCCAGGGGTTGCTCCTTGCGCACCTGCACCCGCAGGCGGAAGGAGGGACGCGGCACGGAGCGCAAACCCGCCCACAGCGCCGCCGGCACCGGGCTCAGGTCCACCTCCAATTCCTTGTCGCCCATGGCCGCGAAGACCAGGTCACCCAGCAGCCGGTGCGCGCGCTCGGGCGTCTCCGCGCCCACCGTCACCAGATAGCAGACGGTGAACTGCAGGGCGCCCTGCTTCCCCGCCCGGGTCAGGGACGCCGGCCCCAGCTCCAGGAGGTAAAGACAGACACCCCGGTCCAGGGCCTCGCGGTCGGGCACGCCCAGGTGCACCGGCGCGTCCGTGGCAATGCGTCCCACCCACGCTCTCATGCGCAGATCGACTTCGTCGATCATCCTTGGCCCCCCGGTTTCCGGCCCTGAATGCCACGTCACCGTTTCCTCTCATCATACGCTCGCATCGAGAGGTTTTGCTGGACATCACCCAGGGGATTGAACAGGACGTCCTTGATTTGACAGGCATTGCACGCATTCCCAGGTCCTGGGGTACAGCGCAGCGTGTCGGGAACCGGGCAGTCCCTCCACCGCGGGTCGTGGCATCCCGGAAAGCCCGTACGGGTTTCGCGTGAAGCACTTCATTTCCTGCTCGCCTTCCGCGAAGAATGGCCGCTGGGCCGGCATTCACCGTGGAACTTTCGTCATGACGATGGACTCTTCTTCCTTGAGACGACGACACCCTTCCCTTCTCTCCTCCGGCATCGCCCTGGGGTGCCTGGCGGTGTTGGGCACCGCCACCCCGGCGCTCGCCCAGGACGACGCGCCCCACAGGGTGGGCCTGCTGCTGGACGCGGGCGCTCCGCACGGCATCGGCCTGTCCGCGGTGGTGCGCCCCACGAACTGGCTGCGGCTGCAAGCGGGCCCCACCACGAACACGCTCAGCATCGGCGTGCGCGGCGGTGTGACCCTCCTGCCGATAGACACCTTCATCGCGCCGACCCTCAACGTGGAGGCCGGGCACTACTTCGGTTCGGAGTACAGCGAGGTGCTGGACTGGCTGGGCCGCGAGCCGAGCTCCACGTCGGAGGCCATCCGCGACGTCACCTACAACTACGTGACGGGCAGCGTGGGCCTGGAGGTGGGCACGAAGAGCCGCTTCAACTTCTTCCTGAACGTGGGCCTGAGCTACGTGGCGCTCACCGTCCCGGAACCCACGCCGCTCATCCAGGACGCCTCCGGCGACGACAGCGTCACGTCCGGACCGCTGCATCTGCGCGCCACCATCCCGTCGGTGAAGCTGGGCTTCATCGTCTACTTCTTCTGAGCCAGGAGACCTCTCACCATGCGAACGAAATCCTTCCGCACCCTCCTGCTCGCTGGCGCCGTGACCCTGTTGGGCACGGGCTGTGATTCGCTCTTCACCATCGAGGTGGAGGCCGAGCGCATCTGCAAGACCGAGAACGACCTGTCCTTCCCCGCCTCCCCGCCCATCGCCGGCTCCGTGGAGCAGTCCTTCACGATTCCGCTGGGTGACTTCGCCAGCGCGCTGCCCGAGGACGCCGACGTGGAGACGGAGCTGCGGCTGAAGCTCTTCGACGCCACCGCCAGCACGGACATCAGCGGCATCGAGCGCGCCAGCCTCGCCGTGCGCAAGCCGGGCTCCGCGGAGTACGTGGTGCTGGGCGAGTTCCGGCGCACCGGCACCGGGGGCTCCACGAACAAGCTCGAGCTCACCAGCAGCGGCGCGGTGAACGTGCTGGACCTGGCCAAGCAGGAGGAGCTGGAGTTCCGCTTCCAGGCCACGGGGTCGCCCCCCACGCAGTCGTGGACCGCCGACGTCGAGGTCTGCGTGGGCGCCAAGGCGAGCGCCAACTACTTCGGCCTGCTGTTCTGAAGCCTCCACTCCCGCCCCGGCGCAGGACGCCGCCGGGGCGGCGAGTCGGCCGGAAGCTGGACGGGAACACCCGGCGCCCTTAAGTGGGGAGGGTGGGACGCAAGCGGGCCGTGGGCGGCATCGAGATTCCGAAATGGGCGTGGCTGGTGCCGTGCGCGCTGGTGCCCGTGGTGCTGCTCAACCTGGGCGTGGCGTGGCTGGGCGGGACGCAGGTGTCGCCCCTGTCCTTCTCCTTCCTCCAGACGAAGGCGCGCGCGCTGGGAGCCTACGTGGCACACCGGCCCGAGTGCGTGCTGGACGGACACCCGCCGCTGGAGCCGCTCATCGAGGACACGGAGCGCCGCCACGGGATTCCGCCGGGGCTCTTGAAGGCGCTCATCCAGGTGGAGTCGGAGACGCGGGTGCACCGCATCTCGCCCGCGGGGGCCATGGGGCCCGGGCAGCTCATGCCGGACACGGCGGCGCTGATGCGGGTGGAGGACCCCTTCGACCCGGCGCCATCCGTCGACGCGAGCGGGCGCTATCTGGCCGAACAGCTGCGCAGGTTCCGCGACGTGCGCCTGGCGGTGGCCGCGTACAACGCGGGCCCGGGGTCGGTGAACGGGCGCGTGCCGCACAACGGGGAGACGGAGTTCTACGTCGCCAAGGTGCTCGCGGCCTATGAGCACACGCGGCCGAAGGCACCGGTCGTGGTGAAGCGCCCGGCTGTCTCCGCGACTCCGGTCAAGGCGGTCGCGGTGAAGGCCCCCGTCGCGCGGAAGGCCCGTCCGCCGGATGCGTCCGTGAAGCCGGCCGCCGCACCGAAGCGGACGGCCCCCGTGAAGCCCGCGTCCCGTCCGGCCGCGGGCAGCAAGCCTGCCGCGAAGCTCGCCTCCGCGACGCGTTAGGGGCGAAGCCTGGGTGGGGCCTCCGGGTCACGGCGCAGCACGAAGAAGTAGGGCGCCATCTCCCGTGCATCCATCAGCCCCAGCAGCGTGTCCCCGTCCACCTTCCGGAACACATCGAGGCTGGGCCGGTCGTCGTAGACCATCGTCGCGCTGAGCCGTCCGCGGTACTCCATCACGCGCAGCCGCGCCTTGAACTGCCCGGTCTCCACCACGGCCCGGTGCGGCGCCACGGGACCTGGGAGCTCCGGCGACGGCCACTTGCGCGGATCCACCGGGAACACCGTCTTGCGGTCCTCCGTGTAGAAGAGCAACGGGTGCACGCTCTCCGCGTCGATGAACTGCTTGCCGTACCAGCCGGTCGACGCGAGCAGTCCGTCCAACGGGTGTCCCGTCTGGAACTCGCGCCCCTGCCACGTGCCGCGCATGGACCCGATGTCCACCGCGGGCAGACTGTCGAACAACGCGAGCGCATCCTCCACATGGACACGCCCGGCCTTCACTGCTTCATCGAACGTCATGTCGTTCCGCCTCCTGGCATGCACAGCACCGGTTTGACCGCCACGCGCGCCTCCATGTCGTGGACCGCGTCGTTGATTGCTTCGAAGGGATACGAGCGGCTCAGCTTCTCCAACGGGAAGCGCCCCTCCGCGTTCAGCGCGACCAGCCTGGGGATGAAGGCCTTCGGATCCACATTGCCTTCGAGGATGCCCACCAGCCTCCGCCCCATGAGCAGCGCCGTCATGGAGAGCGAGACCTCCGCGTCCCGGCCAGGAAGCCCGAGCAACCCGCAGGTCCCCAGCGGACGTGTCACGTCGAACGCCTGCCGCAACACCTGGGGCGACCCGACGCACTCCAGCGAGAAGTCCACGCCTCCGCGGGTGAGCGTCACCAGCGTCTTCGTGAGCCCGGGCTCGTCCGCCAGGAACGTGTCCGTGGCCCCCAGTTCACGCGCGAGCTCCAGTCGCTCCGCGCTGAGGTCCACCGCGAGGATGCGAGATGCGCCCGCGACCCGCGCCGCCATGATGGCCGCGAGGCCGACGGAGCCCGCCCCGAAGACAGCGAGCTGCTGCCCCCGCTGAAGCCGGAACGCCTCCAGCACCGCCCCCGCCCCCGTCTGGAACCCGCAGCCCAGCGGAGCAATCCGCTCGAGCGGCACCGAGGCGTCCACCTTCACCGCGTTGTGCTGATGCGCCAGCACGTGCGTGGCGAATGACGACTGATGGAAGAAGCTCGAGCGGACGGGCTCGCCGCGCCACCGCATGGGGAACGAGCCGTCCGGACGCGAGCCGGAGAAGTTCCCCGCGTAGCCCCGCTCGCAGTACGGAAAGTGTCCGCCCGCGCACGTGCGGCAGCCACGGCACGAGAAGTAGCTGAGCACCACCGCGTCGCCAGGCTGGAAGCCCGTCACGCCCTCCCCCACCGCCTCCACCACGCCCGCGCCTTCGTGCCCCAGCACCGCGGGCAACGGGAAGCGGCCCGCTCCCGCCCGGTACGCGAGGTCGGTGTGGCAGATGCCGCTCGCCGCCACCCGCACGCGCAGCTCGCCCTCCCGAGGCGCATCGAGCTCGACGTCGTCGATGACGAAGGGACCACCCACTTCCCGCAGCAGCGCGGCTCGCACTGGAAGACCCATGGCCGCATACTATTGGCACTTCGCCAATAAAGTCACATACCCCCGGCCTTTCGGGGTCGCACGTGCCTTTCCGGGTCAGGTCCGGGCTGCTTCCAGCTTGCGCCCGTGCAGGCCGCTGGCCGCGCCCGTGTCCAGCCAGAGCTCCACGTCACGGTGGAGCTGGAGGAACGACGCGGGCCACCGGGGCGTGAGCGGGCCGTGCACCATCGCCGTCACCGCCGCGGCCTTGTTCACGCCGAACGCGAGCACCACCACCTTGCGCGCCTGGAGCACCGCAGCCATGCCCAGCGTCAGCGCCGCCATGGGCACCTTGGACGGATCATCCCCGAACGCCATCACATGAGACAGCCGCGTCTCCCGCGACAGGCGCGCGCGGTGGCTCGTCGCCGTCAGCACCTCGCCGGGTTCGTTGAACGCGATGTGCCCGTTGGGCCCCACGCCCAGCAGCAACAGGTCCAGCCCCCCGGCCGCCGCGAGCGCCGCGTCATAGCGCGCGCATTCCGCCTCCGCGTCCGGCGCGCACCCGTCGAGGAAGTGGATCCGCTCCGTTGACAGATTCACATGCCGGAACAGGTGCCGGTCCATGTACGCGCGGAAACTGCCTGCGTCCTCGGGTGGCAGCCCCAGGAACTCGTCCACGTTGAACGTCGTCGCTCGCGACAGGTCCAGCGCCCCCTGGGCCGCCAGCTCCACCAGGTTCCGGTACACGTTGAGCGGCGAGCGCCCCGTGACGAGCCCCAGCACCAGCTCCGGCGTGTGGCGCACCGCCTCGGCGATCCGCGCCGCGCAGGTGGTGGCCGCCTCCTGCTCCGTCTGGAACACCCGTAGGTCCATGTGTTGGCCAGCATATGCCGGCCGCCCCGGTCGCCGGCCCCTCAGCCGCCCGGTGCGTGGCGCCGCGCGGCAAGGCCACACGCTTCCGGGAATGACACATGAGCGCCGCGGACGATTGACAAGCCCGGTCCCCCGCACGCCCGGGGACCGGGGGAGGTTTCCCACGGGCACTCCGTGCAATCCGTCCTCACGCGCGGAGGCCGGGTCGCGCTAGAACCGGATCCATGAAAGTCGCCGTGCTCACCGGCGGGGGTGATTGCCCCGGCCTCAATGCGGTCATCCGCGCCATTGTCCGCCGTGCCAGCGAGCACGGCTTCGAGATGATGGGCCTGCGTGATGGATGGAAGGGCCTGCTGGACGACAACCACTTCCGGCTCACGCGGGAGACCACCTCCGGCATCCTCCACCGGGGTGGCACCATCCTGGGCACCTCGCGCGTCAACCCGTTCAAGGTGGAGAACGGCCTGGAGCGCGTGAAGCGCTCCATGGAGCGCAATGGCATCCACGCCGTCATCGCCATTGGCGGCGAGGGCACCCTGTCCGCCGCCACGCGCATGTCCCAGGAGGGCCTGCGCATCGTCGGCGTGCCGAAAACAATCGACAACGACCTCAACGGCACGGACTTCACGTTCGGCTTCGACACCGCGGTCCACATCGCGACGGAGGCCGTGGACCGGCTGCACTCCACCGCGGAGTCGCACAAGCGCGTCATCGTCTGCGAGGTGATGGGCCGTCACGTCGGGTGGATCGCCACCTACGCGGGCATCGCCGGCGGCGCGGACGTCATCCTCGTCCCGGAGATTCCCGCGGACCTGGAGGCCGTCGCGCAGCACCTGCAGCGCCGTCACGCGGGCGGGCGCACCTTCTCCATCGTGGTGGTGGCGGAAGGCACGCGCATCAAGATGTCCGCGGAGCAGAACGAGCAGCTCGTCACGACCGGCTCCCTGGACGAAGCAGGCCGTCCGCGCCTGGGCGGCGTGGGCAACATCGTCGCGGCGGAGATTGAGCGGCGCACCGGCTTCGAGACGCGCGTCTCCGTGCTGGGCCACATCCAGCGCGGCGGCGCCCCCACGGCGCACGACCGGGTGCTCGCCACCCGGTTCGGCGTGCATGCGTGCGACATGGTGGCCCGGGGCGAGTTCGGCAAGATGGCCGCTCTGCGCGGCAACGAAATCGTCAGCGAGCAACTGGCCGAAGCCACCCGCGAACTCAAGCGCGTGCCCAAGGAGTTCTTCGAAGTCGCGCAGGTTTTCTTCGGCTGACATTGACGTAATGCGCCATGCCTGCCCCCACCGGGAGTGGCAGGCATGACGCCGCGCATCCGGTAGCATCCGGCCCTTCCCCCTCTCCCGAAGGGATGGTGCCGATGCTCACCGGTCGCATGATGGACTTCCCGCTCACCCTGACGCACTTCCTGGAGCGGGCTCGCTCCTATTACGCCGCGCAGGAGATCGTCAGCCGCAGGCCGGACAAGTCCCTGCACCGCTACACGTACGCGGACTTCCACCGGCGTGTCTGCCAATTGGCTAACGCGCTCACGCGGCTGGGAGTGAAGCCTGGGGACCGCGTGGCGTCGCTGAGCTGGAACCACCACCAGCACCTGGAGGTGTACTTCGGGGTGCCGGCGATGGGCGCGGTGATGCACACGCTCAACCTGCGGCTGCACCCCAACGACCTGGGCTACATCGCGCGCCACGCCGAGGACACGGTGGTGGTGGTGGACCGTTCGCTGCTGCCGCTGGTGGAGAAGTTCGAGAAGGCCGTCGGCAGCATCAAGCACGTCATCGTCATTCCGGATGACGGGCCGGTGCCGGAGGGGCGGCTGGACTACGAGAAGCTGCTCGCGGCGGAGTCGCCCACGTTCGAGTTCCCGCGCCTGGATGAGAACAGCGCGGCGATGCTCTGCTACACGTCCGGCACGACGGGCAACCCGAAGGGCGTGCTCTTCAGCCACCGCTCCATCGTGCTGCACTCGCTGGTGTGCTGCATGCCGGAGGTGCTGGGGCTGAGGGAGTCCGACACGGTGCTGGCGGTGGTGCCCATGTTCCACGCGGCGGCGTGGGGCCTGCCGTTCGACGCGCTGCTCACGGGAGCGAAGCAGGTGCTGCCCGGGCCGCACCTCGACCCCCAGTCGCTCCTGGAGCTGATGCAGAACGAGAAGGTCACGGTGGCGGGCGGCGTGCCCACCATCTGGCTGGGCATCCTGGCGCAGCTGGACCGGGAGCCGGGCAAGTGGGACCTGAGCCGGATGCGGCACATGGTGATTGGTGGCTCCGCGGCGCCGCCGGCGCTGATTGACGGGTTCCGCAAGCGGCACGGGCAGAACGTGCTGCACGCGTGGGGCATGACGGAGATGAACCCGGTGGGCACGCTCGCGCGGCTCAAGGGGGACCTGCACACGGCGTCGCCGGAGACGCAGCTGGATGCCTACGCGTCGCAGGGCTACTCCGTGCCGTTCGTGGAGACGCGCCACGTGAGCGACACGGGGGAGATTCTCCCCTGGGACGGCAAGGCCATGGGCGAGCTGGAGGTGCGCGGGCCCATGGTGGCGGCGTCCTACTACGGGGACGAGGGCAAGGACCGGTTCACGAAGGACGGGTGGTTCAAGACGGGCGACGTGGTGACCATCGACCCAGCGGGCTACCTGCACATCACCGACCGCAGCAAGGACGTCATCAAGTCCGGCGGCGAGTGGATCAGCTCCGTGGCGCTGGAGAACGCGCTGATGGCGCATCCATCCGTGCTGGAGGCGGCGGTGTTCGCGGGGCGGCATCCGAAGTGGGACGAGCGTCCGCTGGCGGCGGTGGTGTTCAAGCCGGGGCAGGAGGCGACGAAGGCGGAGCTGACGGCGCACCTGGAGAAGCAGTTCGCGAAGTGGTGGCTGCCGGATGACATCCTCTTCGTGGCCCAGATTCCGCGCACGTCGACGGGGAAGTTCCTGAAGATGAAGTTGCGGGAGGATTACGGCGACCACCTGATGAAGGCGTCTGTCGCGTCCTGAAGTGGTTGGAAGGACCGCCGGGCAGCTGACACTGGGAGTCCGTGGCTCGCGCTAGGGCGGGGCTGGGGGTAACGTGGGGGCGTGATGCCCTCTGTCCAACAGCTCCGCCCGTTCGCCTACGCGCCCGTCCAGGCGTTTCTGCAAGCCTCCGGACCGGTGGTGCTGATCCAACAGCCGCCGGAGCCGGTGTTCCAGCAGGTGGCGTTGCGCCTGGCGGAGGCGCGCACGGTGGGGATGGCGCACCGCTCACGGCTGGTGGACCGGCTGCTGGTGATGCTCCAAGCGTTCGACTCGCTGGAGGTCCACTTCCTGGGGCCGGAGCAGGACGGGCAGGAGCTGCGGGTGGGGCGGATGGAGGGGTGCACGCTGATGGTGCACGACCCCTCCGTGTCGAAGCATCACGCGGTGCTGCGCTGGCACGCGACGCAGGGGACGTGCTCGGTGAAGGACCTGGCGTCCATGAACGGCACCTGGCTGAACGCCGCGGAGCTGGGCGAAGGCGAGGAGCGGATGCTCACGGACGGGGACGCGCTGGCCTTCGGGGATGCGCAGTTCCTGTACCTGCGAGCGGAGACGCTGCACTCGCACCTGCGGCTCGCGAGCCCGGGTGGGGGGATGTGACTACTCGGCGGGAAGTTCGCGGTAGTGCACGTCGCTGGGGCCCAGGCGCTGCACGGTTTCGACGAAGCGTTCGCTGACGACGAGCAGGCATGCGCCTTCAACGCCGAAGACGTCGAGTCCTTCGGGCACAGAGGAGCGCAAGAGCCAGCGCTTTGGTGGCAGAGAGAAGGACTCCGGGCGGCCGCAGATGTCGCACGCTGGCGTCTTCCATTCGCCGATGCAGTCGGGGTGCAGCTTCGCCAGGGGCCGGGCTTCCAGTTCGTAGAGCGCAGGCATGTTGCTCCGGCGGGACTTGAGCTCCATCCGGACAGCGATGACGCCTTTCAGGCCTTCAGCCTTGAGCAATTCGACCGCGTCCTCGCGGAGGAGCACCACCCAAGAAGGCCAACAGGTCACAGGGCCGAACTTGCCTTGGGCGGTTCCGACCATGGGACCGAACGAGCCACCTGCATGAACGGGCAGTTCAGGAGGAACAAAGGGACGTACCAGTGCCACCAGCCGCTTGTACTCCTCAAGGGATGTAGGGCCCTTTGGATTTGCGAGCACCGGTTCATCCACGGCTGAAAGGTCCACTGAAGGAAATGCACCTATCCGTGACCAGATGCCGTAACGAGGACAGTCGACACCAGACAGGTGCCATCGGTGGCGTGCTCGGTATTTTCCGCTCCATTGTCCCGGCTCGTCGAAGCTCGGTTTCTCGATAGAGAAGTAGCGCATGGCTCAGTCCTCGGCGGATACGGGCGCGAGTTCTACCTGCTGCCAGTACGTCATCGTCAGCCCAAAGAGTCCGTACTTCTGAATCATCCAGGAGGCATGCTCAAAGTACGTCGGTATCGGTACGTCACCTTGGTCCCGCTGGATGAACGCATCCCAATCCTGGTTCCAAGGTCCACCATCCTTGCCCCGGTGGATGCGCGCATGAACTTCCGCATCAATCGCGATGACGTACTTATGGATGTCGATGCGCTTGTCATCGAAGTGATCCTTGAACGCCTGCGGGAAGATGTGGTGACGCTCCTTCGGCCGCTTCGCCCACTCCTGTTGCGCCTTCTTTCGGCGAAGCTCGCTGGGCAGCTTTTCCCGTGGATGCCAGCGGAACACCATGACGGGCACCGCGTCACGCGGCAGGCCCTGCGCACTTCCCCACGTCCGCTGCGGCCCGCTGCCGGGCGCAACGAAGATGGGCGCCACTGGCATGGCGCCTCGCGTCCGCACGATGCGCTTCGGTGACAGGTCCTCGCACCGGAACAGCGCGCAGACGTCGTCCTCGCAGACGTGCGTGAGGCACTGGTCCTCATCGCGGGCCTCGCACTCCCGCGACGACTCTGCCCGCACCCACTCATTCGCCGGTAAGGGCCCGGGTGCGGATGCACACCCCAGCAGCATCACCAGCCACAGCCACCCGACACGGGCGCCGGCCCCGGAGATTCTTCTCATTTTCCTGTTATTCCACGTTCACTCCCGTGGAGCCCAGGAGGCGAGCAACCCGGTCACGGGGCACAGCGCGCTGTCAGGCGAGCCGTTATCCTCGGGGTTCCTCACACCGAGAGCGCGCACACCATGGGAAGGCTGTTGGTCCTGCTGTTCGTCTACCTGGGCGCGTATCTCGTGCTGCGCAGGCTGTTGCCCGTCGTCACCCGAGGCTGGCGCCATGGCGTGCTGTTGGGCCTCTCTGTCTTCGCGTTCGCGGCGTGGACCGTGCCCGCTGTCACGGGCTACGGCCTGCACCACACGCCTCCGGCCCTCGTGCCGGTGAAGCTGTTCGCCGTGGTGTGGAGCATCGCCGCGCTGCTGGTGATGCTGATGGGCCCGCCGTTCCTCATCCTCAAGCTGCGCGCCGAACGCCGCCAGCAGGCCGCGCCTCCCGGCGTGAACATGGAGCGCCGCAACCTCCTGGTGAAGGCCGGACAGGCCATGCCCGTCCTCGCCATTGGAGCCAGCGGCGTGGGCGTCGTGAGCGGCAGCCTGGGCTTCACCGTTCGCGAGGTGGAGGTGAAGCTGCGCGGCCTCTCCGCCGCGCTGGACGGCTTCCGCATCGGGCAGATCACCGACGTGCACGTGGGACCCTTCATCTCGCCCGAGTACCTGCGCGGCGCCGTGGAGGTGATGAACACCGCGGGCGTGGACCTCCAGGTGATGACCGGCGACCTCATCGACGACGTGAACCAGGTCGACGAGACGATGGCCGCCCTCGCCTCCACGACGGCCCGCCACGGCATGCTCGCGGTGCTCGGCAACCATGAGCACTGGCGCGGGCTCGATGAAGTCCTGGGCGGCTATGAGCAGTTGGCCCAGCGTGGCGCGCCAGTCCGGCTGCTGGTGGATGAAGCCCACGTGCTGGAGCACGGCGGCCAGCGCGTGCGCGTGGTGGGCGTGGACTTCCCCATGTCCGGCGCCAGCCGCACCGGGAAAGAGCGCCGCTGGCAGCGCTCCGCGGAGACGGCCTTCAAGGACGGGAGCCCGGACGACGTGGTGCTCTGCCTCTCCCACCACCCGGACTTCTTCCCCTACGCCGCCGAGCGCGGCGCCCGCCTCACGCTCGCGGGCCACACGCACGGCGGACAGGTGGCCTTCCTGGGGATTCCCCTGTTCGGCTTCGCCTTCAAGCACATGCTGGGCCGCTACCGATTCAAGGACAGCCACCTCTACGTCTCCGGCGGCACGGGGCACTGGCTCCCCTTCCGCATCGGCGTCCCTCCCGAGGTGACGCTGCTCACGCTGCGCAGCGCCTGATCCCTCCGTCGAGGTAACGAGCGTTACAGCCATTCAGGGCGGTACGACATCCCTCTGAGGAGGGATGCCCAAGGTCCAGGCTTCCTCCTACCCTCCGGTGCTTCATCGCCCGCACTGGGGGGAAGCGACCATGTCGGAAGAGGTCACCCGATTCGGCAAGCTCGAGGAGCTTGCCTGGCAGGTCTACCGGGTCCGCACGGGCTCCAGCAGCTACACGGTCGGCGTCTACGAGTACGAAGGGCGCCGCTTCGCGGTCATGCGTGGCCAATCCAAGAACCTTGGAGGCCATGTTGACCTGAGGGATTCCGACCCGAAGGTGGAGGGGCGTTCGCTCTTCGAGGTTCCCCCCTCGGAGTGGGTGGGAAAGAGCCTGGAGATTGGCACCGCGACCACGTCGCGCGTCGTCGAGGTTCAGAGGGAGCGGGACTCCGACATCCTCACGAACATCACCCGGATCCAGGTGCTGGCACCGGCCGCCCCCGCGCCCACGGTCAAGAAGGCACAGGCCGCTCCCGAGCCCAAATACGAGGAGCCGCCCTATCCGGAGAACTGCGTCCAGGATGTCCGGTTCGCGGCGTACCTTCTGCGCAAGGTCTACAACCAGCAGCGGTTGATCGAGGACCTGGAGCAACGCCCGGAACAGTTCGACCGGTTCAAGGTCGCCCTCGCGGATGCCGCCCTCATGATGAAGGCCATTGGCCAGAAGCTCGGATAGGGACCGCCATGACCATCAAAGCCCATTTCGCCATGACCCATGCCACGCCCGATGATCAGGATCGGAGCTGGTCCATGTGGAGCGGATGGAAGGCACGTCACTGGCCGACCTTCGTCCTCCGCCCCGGACTTCACTTCTACGGCTACGACAAGAAGCTGAAACGCTTCACCACGCTCCTCAAGGTGACTCGCGGCAGGGCGTTCGAGTACGAGAACAAGCGTCAGTTCACCCACACGGTGAAACGACTGATTGAGGTCGACACCCATGACAATTCTGGATGGTTGAAAGCCATGCAGCCATCGGGGTTCGGCGTGGCCTTCGATTACGCCCTGGTCGCCAGGGTCGACATCGCGTTCCCCGGAAGCCGCTTCCCGCACCTCGGCTGGTACAAGATGCCGACGAAAGCGGCTCATGCGGCATTGATGGATGACCCGGGTGGCCATGAAGAAGGTGGGAAGCAGTACCGGACACACCTGACCTACGAGCGGAGCGCCCGGCTGCGCGCGGAGGCGAAGTCCCACTGGAGGAACAGGCGGGGCCGGATCACCTGTCACGTGTGCGGGTTCGACTTCGTCGAGCGCTACGGTGCGCTCGGGGAGGACTTCATCGAGATGCACCACGAGGTCCCGGTCTCGGAAGGGAAACGGGTAAACTCCGTGGAGTCACTCATCCCCCTGTGCGCCAACTGCCACCGGATGATTCATCGGAATCCGCAGGAGCTTCTCAGCATCCAAGCGCTTCGGCTCCTGCTCCAGAAGCCCGTTTCAACGAAACGCTAGAGTCAGGGCCGCGCGCCTGCGTCGAGCAGTCGCAGCGGCGTGTCCCGCCCCATGGCGATGAAGGGCGCCCAGTAGTGCGGATGGGGCTGCGCCCTGCGCAGCTCCCGCATCGCTTCGCGCAGCGCCGTGGCCAGGCCCTCACCACCGAGCAGGTGGCGATAGTAGGTCTCCATCAACGTACGCGTCGTCGCGTCGTCCACCTTCCAGAGACTCATCACCACCGTCTCCGCACCCGCCACCAGGAAGGCCCGGCGCAGGCCGTAGACGCCCTGGCCTCGTCGGACCGCGCCCCGGCCGGTGTCACACGCGGACAGGACCACCAGCTGCGTGCCCCACAGGTCCAGGCCCGCCAGCTCCAGCGCCGTCACCAGCGCGCTGTCGGAAGCATTCTTCTCCGTCTCCCCCGCGAGCAGCAGGCCGGAGCGCAGCAGCGGATCCGGCGGGCGCGCGGCCTGCGGATCCTCGCCCAGCGCTCCGAAGGTCGCGACGGCTCGCGCGTTCTCCGGCGCGGCGGCGTCCTCCAGGAAGAAGCCGTGGGTCGCCAGGTGCAGGATGCCCGGTGTGCTCAGGTGCAGCAGCCGCTCCTTGGTCGCCTTCGGCCCCAGGAACAGCTGCGCCTGCGGGAACAGGCGCTGGATGGCCTCCGCCTCCTCGCGCGAGCCCGGCAACGGCACCGGTGCCCAATCCCTCGCCACCAGGTCCTCACGCCGCAGCGAAGGCGAACGCTCCGCCACCACGGACGCGCCTCCCGCGGGGATCGGGGACGCCTGGAGCCCCGTGTTGAACGCGGGATCCGCCAGCACCACCACCGAGGACGCCGGCCTCCGCTGCTGGGGCCGGGGCAACAGGTCCTTGCCGGACGTCACGTAGGTGAAGTCGTAGCTGTCCACCAGGTACCGCCGCCCGTCGTGCAGCGCCGCGAAGGGCACCAGCGCCAGCTGACCATCCGGTGAGAGGAAGAGACGGCGGGCCTTCCCCAACAGCGGGAGCAGCGGCTGGAACGCGAGCCGGTAGAGCGCGTGGGCGGAGTCCTCGAAGGCCGCGTCCCGGCGAGCCAGCGCGTCTCGCAGGCTGGAGGCCGCGGCTTCGATGGGCGCCGCGGGCCCCAGGTCCAACGCGCGGATGTTCCCGTCGGGCAGCAGCACCAACGCCAGACAGCGGAGCTGGGCCGTGCCCCTTCCCAACACGAGGGGACGGTCCTCGTAGGTGATGAACTCCACGAGGGCACCATCGTCCGGCAGGGCTCCCGCGACACGGTCGACGATGTCATCCGGCGCGGGCAGCGCGGACAACGCGCGCAGCGGCGCGGAACGGCTGGCGAGCGTCGCCTCCAATGCATCGCCCTGCTCGGTCAGCGCCGTGAGCTGTCGCTGATAGGAGGACGGTGTGAGCGCCCCGGGCCCGTGCAGCGAGAGACTGGCCAGCTGGGTTCGCAGCTTGCGCAGCTGCTCGAAGGTGCCTCGCTCCTCCGCGCCCAGGCTCCGGTAGACCGCTCGGGAGATGTCCGCCGTTTCCTCCACGGAGCGGCCCTTGAGCAGCAGCGCGGCGCTCAATGCCAGACGCCGGACGTGGGCGGAGTCCGGGTGCGCTCGCACGAGCGCGTAGAGCTGCTCCTCGTCCGCGCGCAGGTGCTGGAGGAAGCTGGCCAGCCGCGCCTCGGAGAACTCGAGCGCCTCGCGACGCAGGCGCTGCTCGGAGACTCCGAAGGCGCGCGTGAACAAGGGCACCGCGTCGTCCAGGCGGTCCTGCGCCAGACGCAGGAGCGCCAGGTTGTTGAGCGACGCAGCGAGGTCCGGATGATTCCGGCCCAGCACGGCTTCGCGAATCGCCAGCGCGCGCTCGTAGAGCGGCTCCGCCTGGCTGTATTTCCCCTGGTCCCGGTAGAGCGTGGCCAGGTTGTTGAGCGACCCCGCGACGTCCGGATGCCTCTTGCCGAGAACCTCCTCCCAGATGGCCAGCGCGCGCGCGTAGAGCGGCTCCGCCTGGCTGTACTTCCCCTGCTTCCGGTACAGCGTGGCCAGGTTGTTGAGCGACGCCGCGACGTGCGGATGGTGCGTTCCGAACGCCTTCTCCCAGATGGCCAGCGCCCGCGCGTAGAGCGGCTCCGCCTGGCTGTACTTCCCCTGCGCCTGGTAGAGCGTGGCCAGGTTGTTGAGCGCGGCGGCCAGGTCCGAAGGGCTGCCGTCCGTCGCCGCCTCCCGGATGGCCAGCGCCCGCGCGTAGAGCGGCTCCGCCCGGTCGTACAGCCCCTGGTCCTGATAGAGATTGGCCAGGTTGTTGAGCGAGTCCGCGACCAACGGATGCTTCTTGCCCAGCGCCTCCTCCCGGATGGAGAGCGCGCGCAGGCCCAGCGGCTCCGCCCGGCCGTACTGCCCCTGGTCCTGGTAGAGCGTGGCCAGCGTGTCGAGCGAGTCCGCGACCAGCGGATCCTCCTTGCCCAGCGCCGACTCGCGCAGGGCGAGCGCCCGCACGTAGAGCGGCTCCGCACGGACATACAGCCCCTGCTCCCGGTAGAGCAGCGCCAGGTTGTTGAGCGAGTCCGAGACGGTGAGGTGATGCTTGCCGAGCACGGTCTCCCGCAAATCCAACGCGCGCGAGTAGAGCGGCTCCGCGCGGCTGTAGAGCCCCTGTTGTTGGTAGAGGTTGGCCAGATTGTTGAGGGACTCGGCGAAGGCGGACTGGTTCTCGCTGAGGGTCACCTCCTGGCTGGCGAACGCCCCCATGCGGCGACGCTTGTCCAGGCTGAACAGGTTGTTCGTCCGCCGGGACATCGCGTGCCCATGGTCGTAGAAGCCCCCGGCCTGACGGTCCGTCTCCATGGCGGGCGAGGCGGCGAAGCCGAGCAGCCTGGCCACCGTGACGGCCTTCACCGCGTCGTCGTTCACCACCGCTTCCCGGATGGCCAGCGCGCGCTCGTGAACGACGCCCGCCCGGGCGAAGTCTCCCTGGAGGCGGTACACCTCCCCCAGCAGGCTCAGGCAGTAGGCGACGTCCGGATGCGAGTCCCCGAGCACGGCCTCCCGCAGCGCCAGGGCGTGCTCACCGGGCGCCACGGCCTCCGCGTACCGACCCTCCTCGTAGAGCGTCGCGGACTGCTCGTAGGCCTGGAGCGCGTCCTTCAGCCGCGGATCCGAGGGTTCCCGCCCCACCGGCATGAGCGAGGCACACCCCAGTGCCATCATCACCATGCACCCGAGAACCCACCGCATGCCGACTCCTCCTGGAGACCGAGGCTGACCCAGCCGCCTCCCCCCTGTCCGACTTAGAGGCAGGGACCCCAAGAATCATGCAGGAACATGTGCGCGGAGCGACGCCTACTGGCCATACCCCCGGAATTGCTGGAACACACGCTCCATTTCCGCGTCGTCCAGCACCACGGGCTCGCCCAGTTGGAGCGCGCGCCAATACATGGCCGCCAGCGTCTCCACCTCCACCGCCAGCTTCCAGGCCGCTGCCAGGTCCATGCCCACGGCGACCATTCCGTGGTTGGCCAGCAGACACGCCTTGCGGCCCTCCAGGGCCACCATCATGTGCCTCGCCAGTTCCGGCGTGCCGAAGGTGGCGTACTCGGCGCACCGGATGTCCGTGCCGCCCGCCGCGGACACCATGTAGTGGAAGGCGGGGATGCCCCGGCGCAGGCAGGCCAGCGTGGTGCTGAACATGCTGTGCGTGTGCAGCACCGCGCCCACCTCCGGCCTCGCCTGGAGGATGTCCCGGTGCAGCTGCCACTCGGTGGACGGCTTGCGGTGACCCTCGTGCGAGCCGTCGAAGCGCATGAGGACCAGGTCCTCCGGCGTCATCGTCTCGTAGTTCATCCCGGACGGCGTGAGGAGGAAGCCGCCCTCCACCCGCTGGCTCAGGTTGCCGGACGTGCCCTGGTTCAGCCCGGAGGTGTTCATCCGCCGCGAGGTGGCCACCATCGCCTCGCGCAGTGCCTGGTGGCCCCCCGCCCCGCTCACTTCGCGGGGCTCCGCTGAGCGCGCCGCTCCGGGAAGAGGGACAGCATCCCCTCCTCCGTCGCGGGACACACGCCGCGCTCCGTGACGAGCGCCGTCACCAGCCGCGCGGGCGTCACGTCGAACGCGTAGTTCGCGGCGGGGCTCCCCGGAGGCGTAATCCTCACCGTGGCGATGTCTCCCGAAGGCAGCCGGCCCGTGACGTCACTGAGCTCCGCACCGTCGCGCTGCTCGATGGGGATCTCCTTCACGCCATCCTGGATGGTCCAGTCGATGGTGGGCGACGGCAGCGCCACGTAGAACGGCACGCCGTTGTCCTTCGCGGCCAGCGCCTTCAGGTACGTGCCAATCTTGTTCGCCACGTCCCCGCGCGCCGTCGTGCGGTCCGTGCCGACGATGCACAGGTCTACTTCCCCGTGCTGCATCAGGTGCCCACCGACGTTGTCCGCGATGACCGTGTGCGGGACGCCGTGCTGTCCCAGCTCCCACGCCGTCAGCACCGCGCCCTGGTTGCGCGGACGCGTTTCGTCCACCCAGACGTGCAGGGGGATGCCCGCGTCGTGCGCCAGGTACATGGGCGCCAGCGCCGTGCCCCAGTCCACCGTGGCCAGCCAGCCGGCGTTGCAGTGCGTGAGCACGTTGAGCCGTCCCTTGCGGCCCTTCTTGTCCCACGCCTCCTGGAACAGCTTCAGCGCGTGCTCGCCGATGGCGCGGTTGATGGCCACGTCCTCGTCGCACAGCGCCGCCGCCTGCCGGTACGCGGCCTCCACGCGCTCGGACGGCTTCAGCGGCGCGAGCACCTGGCGCATCCCATCCAGCGCCCAGTGCAGGTTCACCGCCGTGGGCCGCGTGGCCCGGAGCATGGTCAGCGCCTTCTCCAGCGCGCCGTCGGACGCGTCCTGCCGCATGGCCAGACACACGCCGTACGCCGCCGTGGCGCCGATGAGCGGCGCGCCGCGCACCAGCATGCTGCGGATGGCATGGCCCGCTTCGTCCGCCGTGGACAGCTTCACCTTCACGAACGCGTGCGGCAGGCGCGTCTGGTCGATGACGCCGACGCTCCAGCCGTCGGACTCGACCCAGATGGAGCGCATCGGAACGCCTTGGACTTTCATCGCCGTGTCTTCCTTGTTCGGCCGTTCAGCGCTTGAGGACGCGGCCCGCCACCGCGGAGAGCTTCTCCACCATGGCCGGGTCGCGCGCGTCGGGCGACGTCATGATGGCGTGCTCCAGCGCCGTCTGGCAGCCGGCGTGGCACGGGGTGGAGTGCTGGCTCACGAGCGGCGCGATGTTCTTCACCAGCCCGCGCGCCTTGCCCGCGTTGCCCAGCAGCACCGCGATCACCTGATCCACCGTCACCGCGTCGTGGTCCGGATGCCAGCAGTCGTAATCCGTGACCATCGAAACGCTCGCGTAGCAGATCTCCGCCTCACGGGCGAGCTTGGCCTCCGGCATGTTGGTCATGCCAATCACATCGCAGCCCCACTGCCGGTACATCTTGCTCTCCGCCAGCGTGGAGAACTGCGGGCCCTCCATCACCAGGTACGTGCCACCGCGCACGATTTTGATGTCCAGGCCCTCGCACGCGGCCATCACCGCGTCGCCCAGGCGCGAGCACGTGGGCTTCGCCATGGACACGTGCGCCACCAGCCCCTGCGAGAAGAAGCTCTTCACGCGCGCGAAGGTGCGGTCCACGAACTGGTCCACCACCACGAAGGTGCCCGGCGGCAAATCCTCCCGCAGGCTGCCCACCGCGGAGACGGAGAGGATGTCCGTCACGCCGCTGCGCTTGAGCGCGTCGATGTTCGCGCGGAAGTTCAGCTCCGACGGCGGAATCTTGTGCCCACGCCCGTGGCGCGGCAGGAACACCACCGGCTGGTCGCCGATGCGCCCGAAGCAGAACTCGTCCGACGTCTCACCGAACGGCGACGACACCCGGCGCCACGAGACATCCGTCAGGCCGTCAATCTGATACAGGCCGCTGCCGCCGATGATGCCCAGCACGGGCTTGTTGGAACTCGACATGGGGGAGGCTCCGCTCCGGGAAGGCTCGGGATGAGGAATCAATTCAAGACACGTGCGCGAACGGGTCGAGCGACGTGAAGTCGTGGAACACCGGGTGCCCATGGCCCGGCGGCAGGGCCACCTCGCCCCGGTCCAGGGCCGCGGTGCGCAGGCCCGCCTGCTTCGCCGCGTCCAGTTCCGCCGTGTTGTCGGAGAGGAACAGGATGTCGTTGGGCGGCAGCTCCAGCGCCTGGGCAATCTTCGTGTACGACGCCGCCTCCACCTTGGGTCCAGTGGTGGTGTCGAAGTAGCCGGAGAACACCGGCGTCAGGTCCCCCTCCACGCTGTAGCCAAAAATCAGCTTCTGCGCGGCGATGCTGCCGGAGGAATAGACATACAGGCGCATCCCCTTCGCGTGCCATTCACGCAGGGCCCGGGCCGCGTCCGCGTGGACGTGGCCCTTGATTTCGCCGCGCGCGTAGCCCTCCTCCCAGATGAGCCCCTGGAGCGTCTTGAGCGGCGTGGCCTTGCGGTCCACGTTCAACCAGCGCTGGAGCAGCGCGACGGTGCCCACCTCGTCCAGGCCGGGCTCGCCCGCGAGCGTGCGGGCGTCGGACAGGCACTGGCGCACGGCGGCCTGCTGCCCGTGCGTGGCGATGTACTCCGCCAGGTGCTTCCGGGCGAAGGGGAAGAGGACGTCCTTCACGAAGGCGATGGAGCTGGTGGTGCCTTCGATGTCCGTGACGACTGCCTTGGGAGCACTCACGGCGCGTACTTCGGGAAGCGCTCGGCGATGGTCTCGCCGGTGAAGTGGCCCACCCAGCCGTCCGGGCGGATGAAGAAGCGGATGGCGGCGAACCGGGGCGCGGCGCCCATGTCGAACCAGTGCTTCATGCCTTCCGGCACGCTGATGAGGTCGCCTCGCGTGCACTCCACCTGGAAGACCTTGTCGCCCGCGTGCAGGTAGAAGCAGCCGCTGCCCTCCACCATGATGCGCGACTCGTCCTCCGTGTGGGCGTGCTCGGAGAGGAACTTCGCGCGGGCGGCCTCCACGTTGGGCGCGTCCGGCTTGATGCGCGCCACGTCCACGGTGTTGTAGCCGTGGGCCTTCATCTCCGCGTCCACCACGTGCTTGTAGGCCGCGAGGACCTCTTCCTGGCCCGCGCCGTCCGGCAGGTCCACGGACGCGTCCACGCGCTCGAAGCGCACGCCCGCGGGCTTCAGCTCGCGACGGATGTCCTCGGGTTCGGTGAAGACGCCCAGCGGCGCCTCCGGCTGGTGGTCGTTGTAGACAATCAGCTTGCTCATCGCCGCACCTTCATCTTCTCGAGTTCGTACGTCAGCAGGTGTTCCAGCGCCACCACGTGGCGGCGGGCCTCGGCCATGCTCCGGCCCCAGGTGTAAAGCCCGTGGCCGGCAATGAGATACGCGACCAGGTCCGTGCGTTTCTCGAGCATCGCGGTCACCTTGTCCGCGAGCCGGGGGATGTCCTGGTCGTTGGGGAAAATGGGGATGGACACCGCCGTCTCGTGCGTGCGCGTGTCGCCCAGGGCCTTGAGCAGCTCGAAGTCCTGGAGGACCAGCTCGCCTTCCGGCAGCCGCAGGTTCGACAGGAGCGCGGCCACCACGGAGTGCGTGTGCAGCACGGCCTGCGCCTCCGGCCGGTCTCTGTACAGCTGCAGGTGAAGGGGCGTCTCCGCGGACGAGCCCTTGGGCGGCGGCGCGTGGATGTCCGCGACCAGGATGTCCGCCTCCACCAGTTCGCCCTTGTCCACGCCGGAGCGGGTGACGGCGGCGGTGCGGGCATCCAGCCTGCGGGAGAAGTTGCCGCTGGTGGCGGGCACGAAGTTGCGCACGCTGAGGAAGCGGCCCACTTCGACGATTTCACGGGCCGCTTCGGACAGGGTCGCGGCGGGGGCCGGGTCGATGCTCATCCATCCCTCGGGGGAGCTTGAGGACGCGATGAAACATCGCGTTGATGACACCGAGCATAATCCGGCGCTCACCGGTAGGCGCAAGGGAACGCAACGCAGGACGTCATGCGTCCTGCCGGGCCGCTCAGGTCCCGTCGAGCGCGAACTTGGCCAGCCGCGCGAGATCCTGCTGACCCTCCCGCTCCAGCACGTCGTTGTGGCCCGCGCCTGGCACGGTCACCACGAGGGCGTGCGGGAAGCGCTGGCCCAGCGTGCGGCCCATGTCCACGGGGACCACTTCGTCCTGCTCGCCATGGATGATGAGGACGGGGATGGGGATGTCCTTGGCCTTGTCGAGCGACTGGTAGCGGTCGCGCATCAGCAGCGACACTGGCAGGAAGGGCATGGTGCGCTGGCCCATGGCGACCATGGACGTGTACGGGGACACCAGCACCATGCGTGCACCGTAACCGCGCCGGGCCATCTCCACGGCGACGCCGGTGCCCAGGCTGCGCCCGCTGAGCACGATGTCCTCTGGCTTCACGCCCTGCTCACGGAGGAACTGGAGCGCGGCCTCCGCGGACGCGTACAGACCCGCCTCGGACGGACTGCCCGGCGACGCGCCGTAGCCGGGGTACTCGACCGCGAGGAAGCCCAACCCCACGTCCCCGAGCGCCTGGCCCAGGCCCTGCTGCCACAGGAGCTGCTCGCCGTTGCCGTGGAAGTGCACCACGGTGCGGGCTCCCGGAGGCGCGGGCAGATAGAAGCGGTCCACGTTGAGGCCTGAGGCCAGCGGCACCACGCCGAAGCCCGGCTGGTCGCGCAGGTTCGCGGGCTCCGTGTGGGGCGCGGGGTAGATGAGGGAGCGCTGCGCGGCGAAGGCAAGGGCGCACAGCGCGAGGTACAGCATGCCAGTGACGAGGACGAAGGCCATGAGGAGGCGGCGAAAGCGTTGCACGCCGCCAGTCCATCACACCGTGCGCGTCCGAGGCGACACGGTTCAGGTGAACATCCCAAGGGCGCTGTCCTCCCGGTAGCCGGGGAACACCTTCGCCAGGGCCACGCCGGGGCGGCAGGCGCGGAGGGCCTCGGACAGGGGGGCGCGAACGTCGGTCCAGGAGGGCACGTCCCGGCCGTCCTGGAGGCGGTCCACCGTGAGGGATTCGAAGCGGCCGTGCACGCCACCCTTCACGCCGCCGCCCAGCGCGAACATCACGCCGCCCACGCCGTGGTCGGTGCCCTGATTGCCGTTCTCCTTCACGGTGCGGCCGAACTCCGTCATCACCAGCACCGTCACGGTGTCGAGCTTCGGGCCCAGGTCCGCCGCGAACGCGGCCAGCGCGTTGCCCAGTTCCTCGCAGCGCCTCGCGAACGCGCCCTGGGTGACGCCCTGGGCGACGTGCGTGTCCCAACCGCCCATCTCCGTCGCGGCGACCTCCAGCCCCACGTCGCCCTTGATGAGGCGCGCGATGTCCTGGAGACGGCGGGACAGCGGCGTCCCCGGGTACGTCACACCGGGCGACACGGGCAGCTTCGCGAGGCGGGCTCCGTCCAGCTTCGACATGGCCTCGAAGGCGTCCGCGCCCGCGCCCTTCAGGGCTTGATCCACCGCGCCGGAGTAGAGCGCGGAGAAGCCCTGGCGCGCGTCGCCATGCTGGCGTCCGGTGCGCAGCCGGAAGTCCTCCAACCGCCCCATCGCGAGGGCTCCCGCGTTGCCGTAGAGGGCTCGCGGCAACGTGGGTTGCAGGGCCACGGCGCGCAGGGGTGCGTCGTCCTTCGCATCCAGGAGCGCTCGGTTGAGCCAGCCGTCCACGGTGGCCTTGCGGCCCGGCGTGCCGGACTCCATGAAGTCCTGCGCGTCGAAGTGCGAACGTGGCGTGACAGGAAGCCCCACGCCGGGGAGCACCGCGAGCTTCCCTTCCGACCACAGGGGCATCAGGGCGCCGAGCGAGGGGTGCAGACCGAAGGGGCCCTTGAGCTTCAGTGCGGCGTGCTCGCCCTCGAACTTGAGCGCGAGCGTGGGCCGTGCGCGCTGATAGGCGTCATCCTCCACGGGTGGCACCAACGACAGGCCGTCCGCGCCGCCTCGCAGGAACACCGTCACCAGTGCGCGACGGGCGGGCGCATCGCCTGGACTCGCGGCCCAGGCGCGGGACAGGAAGGGCGGCGCCAGCACGAGGCCCGCGCCCGCCATCCCCAGGGCTTGAAGGAGCTGCCTGCGGGAAAGTCGTGTCGTCATTGTTTCTGGAACTCCGGCGAGCCGAGCAGCAGCCCCGCGATGAGAGGCACGTCCACGGGTGGCGCTTCATCCACGGCGCTCGCTGCCTCTCGCTTCTCCGCCAGTGCCGCGAGGATGGTGGCTCGTGTCTCCTCCGACGGCTTCGCACCCAGCAGCGCCTGCCCCAGGCCGTCCACCCACTCAACGGCCGAGGGTGCCTGCTTCGGCGCGAACGCGTCCAATGACACACGCGCTCCGGGCAGCCGGCCTCCCACCAGGTCCAAGCCGAAGTTGAGTCTCGCCACCAGCGCTCCACTGTTCACCCAGGGCTCCGCCACCTCCGGGAAGCCGGTGGGCGCGGGGGCCCGGTAGAGCGGTTCTCCCATCAGGGCCAGGTGGCGCAGCAAGCGGGGCGTCACCTCCACCTGCGCGTTCGTCGCTCGCAGCGCGGACACCACGTACTCGAATGGCGTCTTCACCTTCGCGGCCCGTGCCTGTGGCGACTGGAACTCCGGCGACTGGAACAGGGCTCGATACACCGCGCGCAGATCCCCCTTCGTGTCGAGGAACACCTTCGCCACTCGCTCCACCAATTCCGGCGATGGTTCGTCCGCGACGAAGCGTTGCGCGAGCTTCCGCGCCACGTGGCGCGCTGTCGCGGGATGACTCGCCAGCAGGTCCAGCACCCGCTCCCCGTCCTTCTCCCCTCCTCCCGCCGGAATCACCTGACCCAGCACCACCTTCGACTCCGCGTCGTGCGCAACCTTGCGGAAGACGAAGCCCGGATCCTTCCTCGGCTGGCGGATGCTCCAGCCCGTGAAGCAGCGCGCGACCTCGCGCACGTCGTCCTGCGTGTAGCCTCCGTCCACGCCCAGCGTGTGCAACTCCAGCAGCTCGCGCGCGTAGTTCTCGTTGAGGCCCAGCTTCGGCTTCGCCTCTTCTTCGCCCTCCGCGTCCTCCATCATCGCGGCCTGGCGGCGGAAACGGCGCGGGTGGCGCAGCTCCTCCTGGCTCAGGCCCTCACGCGTGCTGCGCCAGTTGTCCAGATAGAAGAGCATCGCCGGGTGGTGCGCCGTCGCGCCCAGCAGCTCCCGAAACGTGCCGAAGACGTGCGGCCGGATGGCGTCGCGCTCGTAGGACGTGGCCAGCCACTTCACCGCGCCTTTGTCCTCGGAGACGTTGAAGTGGTTGAACCAGAAGTCCACCAACACCTCCTCCAACTGGCGCGGACTCTCCACTGCTCGCAGCACCCTCGCCGAGGAACGCTCGAAGACGACGCGCGCCGGGCCTCGCTCGCGCTTCTCCTCGCGTGGCATCTCCGGGGGCGGCCTTGGATAGTCCTCCACGAGTTGCGCCATCGACAGGCCCAGCGTGGGGAACGCCTGGAGTTTCGCGCTCAACCCGGGTGGTAGCGCATCACCAGACGCGGGCTGGAGCTGGGCATCCACCCACCCTTCCACGCCCAGCCGCTTCATCTCCGACAGGTCGCTCGCCGAGGGGCCGTACGCCAGCCGCTGCAGCACGTGCACCGCGCGCGCCTCGTCGAAGGGCGCAGGCGCTTCAGGTGCCGTGACCTGCGACCGTGACGCACACGACAGGCACACGGCCACCAGGGGCCAGACAGGGAGGGCGCGCATGGTGATGCATTCAACCCCGGACGCACCCGGAAGTTACGAGCCTGCCTTGAAACTCAGTGCAGCATCGCGCCGAAGAGCGACATGCCCAGGTTCACCGCCGACGCGATGACCAGGCCCGCGCCCACCAGACCCGCCGCCGTGAGGGCCATGGGGTTGCGGTCCGCGGCGCGCAGGCCCTTGTGCAGGGTCTTCTTCAGCATCGTGCGCTGGCAGTGCACGTGGATGCGGCCCTCCAGCGCGGCCTGCAACTGCGCCACCATGTCGTCCACGGACTCGAAGCGCTCCTTGGGGTCCTTGCTCATCCCCTTCTTCACGAACCACATCAGCTCCGCGGGCACCGGGCCCTGCGCGCTGTTCTTGTGCATGGACCCCATGTCCAGCGTGCGCTTCTGCACCGCCGTCATGATGTCCGGCACCGACTGGATGCCATCCAGGTAGTGCGACAGCGACAAGAGTTCGTGGAAGAGGACGGACAGGCTGTAGACGTCGCTGCGCGCGTCCATCGTGTCGTGCTCGCCGCGCGCCTGCTCCGGGGACATGTAGAGCGGAGTGCCCACCACGGAGCCCAGCTCCGTGTGCAGCGGCCGGGCCGAGTGCAGGTCCGTGGGCGCGCCAGCCGGGAGGGCCCTGTCGGAGGCCGCGCCCACGCGGCGCGCGAGGCCCCAGTCCAGCACCGTCACCTCGCCGAAGGGGCCCACCATGATGTTCGCGGGCTTGATGTCGCGGTGGATGAAGCCCTTGCCGTGCGCGTACGACACCGCGTGCAGCACGCCCAGGAAGATCTGCACCCGCACCTGGAACGGATAGCGCACCAGCGCGTCCAGCTCCGAGTGGCGCAGCCGGGCGATGATGGACTCCAGCGTCTCGCCCTTCAGGTGCTTCATCAGGAAGTAGTACCGGCCCTGCTCATCCACGCCCACGTCGTGCACGGGCGCGATGTTCGGGTGGTCCAGCATGCCCACCGTGCGGATCTCTTCCACGAAGCGCAGCACGCGGTCCAGGTCCGCGCCCGGAGGCAGCCGCTTGAGCGCGACCTCCCGCTCGATGTCGTGGTCGCGGATGAGCACCACCTCGCCCATGCCGCCCTGCCCCAGCGGGCGCACTTCTTCAAAGCGTTCGCGCTGCAGCGGCACCACGCTGGGCTGCTGGCCCTTCCACTCCACTCGCGGCAGCACCGTGTTGCGCCGCTGGGTCGTGGACCCACCGGGCGCCAGCGTGGGCGCCAGCGCGGCGGCTCCCGAGTTCGGAGAAATGAGCGTGTTTTCCAGGCCGACCGCGAGCGTTTGACTCATGGGACGCCAGGAATAGCAGGCACTCCCCGCGCGCGCCCACATACGCGCAGTCCATGATGCAAACGCGCGAAACTACAAGGCCAGCAGGCGGCCAGGCGTCACTCCGCGGGGGTGAAGGGCACGTCCAGCACCGGCAATTTCGTAGCGCCGGGCAGGTCGTAATGCCACCACTCCATCCGGTTGCGCTGGAAGCCGGCGCCCTCCATGGCCTTGCGCAGCACCTCGCGGTGTTCGCGCGAGGCGGGGGTGCCTCCGGTGTAGCCGTGGTGCGCCGCGGGGGTGAAGTCGTCGAAGGGGGTGGGCATCTCCACCTCCGCCCCGTCCTTCGTCACCAGGGTCAGGTCCACCGCCCCACCCCGGTTGTGGTTGGAGCCCTTGCGCGGGTCCGCCACGTAGCCGGGCTTCGGCAAAATCTTCCACATCTCGTACTGCACCGCGCGCGGCCGGTAGCAGTCGAACACCTTCAGCCGGTAGCCCAGGGGGCGCAGCGCGTCCGCGGCCTGCGTCAGGCGCTTCACCGAGTCCGGCAACAACAGACACCGCGCGCCATCCGGATACACCTGCCGCTTGAGGAAGTTGTCCTTCGTCGCGTAGCGCAGGTCCAGCACCAGGTCCGGGATGACGGTGGTCGCGTCCACCAGCTCCACCTTCGGCGCGGCGGGCTTCGGCTTCGCGGCCTTCGCATCCTCTGCGAGGACAGGGGAGCCTCCGAGCAGCGCCAGGGACAGCGTGAGGCCCGCCGCGGCGCGCATCAGCGCACCCCGTCCGTGTACACGGTGGGGTCCGGCACTCCCGCTTCCTGGAAGCCCTTGGCGCGCAGGAGGCAGCTGTCGCAGCGGCCACACGCCCGGCCCTGGGCGTCCGGGTCGTAGCAGGAGTGCGTCATCCCGTAGTCCACGCCCAGCTTCACGCCGGCCTGGATGATCTGCGCCTTGGTGAGGCCGGAGAGCGGCGCGTGCACCTTGAAGGTCGCGCCCTCCACGCCCGCCTTGGTGGCCAGCTGGGCCATGGTCTCGAAGGAGCGGATGAACTCCGGGCGGCAGTCCGGATAGCCGCTGTAGTCCACCGCGTTGACGCCGATGTAGAGGTCCGTGGCGCCCACCACCTCCGCCAGGCCCAGCGCCATGGAGAGGAACAGCGCGTTGCGCGCGGGCACGTAGGTGACGGGGACGTCGTGGGACATGTCGTCCTCCGAGCGGTCCTTGGGCACCGGGATGTCATCCGTGAGGGCGGAGCCGCCCACCTGCCGCAGGTCCACCGTCACCACGCGCACGTCGCGCACGCCCATGATGGCCGCGACCTTCTTCGCCCGCTCCAGCTCCACCGAGTGGCGCTGTCCGTAGGCGATGGACAGGCACACCGGCTCGAAGCCGTCCGCCTTCGCCATCGCCAGGCACGTCGTTGAGTCCAGGCCTCCGGACAGGAGCACCACCGCACGCTTCGCCATTCCATCCTCCACTTCGGGGCGGCGCACGTTACACGACGGGAACAGGCCCCGGGTGTTTCAGTCGATGCGGTCGCCGCTCACCGTGTACACGGTGGTGCAGGTGACCGGGTTGCATTTGCAGCTCGCTCCCTTGCCCGGCAGGAAGATGTCCGTGAGCGAGCCGCACGCGAGCGACACGTCGTAGCCGTTCTCCGTGGGCGCGGGGAGGTCACCTTCCGGCACGCCGCCGTCCAGGCGCTTGCAGTCGCGGGCCACGTTGCGCGCCTGGCTGTCGCTCAGGAGCATGACGTTCATGGCCTCCTCGATTTCGGAGTCCTCGCAGCCGGTGCCGCACGAGTCGCGGCGCGCGATGGCGCGGTGGGTGGAGGACACGCTCTGGCCGGTGTAGCCCGCGTCGCGCGAGAACCCCTGCACGGTGAAGAAGCCCGTGCCCGCGTCCGTGTCGCGGGAGAAGGTGCCCTCGAAGTAGAAGCTGCCCGCGTCGTCCAACTGCGCGAAGTCTCGCGCGCCCGCGTCACACGTGGTGCGCGCCGCGTCCAGCTTCGCCTGGAAGCGGAACGTCCCCATCACCTGGTTTCCCGGGTAGACGGGGTCGGAGAAACAACCCACCGCCACGGCCAGGGCCGCCGCGGGGAAGAGCGCCACTGCCAGTCGCTTCAGGTGCATGAGGCGCTCCAGGTTAGGCGTCCAGCGACGCCAGGGCCAATTGGCGGAAGGCTTCGCTGCGGGACAGCACCGCACCCACATCCACGCTGGCCGGGTCACCGCCACGCACGTCCGAGTCCAGCCGCGCCAGCACGCGCCCCGCCGCCAGCGTCGCGGGCATCGCACGCCAGGCCGCCACCGCCGCGTCCTCCCACGTCAGCACCGCGCCGGGACGGGTGAGCTCCACGCCCTCCGAGCCCAGCGCCAGCGCCAGCGCGCACAGCCAGCCCAGCTCCACCGCGCCGAAGCAACCCAGCGCACCCGCGCCCAGCACCAGCGCGTCCGGCGACGTGAGGTACGCCTCCACGCCGCCGCGAGGGTCCACGGACACGCGGACGGCTTCCGCGCCCAGCGACTCGAGCACCGGCTTCAGCGCGACGTGCAGCCGCGCGAGGCTCGACTCCGTCACCGGCACCAGGCCGTCCGGCTCCGGGTGCTGGAAGTCCTGCGCGGGACGCTCCAGCCTGGACACGGGCGCGCGCGGCGCGGGGGCGTCACTGCTCACGAGCGCGGCGCCAATGCCGTCCGTGCGCTCCGCCTCCGGACGTCCCAGGGCGTGCAGCGCTTCCGCGTACAGCGTCCAGCCGTCCACGTCCGGCCACTTCTCACGCAGGAGCGCGGGCCAGAAGCGCACCGCGAGCACCGCGCCGTCCGGGGACGGAGAGAAGCGCTCGGTCACCCACCGCGTCAGCGCGGGCGTGAGTTGCTGCGCGTCCGCGAGCCGCTCCGCCAGGCGCACCGCCGGGCCCACGAGCTGCGCGTCCAGGTAGCCACGGAGGATGACCTCCAGCTCCGCGGGGTCCTGCGTGAGGCGCTCGCGCAGCCGCAGCGCTTCGCCCACCAGGCCGCGCGCTTCCGCGAACTTCACGCGGCGGGCCAGCCGCTCGTCCGTGTCCGGGAGTTGCTCCAGCTGCGTGGCTGCTTCGGCCCAGCGCTGCTGCGCTTCGTAGGCGTCCGCCAGGCGCTCGCGGTACGGCGCCCACGCGTCGGCGCCCGCGAGCTTCGCGAGGGTGTCCGCCAGCGTGAGGAACACCGTGGACTCGCGCGCCTCGTCCACCAGCGCGAGCAGCGACTGCACGGCAGCGAGACTGTCCGCGTCGTCGGTGAGAGCGGCCTCGAAGGCCTCGCGCGCCTCGGCGGGCTGGGCCAGCGGGCCCTGCAGGAGTTCACCGCGCTCCAGGTGCAGCAGCGCGCGCGACTTCGCGTCCTTCGTGTCCTGGGCGATGAGCGCCAGCGTGCGCTCCGCGGACTCCAGCCGGCCCAGCTCGCGCTCCAGGGTGTAGCGCTCGCGCAGCAGTTCCTCGCGGCGCGCGGGCCAGCCGTCCGCGGCGAAGGCCAGGGACTCCAGCCGCGCGGACTCCGGCAACGCGCGCACGCGGGCGAGCACCGCTTCAGCCAGGGCCTCCGGCTCCAGGCCCAGCTCCGGCAGCAGGAGCATCAGGCGCGCGCCGAGGCCGGGCTCTCCGCCCAGTTCCTCCAGGGCGCGCAGGCGCGCGAACACCGGGGCCGGACGGGCGCGCAGCACCTCGTCTCGCAGTGCCACGGCGAAGGCGGCGTCACGGTCGTAGGAGAGGGCCGCCAGCTCCAGCAGGCCTTCCCACTCCGCGTCCTCGCGCAGTCCGTCCGCCAGCGCGGAGGCGTGAGCGGGGTCCGCGTCCGGCATCGCGACCAGGGCCCAGAGGGCCACGCGCGTGCGGGGCACGTCGCCCGCCTGCGCGGCCATGGCCAGCGCGTCGGTGTACTCGCCCGCGGCCATGGCGGGCGCGAAGCCCACGTCCAGGGCGCGCGCGAAGGCGCCCAGGCGTGCGAAGCGCTCGGCCAGCTCCGTCGCGGACAGCATGTCCGGCGCGTCGGTGGCGATGCGCTCGACGACCTCCAGCGCCTCGCCCATTTCGCCCGCCTTCTCCCAGAGGCCGGCGGCCTCCAGCAGCAGCGGGGGACGCTCCTCCGGGGCGGCGAGCCGGGCCGCCTGCAACAGCGCGCGGGCCGCTCGGGGCGCGTCTCCGGAGGCGCGGTGCAGGTGCGCGACGAGCAGCGCGGCGCGCAGGTCCGGCTCCGTGGCGACAGCGGCCTTCGCGGCCTTCAACGCGTCTTCCAGCAGCCCCGCCTTCTCGAAGGCACGAGCGGCGGCCACCAGCAGCGACACGCGCTGCTCGCCCGACGAGAGCTCCGCGCGGGCCACGCGCACCTCGGCGCGGCGCGCGTGCGCGTCACCGAGCAGCGGCTCCAGGGCCTCCAGCGCGTCGGCGTAGCCGGCACCGGAAGCGCCCCGAGCCACCACGACCTCCAGCGCGTCGCGAGCGGCTTCCTCGCGGGTCGCGTCCTTCGCCAGCCCCGCGAACTCCAGCCGGAGCACCGCGGACTCGTCCGCGTCGTCCGTGAGCGGAATCAGCCGCTCCAGCGCGGCGAGCAGCTCCGTGGACTCCTTGCGCGCACGCAGGCCGTCCACCAGCGCGCGCAGGGCGGCCGGGTTCTCCGGATCCGCCTCCGCCGCGCGGCGCGTGAGGGCCCAGGCCGTGTCCGCGTCCGACAGCGATTCGTTCGCCACGGACGCGGCGGCGAGCAGCAGCTCCGCGGCGCGCGAGCCTCCCGCGGCCTCCGCGCCCGCTTCGTAGATGCCCAGCAGGTCGCCGTGGCGGCCCAGGGCGCGCAGGCCCTCCACCGCGCGGTCGATGACGCCCGCGTCCGCCGGGCGCAGCCGGGCCAGGGGCACCAGCGCGTCGATGGCCTCGCGCGGGTCGTCGAAGAGGTCGGCCGCGCGGCGCAGCAGCACCTCTTCCGTCGCCGCGTCCTGGGCCCTGCGCGCCAGCTGCAACGACGCCCGGTACAGCCCGGGGCCGTTGCCCGTGCGCGAGTGCACCTCCGCGAGCAGCGACAGCGCCTCACCGCCGCGCGCGCCCTCTGGCTCCAGCGATACCACCGCTTCGAAGGCATCCGCCGCGTCGTGGAACGCGCCCGACGCGAGCGACGCATGGCCCAGGCGCAGCCACGTGCGCACGCGCACCGGCACCGGCAGCGAGTCTCCGCCCAGCGCCAGCACCCGGCGGTCATACGGTTGCGCGGCGGCGGGGCCTCCACCCTGGGCGGCCAGCTCGGCGCGCGCGCAGAGGGCGTCCACGTCACCGCCCGCGCGGCCCAGGTAATCGTCGAAGGCCTCCGCGGCCTTGAGCGCTTCGCCCGCGTCCAGCAGGCGCTGGGCCCGCTCACGCAACAGGGGCAGCGCGTCCTCGGGGTTCACCGCCTCCGCGCGCTGGCCCAGCAGGTCCGCCAGCCGGCGCACGTCTCCGGCGGCGCGCTCGCGCACGTGCTGGAAGGCCTCCGCGTTGGCGGGATCCAGCTCGAAGGCGCGGTCCTCGCAGAGGATGGCGCGCTCGCGGGCACCTTCTTCGCGGAAGGCGCTCGCGGCGGCGAGGTAGCTCGCGGCGGCCTCGGCGGGCGTCTGGCGCTCGGCGCGGCGGAGCATCAGCTCGGCCAGGGCCTGACGTTCGCCGCTCTCTTCCAGGAAGGCGCGGTGGCGCGTGAAGACGGGCTCGCGGAACGGATCCGCCTCCAGGAGGATGGCGTCGAACTCGGCGGCGTCCGCGGGGCGGCGCACCTGGTGCAGCAGCTCCGCGGCCTGCGCGGTCAGGTTCAGGTCGTCCGGCTTCGCGGCGCGTGCGGCGATGAGCGCGGCGGCGGCGGCCTCCGGCTTGTTCGCGCGGTCGCGGTAGAGGACCGCGGCCTGGTACAGCAGCGCCGCGTGACGGTCGGCGTCGAGCTCCGACTCCGCGCACTCCTCGTACCAGGCGGCCAGCTCCGCGAGCCGACCGTCGCGCTCCAGCAACTCCGCGAGCAGACCTTCTGCTTCCGTGAGCCAGCGGTCCTGGCGCAGGGCCTGGCGCAGGAAGCCCTCTGCCTTCGGCGTGTCCGAGAGCTCGCCCAGGTTCAGGCGGGCCAGGCGCAGCAGCACCGCCGCGCCCTCGCGCGTGCCCGTCATCCGGGGCAGCCCGCGCTCCCACCAGCGCGCCTCGGCGGCCGCGTCGTCGCGGCGCTCGGCCAGGGCCGCGCCCATGCGCGCGGTGTCCAGCTCCGCGGCCAGACCGAAGGCACGCTCCAGCGAGGCCTCCGCCGCGTTCAGGTCCAGCTTCACGTCGCGCAGCAACTCCGCGCGGCGGCGCTCGCAGGCGGCGGCTTCGGCGTTGCGTTCACCAGCGGCGAGCAGGTCACGGGCGTTGGCGAGCGAGCGCAGAGCATCGTCCGCGCGGCCCATCGACTCCGCGAGCCGGGCCTCCTCGTCGTAGGCCGCGAGCGCGGCGTCCACGTCCCCCGCCTGGAGGCTGAGCGCGGCCACCGGCTGGAGCTCCGCGAGGAGTTCCGACGTGCGGCCCGTCTCGCGGTAGAGGGTGACGAGCCGGCGGCGCAGCGGCAGCGGCTCCTTCGCCATCTGCGCCGCGTGGGACAGCAGCGATGCGGCGATGCCCGCGTCCGCCAGCGCCTCGCGCGCCCGCTCCGCCAGCGACACCAGCCGCGCGACGGTGTCCTCGGACGGCGCCAGCACGCGCGCGTGGGCGACGCGCACCTCGAAGGCACCGCGCGGGTCGTCGCGCTCCAGCAGCGCGGAGAGCCGCTCCACGGCGCGCTCGCACAGCGGACGCTCCGTGAGCAGGTACCGGTACGCGGTCACCGCGCGCTTCACATCGCCGGACTGCTCGGCCAGGTCGCCCAGGCGCAGGCTCGTGGCCTCCGCCGCCTCCGGGGCCGCGCGGAAGTCCGCCGCCTGGACCAGGGCCTCCTGCAACGGCAGGGCTTCGCGCACCACGCCGCGCAGGTAGAGCAGGTCCGCTAGCGTGGCCAGGTCCTCGCCCTTCGCGGGCACCCGCGCATGCGCGCGACGCGCCAGGGCCAGCGCCCGGTCCAGCTCCTGGGCCTGCCGCGCGTAGGTGACACCCTCGCGCAGCAGCGCCGCGGCCTCGGCGGCGTCGGCGTCCTCCGCCGCGGCCTCCAGCAGGCCCGCGGCCTCCAGCAGTTCTCCGCGACCGGCCACCAGCGACACCAGCCGGCGGCGCACCGCCGCGTCCGCCGGGGTCAGCCGCAGCGCCTGGCGCAGCGCGGCCTCGGCGGGCGCGCTCTGTCCCAAGCGGTCGAGGTAGAGGCTCGCGAGCTCCGAGTACAGGGACGCGGCGGCGGCGGGCGGAGCATGGGGCGCCTCGGCGGCGAGCAACTCCGCGAGCCGGGCCCAGTCCTCCAGGTCGCGCAGCACGCGCTGCAACGCGAGCGTGGCCTCCTCGTGGCGCGGTGCCAGGCCGAGCGCGGCTTCCAGGTCGCGCGCGGAGGCCTCGCGGTCTCCCTGGCCTTCGAGCAGCGCGGCGCGCATCAGGAGCGCTTCCACGCGGCGGGCGGTGGGCCCCTGGCGCGCGGCCTCGGCCAGCGCGGCGGCTTCGTCCGAGGGCTTGCCGTCGCGGCGGGCCAGCTCGGCGAGCTGGAAGAAGGCATCGCACCGCGCGTCAGCGGGCGGCTCCAGCGAGATGGCGGCACGGAGCGCGTCTCCAGCGGAGGCGCGCTCGTCCTTCTCCAGCAGCACCGTGGCCAGGGCCAGCAGCCGCTCCCGGGCACGGGCGCCCAGGGTGGCATCGGCGGCCACGGCGCGGCGCCACGCATCCAGCTCGGCGGGCGCGTCCGACGCTTCGCGCGCCAGCTCCGCCAGCATCAGCAGCAGCGGCGCGGGCCGGCGCGACAGCTTCGCGGCCTGGGCGCAGTCATCGCGCGCGGGACCCGTGCGGCCGGCGCTCCGGTGCAGCATGGCCCGGCGCGCGAGCAGTTCGGCGCGGGCTTCACCCGACGCCGCGGACACCAGCGTGCCCAGCAGCTCCAGCCGTTCGGACTCTTCTTCCAGCGTGCCCGTGCCGGGCGGAGGCAGCAGCTCCAGCAGCGCCTGCGCCGCCCACGCGTCCTGCGGCTCCTCCGCCAGCAGGCTGCGCAGCGAATCCGCCGAGGCGCTCGCGCGGCCCAGGGCAAGGCACAGCTCGGCCAGCTCGCGGCGGGCCTGACGTCGGGCGTCTCCGGAGAGGCGCGGCCACAGCTCCACCAGCAGGTCCGCCAGGGCCTCGCGGGCGCCGGCCTTGCGGTGCAGCGCGGCCAGCTCCAGCCGCGCGTCCAGGTCCTCCGGCGTGCGCGCGCAGAACTCCGCGAGCAGGCGCCGCGCCGCGTCCGTGCGGTTCGCGCGCACGGCGGCGGTGGCGGCCTTGCGCGTGAGGGCCACGCGCTCCGCTTCGCGCGGGGCATCCACGTCCGCGGGAGGCAGCGCCAGCACCGCCTCGAAGTCCTCCAGCGCGGCGCGGGCATCCGTGGCCAGCCGCAGCTCGCCCCGGCGGATGCGCGCGGGCGCGAACGTGGCGTCGCGCTCCAGCGCCTCGGCGAGGAAGGCCTCTTCGCGGCTCGTGCCGGCGGCCAGCAGCGACGCGCGGAAGAGCAGCTTCGAACCCGCCCGAGCATCCGGCACCAGCGTGGCCCGCCGCGCGTACAGCCGCGCCGCCTCCAGCTTCTCGCCGCGCTCCAGCTCCAGCTCGGCCAGGGCCTCCAGCACCTCCGCGGCGAGCGGTCCCTCGGGGCTCGCCTCCAGCGCGGAGGCCAGGCGCATCAGCGCGGCGGCCTTCTCTCCGCGCTCCAGCAGGGCACGAGCGCTCTGGAGGAACAGCGGCGCCGCCTCCTCCGCCCGATCCGCGCCGGCCAGTGCCTGCGCGCGCGTGGCCCACAGCTCGGCCAGCGCCTGCGTCTCACCGGCCTCCGTGTAGAGGGCCTCCAGCCGAGTGGCGAGCACGTCGTCCAGCCGCCGAAGCGGGAACGCCTGCGCGTATGCGGCGATGGCGCCCTCGCGGTCACCCAGCAGTTCGCACGCGCGGCCCAACCGAGCGCGCACGTCCGCCAGCTTCTCCGGCGCCGCGGTGCGCGGCAGCGTGGCCAGCAGCGACTCCAGCGCGCGCCGGGCGTGCTCGGGCCGCTCGCAGCGCAGGCTCAGGTCCGCCAGGTCCAGCAGCACCGCCGCGTCCGGAGCGAGCCGCGCGGCCTTCTCCAACGCCACCAGCGCGTCGCCCACGCGACCCAGCCGCGCCTCCAGCACGCCAGCCAGTTCACGCAGCGCCGCCGCCGCCAGCCGCTTGTCACCCTGCGCTTCCGCCACCCGCGCGCGGTCCTCCAGCGCGGTGGCGAGCCCTGCCAGGTCGGAGCGCTTGCGCTGCAACGCGCACAGCTCGCCCAGCGCAGGCAGGTCGTCCGGCTCCGCGCGCAGCACCTCCTGCAACGCGTGAACGGCGAGATCCAGATCGAACGCCAGGTCGCGCGCGGCCACCGCGAGGCGTCGGTACTTCTGCGCCCGCTCCTTCGGCTCCGTCGTCAGCCGCGCCAGCGCCGCGAGGCAGCGGGTGAGCTGCGCGCCGTCGCGGCGGGCCTCGGCCAGCGCGAGCAGCGACTCCAGCGCGGGCCGGTGGTCGCCGTCCGCCTCCAGCGCGAGCGTGAGAAGCTTGTCGGCCTTGTCCGCCAGTTGGAGCTTGCCCCGGTACAGCTCGCCCGCTTCGGCCCACAGCGCGGCGCGGGCCTTCGGCTCTTCCTTGAGGGCGGCGGCCTTCTCCAGCGCCTCGGCCAGCTCCTGCGAGCGGCCGGTGACGCGGAAGTACGGAATCAGCTCATCCAGCGCCACCGCGTCACGCGGATCCAACGCGAGCGCCGCTTCCAGGTGCTCACGCGCCCGCGCAGGGTCGCCCAGCTTCGTGCGCGACAGCCGAGCCAGCGCGTGGTGACTCTCGTGCGCTGCGTGACGGACGCTCTCCGAACGAGGCGCCGGCCCTGCCAGCTCCAGCGCCTGCTGGTAGCCGCTCAGGGCCTCCTGCAACCGGCCCAGTCCTTCGGCCACGCGCGCGGAGGCGAACAGCGGCTCCGGCTCACCGGGCAGCAGCGACACGGCCTCGCGGTAGCGCAGCAGCGCGTTCTCCGGCTGCTTCAGGCCCTCTTCCCACACCCGGCCCGCGAGCAGGTCCGCCTGTCCCACGCGGTCCAGCTCATGGCGCGCCATGGACACTTCGCGCAGCCGGTCCAGCGCCTTCAGCGCGCGCAGGTGCTCACCGCCGCGGTGGCACAGCTCGCCCAACAGCAGCAGCGCGTCCGGCTGGTCCGGCGACAAACGCAGCGCGGCCTCGCAGTGCAGCCGGGCCCCCGCGATGTCGTCCTCCGTCTGAGCGCACAGCCGCGCCAGATGCACGTGCGCGTCCGCGGCCTCCAACGGATCGCGAGCCAGGGCCGCGAGCCGCCGGTACGCCCGCACCGCGCCAGCCCGGTCGCGCGCCTGATCCGACGCGCGAGCCAGCGCCTTCAACGACGGCAGGTGGTCCGGCTTGAGGCCCAGCAGCTCATGCAACGCCTTCACCGCCACCTGGGGCGCGGTGTCGCGCGAGGAGCGCGCGGCGGCCTCGGCGGCGAAGAACGCAGCGGCCTCTTCCGAAGTACGACGGGCCAGCGCGCACAGCGCCAGGTAACGTTCCGCCGCGCGGGCACCCTCGCCCCGGCGCTCGCGCACCACGGCCTCGCCCCACAACGCCGCGGGGCTGCGGTCGCGTCGGCGAGACAGCGTGGCCGCCACGTCCAGGGCCAGGTCATGCGCCTGCGGATCCGCGACGAGCAGCGCGAGCAACCGCTCCGCCGCGAACGGGTGCGCGTCCTGCGCGTCACCGGCCTGGAGGTACGCCTGCCGCGCCTCCGCGAGCCGCCCCTGCGCGACCAGACCTTCCGCGTCCGCGAAAGCCCGAGCGCCCTCCAGCGCCAGCATCAGCTCCTCGTCCGGAGCGGCGGGCGGCGGCAGCCCTCCGGCGGCGAAGCGCAGGCGCAGGCCAGTGCTGGAGACCTCCGCCGCGGACAGGCGAGCGGTGTCCAGCGTGGGCACCTTGTAGCCCCGGCTCAGCGAGGCCAGCTCGCACAGCGAGGGCAGCACGCGAGTGGAGAAGCCGGTGGCGCCTCGAACCTCCACGTCCGGCAGCAGGCCCAACGCGCCCACGGCCTCCGACAACAAGCCCGGCAGCTGCACCGACGGCGTGGCGGAGAAGCCATACAGCCGCACGTCGTAGACGTAGACGGCCAGCCGGTCCCCGTCCGCGTCGAAGGCGATCTTGAACGTGAACGGCGTGCGCTCCGGCGCCGGCAGCCGGCCCTGGCCCTCCAGGTAGCCGGGGCGGAAGTGCAGCCGCAGCTCCTCGATGCCCACGAGCCGCCCGGCCAGCTCCGCCACCTTGCGCGTGACCAGGTCCGCGTCGACCGTCAGCTCCAGGAAGCCGAAGAGCAGCTTCTTGCGCTGGTAGCGCGTGGCGCCCGCGCTAACGTTGAACGGGAAGCTGACGTCCGGAATCTGGAGCGCGAAGTCGGCGATGCGCAGCCCGGGCTGGACCTCCAATGCCGGAAAGCCCACGAACGCACGCCGATCCAGCAGGCGAAGCTCGGGGGCGGCGCCTGAAGCAGGCGCTACGGGCTTGGGGGACTCGCTATCGGTGGCCATCGGAGGAGGCTGGGGAGGCTACCATGACCCCTAAGCCCTGGAATTTTTAGGCAAACCCTCGGTAGGGCGGCAGGCGGCGGGGCATGGCGTACCCAGGCGTTTCCCAGGTGATTCCGTCCAGGAGGAACCTCATGCGCCCAAAGCGGAAGCCGTGCAATATGCCGCGCCGTGCTGGCCCCCGACGCACTGGTCCTCGACGGTCGATTCCGGGTTCTCAAGCCCCTGGGCTCCGGGGGCATGGGTGAGGTGTACCTGGGTGAGCAGGTCTCCCTGGGCCGCAAGGTCGCCATCAAGGTCCTGCACCACGATCTGCACGCCCAGGCCGGCATGGCCGAGCGCTTCAAACGCGAAGCGCGCCTGCTCTCCGCCGTGGAGCACCCGGCGGTGGTGCGCATCGTGGACTTCGGCCAGTCCGGCGACGCCGCGTGCCTCGTCATGGAGTTCGTGGAGGGGCAGAGCCTCTACGACGCGCTCCAGGGCGGCCCGCTGCTCGCCCCCCGCGCGCTGGCGCTGCTCCAGCAGCTGGCGGAAGGGCTGGCCGCCATCCACGACAAGGGCATCATCCACCGCGACCTGAAGCCGGAGAACGTCCTCATCTCCCCGTCCGCGCGTGGGGAACAGGCGCGGCTGCTGGACTTCGGCATCGCTCGGCTGGTGGAGCCGGAGGCGGGCAGCGCGCTCAGCCAGGTGGGCGTGGTGCTGGGCACGCCGGAGTACCTGTCTCCGGAGCAGGCCGTGGGCGCGAAGGTGGACACGCGCAGCGACCTGTACTCCTTCGGGGTGCTGGCCTACCGCGTGCTGTCCGGGCGGCTGCCGTTCGACGGACCTTCACCGCGCCACTTCCTGTCGCAGCACGCCTCGCACGCACCGCTGCAGCTGGATCGCGCGGCGCCGCAGCTGTCGCGCTACGTGGGGCTGCTGTCGCTGGTGATGCGGCTGTTGGACAAGGACCCGGCGAAGCGCCCGCAGACGGCGAACGAGCTGGCGGAAGCGCTGGGCCTGGCGCACGCGGCGCTGATGGCGTTCACCCCCAGCCAGGGCACGCCCATCGTCCACGCGAACGCGACACCCTCCGCCGGCACGGCCGCCTTCGGACTGAACCCGGCGGCACCGCCCGGCCCGGGCTCCGGCACGTCGGCGTTCGGCGTGAATCCCGCACCCGCGGGCCCGGGCTCCGGCACGTCGGCGTTCGGCGTGGCGCAGGCTGCGCCTCCGGTCACGGCGCCCCCGGTGCAGACCGCGCCGCGCACGGGCACGGCGGCGTTCGGCATGACGGGCCGGCTGACGGGCCCGCTGGGAGCGGTGACGGGCGGCGCGGTGGTGACGAAGGCGCAGAACGTGACGGTGATGCTCACCGACATCCAGGGCTTCACCGACCGGATGAGCCGGCAGACGCACGAGGAGAACGCGCGGATGCTGGACACGCACGACCGGCTGCTGACGCCGCTGGTGCGCGAGCACGACGGAAAGCTGGTGCAGAAGCGCGGAGACGCACTGGTCGCGATCTTCCGGGCCCCCAGCGCCTCCATCCGCTGCGGCATGGCGATGCAGCAGGCGCTGTGGCGCTACAACCAGACGGTGCCGCAAGAGCACCAGCTCCACGTCCGCGTGTGCCTGCACGCGGGCGAGGTGCTGGTGACGAACGACTCGGTGCTCGGCGAGCCGATGGAGGTCGTGAAGGCGGTGGAGCACGTGGCCGCCGCGGACGAGGTGACCTTCACCGAAGCCGTGAACATGGTGCGAAACCGCGCCGAGGCCGCCGCCGAGCCCTGCGGCACCATTCCCCTGCCCGGACGCGATGAGAAGGTGCAGCTGTACCGGGTGACGCGCGCGACGGAGGGCTCACCGTTCGGCGCGGCGCTGGGCATCCCCGACTCCGGGGCGAAAGTGTCACCACTGGCTGGGCTAGTCTCGAAGGCACGCGAGGGTGCGGCCCTCTTGCGGCAACGTCCGCTCGTGCAAGCTGGCGTCGCGGGAGCGCTGGTGCTGGTCCTGGCGGGTGCGGCCTGGACGGTGCACGCGAATGATCCGCTGGTGCAGGCGCGTGGGTTGCTGAAGGACGGCAAGCCCAAGGAAGCACTCCAGCGTCTGGACGCGCCAGGCGTGCCAAAGGACGCGGCGACGGCGCGGCTGCGCGCGTTGGCGAAGCACGCGGTGGGCGCGCACAACGAGGAGCACGCCCTCATCCTGGGCCTGGACAAGGCAGGCCGGGAGGCTCCGGAGATGCAGCTCCTGGACGGACTGGCCGAGGACTTCGGGGACAACGAGAAGGACCTCTCCGCGCGCAGGGCCCTGGAGGCATTGCCCGCCACGACGGTGCGTTCCCATCTCGAGTCCCTGGCCAAAGGGACTCCCTCGACGAAGCAGTGGGGAGCGCTGCGCTATCTGGACTCGAAGGACAACTCGGGCCTGGACCTGGTGGGGCTCTACTCCACGTCGTTGGAGTCCAGCGACTGCGGCGTGCGCACGAAAGCAGCGTTGCGACTGGCGAGCCTGGGCAACGCGGCCGCCCTGCCCGCCCTCACGCGCGCGGCGGGAAACCCTCCCGGCGGCAAGGCCTGCAACCCGCAGACGTTCAATCGGGCCATTGAAGACCTGAAGAAGAAGTCCGCGCCCTGAGTCCGGCGTGGCTCCGCGGACGCGCGTGTGGCACGCAGGCCACGTGTTCCTCGCGGATCCGCTGTGCATCCATCTTGCACTCGCGGCGGGCCTCCCATGCGTTCCCCTTTCTGGAGCCTCATGAATCCACTGCGCTGCGGCCCTCTCCTGCTCCTCCTCACGGCCTGTGCCTCCACGCCCTCCGTGCCTCCTCCCCATTCCCAGGAGGAGTTCGTGCTCGCGAAGGACGTGCGTGTGCGGCGCATGGCGCCTGGCGTGTGGATGCATGTCACGGAAGCGAGCGGGGACTGGGCGGGTGTGACCGCGAACGGGCTCCTCGTGGAGGATGGTGACGCGTCCATCCTCGTCGACACCGGCTGGACGCCGGAGCACGCACAAGCGCTGCTCACCTGGGCCCGCGACACGCTCCACCATCCGGTGCGCGCCGCGGTGGTGACGCACTTCCACCTCGACCGGACTGGCGGCATCCCCACGCTCGACGCGCAGGGCATCCCCGTCCACGCTCGCGAGGACACCGCGCTCCGTGCGGGCAAGCAAGGCAACCCCGTTCCCTCGCGGCGGCTGGCGGATGCGCAGGACTTCGGACCGCTGTCGGTGTTCTTCCCCGGCGCGGGCCACTCGCCCGACAACCTCGTCGTCATGCACCCAGCGTCAGGCATCCTCTATGGCGGCTGCTTCATCAAGGACGCCCACGCCAAGAGCCTGGGCAACCTGGAGGACGCGGACGTCGCCGCGTGGCCGTCGAGTCTCCAGCGCGAGCGTGAGCACTTCCCCAACGCTCGCATCATCATCCCCGGCCATGAGCAGCCCGGCGGACCGGAGCTGCTCGACCACACCGAAGCCCTGCTGAAGCGCTGAAACACGCGGTGCTTCAGTCGTCCCGGTGCGCGTGGCCCTTCTTCTTGCCACGCCCCGGGCCGTCCCAGTCGTCATCCCAGTCGCGGCCCTTGCCCTTCACCTTGTCGTTCACCTTGATGAGGTTGCGCGAGTACGCGTCGTAGTCCAGGTGCAGGTGGCCCTTCTCGCCCCGGCCATCCACGCGGAACTTCACCTTCCACACGTCGTTGCCGGTGAGCTTCGCCTCCTGCAGGTCGCAGCGGTAGCCGCGCGAACGGCACTGGTCGAACCCGCGCCGCACGGCTTCGTCGTAGTTCATCGCCACGGGGCGTGAGGGCGGTGGTGGCCTCGGATGCGGACGCGAAGGACGCGTCTCCGCCACGATGCAGCCGGACGACAGCAACAGGCTTCCCAGGAGCAGGGGCAGTCTCATGCGAGGGATGACGCCACACCCGCGCATCAATTCAAACGTGCGCGCCGTGCGTCCCCTGCGACTGCCGTGAGACTACAAACCTCCAGGTGAAGCGAACGCGACGAACAGCTCCCCCGCGAGGTACGCGCGCATCCCCTTGCTCGCCGGTCGGATGAAGTCGTTAAGCAGCGCACCGGAGTTCAGCTTGTGCACCGTGGGGCGCGCCAGGTTCATGTGGCTGCGCGCCACGCCCTTGCCCCCGCGGTGGATGAACGTCACGGTGCCGTCCGGCGCCACGCTCTCCACGACCGCGATGTGCGTCATGCCGTCGTTGCGCTTGCCGTCGCGGTTGCGGTCGTACGTCTCCTTGAAGAACGCCAGGTCGCCCGGACGCGGGTTCAGCCGGTGCACCGCGCCCGCCGCCTGCGCGCGACGGAAGATGCCCGTCACCGCGTTCTCGCCCGCGAGGAAGCCGTGCGCCACCAGGTCGATGCCGGCCTGCAGGTACGCCAGCCGCACCAGCCCCGAACAATCATTGGGCACCGAGCGGTCCAACCGCCGCGCGCCCACCAGCTGCGCCGCGCGCGCCACGATGCCGCGCGCCAGCTTCGACGGCGGAGGCAGCAGCTCGTCCCAGAATCCGCCCGGCCCCTGCGTGGGACCGGTGAAGAGCGCCGCGGCCTCCAGCGCCGCCGCGATGACGCCCGCCTCCTCCGGCACCGGGTGCGGATCCGCCTCCAGCAGCGCAGCCAGTCCCGCGCTGCCCTCCGGCGTCACGAAGGCCAGCGGCGGAGGCGCTTCGGCCTTCACGCCAAGTGCGCCCTCCGCGCCCACCGCTGTACCCCTTGGCGCTTCAACTACGGGGGAGCGAGTGACGGCCGAGACCGGAGGTTCCACCGCCATGCGAGGCGCGGCGTCCGGGACGTGCGCACAACCCACCAGGCAGCCCAGCGACATCAGGATGACGAGCGACGAACGGCGCAGCAGCAACAAGTCCTCCGGGGGTGAAAACGGGCGCATTCAACCCCGGAATCGTTTTACGTCAAACAGCGATCATCCCTCCCAGGTCGCGAGCAGGTCGCGCACCCGCCCGTACTTCTGGAGCAGGGTGGCGCGGTGGGCGCTGAGCACCACCATGAAACCCACCACGAGCAGGCCCAGCATCGACAGGAACAGAGCGCCGATGCGGTGGTCGCGCATGCCGAAGCGCACCAGGTTGGCGGCCACCGCCGTCACCAGGAACGCCGAGCCCAGGTACACGTAGGAGCGGATCCGCAGCGCGATGCCCGCCCCCACGCCCACCAGGCAGAGGAACACGCACAGGAGCATCGCCCCGCCGTCGTTGAAGAGCAGCGGCTTCCACGCGCCGGCCACGTAGATGCCCGTCACCGCCATGGCGCGCAGCTGCGCGTAGGCGTCCTGCGACAGGCTCTTGCGGAAGACGCGCAGGAGCAGGAGCAGGGAGAGTCCCGCGGGGATGACGTAGTACTGCGGCTCGCCGGAGCCGGTGCCCAGCCACACGAGGTACAGCGCGGTGTTGAAGGCGGCGACGGACATCGTCGACGCGAGGCCCCTCTGCTTCGTGAACGCCCCGAGCGCCGCGAAGTGCGCCGCGTAGCCCACGAGCAGCGCCACCGCGATGAACGGCTGGCTCCACGGCACCGTCAACAGGCCCGCCAGCGGGAAGAGCCACGCGCCCGCCACGGCGGGACGGCGGAAGGCCTTGAGGCCCGCGCCCTCGCGCCGCACGAAGAGGTACAGGCCGATGAAGGCCGCGCCGCCCATGATGGACACCAGGCTGTCCGCGGCGTCGGGGCGCGCGTTCAAGCCGATGAAGCGTACGCAGAAGTAGCCCATCGCCACCGCCGCCTGCGCGAGCCACGCCGCGCCTTCGTCCTCCTCGCGCGCCGCGTGACGCACCAGCGCGAACAGCAGGAACACCAGCCCGCCGCACGCCACCCACGCCTCGCGCGCCGCGCCGCCCGGCAGACGCACCGCCAGCACCGCGAACAGCACCTCCGTGAGCGCGATGATGGAGAACGCCCGTCCCATGCGCCCGCGCACCGCCTTGCCCGCCACGGACAGCACCAGCGTGGCGAGCAGTGACGTCGCCGCGCCAAAGTACGGGAGGAGGAACTGCGCGCCCCGGCCGGTGGAGTGCGTCGCGCCGTAGTTCAGGATGAAGGCGTGCACGGCGAAGAGGGACGCAAGCCACCCCACCCACTCGCGGTCGCGGCGGCGCAGCACGACCACCCACGCCGTGGCCCACGCGAAGAACACGCACAGCGGCATGCCCGGGTGCGTAAGCGAACGCAGGCCCGCGAGTGACAGCAGCGCCAGCACCGCGCCACCGTTGTGCAGCGCCGCGCCCACCGCCACGCCGCGCTTGTCCAGCGCGAAGCCGACGACGGCCAGCAGCAGGCCCGTGCCCGCCACCATCGCGGGCGCCCACAGCGGCGGCACGGCGGCGACCAGCACCAGGCCCAGCAGCGCCGTGGCGGCGTTCATCATCAGGCGCTCGCGCGTCACCATCAGCGTCAGCGACGCGGCGCCCGCGACCAGCGCCACGGACAAGGGCAGCTCGCCCGGCCCCGCGTCCAGCAGCCGCAGGCCCACGAGCAGCGCCACGGTGCCGGCGCCGCCGGCCCACAGCGGCTCGCTCCAGGTGCCCTCGATGCCGGGGGTCAGGCGCGCGGTGACGTTCGTCAGCGTGCGCTGCACGGCGCCGGACTGGCACAGCGCGGACAGCAGCGCGGAGGCCAGACCCACGGCCGCGACGAGCAGGCCGCCTTCCGGACGCCACTGGCCCAGCGAGAAGACGTCCGTCTGGCCCAGCGGCGCGAGCGCGAATACCGCCACCGCCGCCGTGAGCAACCAGCGCTGCGACAACAGGAACGCGGACAGCAGCACCACCGCACCCAGCACCGTCAGAGCGCCAGGAGTCGGCGACATCAGCGTGGACATCACCGCGATCGCCAGGGCCGAGCCCGTGGCGGAGGCACGCAACGCCGCGTCACGCGGGCCGCGGAAGAAGGCGGCCAGGGCCTGAGGTGCGTGGTGGTCCGCCAGCCCCAGGGCCAGCAACAGACCGGTGGCCCAGGGCCGCGCCGCCGGGATGAACATCAGGATTCCGGACGCGGCGATGACGCGCAAGGAAGGCAGCGGGCCCGTCATGGGCACCAGCGCGATGGCGCAGACGAGGGCCGTGCGTTGGCTCAACCCCTGTTCCGGAACCAGCAGCGCCAGTCCGCCCAGGCACGCGAGCGCCACCTGCATGCACATCGACAACTCGTGACGCGGGCCCTCCTCCCGCGAGCGCAGGAGCAGCGAGGCGGCGGCCGGCACGTGCTCCACGACGCGCACCACCAGCAGCGGGAACAGCGGCAGCAGCGCGACCCACGCGAAGGGCGGGTGCCAGGCCATCAGGGTCACTACGCCGTAGGGCACCATCAGCGCCGCGGCGAAGGGCCGGTGCAGCGAGCGCGTCCACAACAGGGGCAGCAGCGCCGGACCAATGAGCGCGAGCTGAGTGGCGCCGCGCATCTGCGACAGCGCGTGCCCGTCCCACGACAAGGAGGCGTCCGCCAGCACCACCATCGCGCCCAGTGTGGCGACGATGCGGAAGGACTCGCCACCCGCGGCGATGCGCCGCACCGCGGGCACGTCCTCCAGGAGGGCCAGGACGCTGAGGAACGTGGCGAGTCCCAGCAGGGCCAGCGGGCCGGACGAGTGCAGCGCGAAGATGGCCTCGATGGAGGCCAGCATCAGCCCCAACGTCACGGGCAGCGTGCGGGCGGTGAAGAGCGCCGCCAGCGCCGCGCCCATCAGGAACAGGGACTGTTCACTGGAGCGGCCCAGGGCCACCGGCAGCAGCGGCAGGATGAGCGCGAGGATGCCCGCGGTGGTGGTGCTCGCGCTCTTGCCCTTGCGCGCGGCGACGATGGAGCCCACGAGCGATCCGGTGACGAGCAGCACCAACGACAGCCCTGGCGACAGCCCCCACGCGGTGTAGGCGTGCGGCACGTCCGGCAGGAGCGCGAAGCCCACGAGCACGACCGCGAACGGCCGCACACCGGTGAAGGAGCGGGAGGCCACCGCCACCGTCGCGGCGGCGGTGAGGAGCACGGGGCCCATGAAGACCTGCTCGGTCAGGCCCCACACCACCGCGAGCCCCGCGAACAGGAGGCCCGGCACGCCGAACCGCTTGAGCAGGCCGCCGCGCTCGCCCAGGAGCGCCAGCACCAGCGCGCCGCCCACCATCGCGGCGACCAGCGCCTGCGTGGAGTGGGCCGCGGCCAGCTTCGGCAGGATGGCGCCCGCGAGGAAGGCGCCGTAGGCCAGGAAGTTCTCGTCGCGCAGCCGGTACGCGGCCAGCAGGACGCCCGCGGCCCCCAGCGTCATGCCCACGACGGGCGCGGCGACGGGTGTGGTGCCCAGCGCGATGGCGACCCCGCACGTCGCGATGACACCGACCACGGCGGAGATGAAGCGCCGCGTGCGCTCGTCCGTGAGCCGCCACGTGAGGCCCGCGAGGCCCAGGGCGATGATGCCGGACACGACGACCGCGGGGGCCGCGCCGTAGACGCGGAAGGCGCTGTAGGGCAGCAGGCCGAAGAGCACCGCGCCCACGGCGGTCAGCGGGAAGCGCTTGAACAGCAGGCCCGCGCCCAGGGACATCGCGGCCAGGGCGAGCGTGGCGAAGAAGGAGGGCCGCGAGTCGGGCCCCAGGTGGGAGTAGATGACGAACGCGGGCGCGGCCCAGGTGGTGCAGCGCAGGAGCACGTCCGCGAGTCCCAGGGAGCGAGCGTCACCGGTGCGCTCGCCGCGCCTCTGGGCGAAGAACGCGAGCACCAGGCCCGCGAGCACGAACGGGACGGCCGTCAGCGCGCCGTACTGCAAGGGCAGCGGCGCCGCGGGCGGGTAGCCCATGCGCGTCTTGATGGCATTGATGAGGAGCGTGAGCGCGTGCGGGATCAACTGCGCGCTGGACGCATAGCTGAAGTAGGCGCCGGCGTACGCCGGGTAGAGCCACGGCAGGCGATTCAGGGGGCCGCGCGACAGTGACACGAGCGTGCCGGTGAAGATGGCGGCGGTGAAGAAGAAGGCGGGCTTGGTGCCGACGATGGCACCCGCGAGGCACGCCACCTGGAGCGCGATGGTGACGACCGCGAGCGGATCCGCGGCGCGCTTCTCATCGAGCGTGCGGAAGCGCAGGCAGGTGGCGAGCAGGAACGCCGCGAAGGGCGCGTAGGTGCCAGGAGGAACAGAGGTTCCGGCGACGCCCAGGGCCAGGTGCAACCGGATGGCGAACATCGCGGTGAGGAACAGGGGCGCGGCGAGCGCGAAGGTGAGCGCACCACCCTTGCGAGGGGTCTCGGTGGCCTTGCTCGACAGCAGGAAGAAGAGGATGCACGGCAGGGTGTTGAGCCACACCGCCGGAACGCCCACGCGCGCGGCCACGGGGGCCAGGCCCATGATGAGCGTGGCGCCCACGAGGCCCAGCTGGATGAACGGGCGCGAGGGCGCGTCGAAGGACTCGATGGGCTTGCGGGCGAGCCACGCGGCGACGCCGGACCAGGCGAAGAGGAGCGGCACGAGCAGCAAGGGGCGCACGCCGTCGAGGTGGAGCGCTTCACCGAAGCCCAGGGGCCCCAGCGCGACGCCACCCAGCGGAGCCACGGCGGAGCCGATGAGGCCGAGGATGCGGCCCGGCTTGCGCAGGGACTCGCGGCGGGCGAGGTAGCCGCCCCACACGGAGAAGCCGACGGAGTAGCCCACGGTCATGAGGAAGACGGTGAGCGAGCGGGTGACGGACGTCATCCCGTCCCAGGACTCGAAGACGAAGTAGAGCGTGCCGGAGAGGATGAGGAACGCGCCGATGAACCACGCGATGCTCTCGTAGAGGAACGGCCGCCACACGCGGCTCCACGTCGAGGTCTCCTCGACGATGCGGGCGGTGCGGCTGTTCGGAGCGGGCGGATCCACGAAGGGTTCGCCCGGGTTCGGAGGCAACTGGCGAGCAGTCCGCTGTTCGTTGACAGCCCGCGCGCGGGACTCGGCGGAGGTACGGGCCGCGTTCAGCCGGCGAGCCGCGGAGGCATCCGACAGGGAGGCGATACCCAGACACGCGATGAGGTCGAGCGAGTTGAAGTTGAACGAAGCGCCCGTGGAACCCGGAGTCGCGGAGGCGTCGGGGACAGCGTCAGAAGCGGTGGCGGTGGCGGTGTCAGCGACAGCGGCATCAGCAGCAGCAGCAGCAACGTGAGCGACGGAGGCATCGACGACAGCAGCGTGAGCAGCGGAAGCGTCCTCGACGACGTTCGCGGCGACCTGCGCGACAGAAGCGACGTCTACGTCGGAGGCCACGGCCTGCGCGACGGGGGTCTCCTCGACGGCCGCATCCACGGGGGGAAGCGTCACGGGACCGAGGGCGACAGCGCCCTCTCCCATCGTCGGAGGCGTCACGGCCTCGTTGCGAAGCTCGACGGGCGCGGACGTCAGCGCCTCGATGGGCGTCTCGGTGAGGACTGAGAGGAGGACGCGGGCCTGGCGCTCGTAGCGCTCGGTGAGGCGGCGGCCGACCATGGGCGGCACGTCGTGGACATCCCAGCGGCGCACCTCGTCCAGGAGGAAGTGGACATGCGCGAGCTCGGCCTCGATGGCGGAGCGAGCGCGGGCGGCGAGACGATTGCCACAGACGACGCACTGGGACGCGCTTCCCAGGCGTTCTTGTCGGCAGGCAGGACAGTACATGGAACTTCCCCCTCTACAACGACCGTGCCACGGAGAATGCCCTGGAAAGGCGCAGGATTGAAATCCACCGGGGTGCGTCGGGCGCGTGGCGGTTGTGCAGGGCGCTGCACAGGTGCACACCCGTCGCCGCTGGCCGGCGGTCGTGACTCATGGGACCGTGGAGGTCATGAGCACGGAACTGACGTTGAGGCCCATCGAGGCCCGGGACGACACGGCAGTGGCGGCGGTCATCCGAGCGGTGATGCCGGAGTTCGGAGCGGACGGCCCGGGGTTCGCGATCCACGACCCGGAAGTGGACGCGATGACCGCGGCCTACAGCCGTCCCCGGCACGTGTATTTCGTGGTGGAGCATGGGGGCCAGGTGGTGGGAGGCGCGGGCATCGCGCCGCTGGACGGAGGAGCGCCGGACGTCTGCGAGCTGCGCAAGATGTACTTCCTGCCCAAGGCCCGGGGCCACGGCGTGGGCGAGCGCTTGTTGAGACACTGTCTGGACTTCGCGAGAAGCGCCGGCTTCCGGCAGTGCTACCTGGAGACGCTGGCGGGAATGGATCAAGCCCAGAAGCTCTACCGCAAGGTCGGCTTCGAACCGCTGAGCGCCCCCATGGGCCGCACCGGCCACTTCGGCTGCGACCGTTGGTACGCGATGAACCTCACCCCTCCAGCCTGACCGCCCACCAGCCCGGCAAGTGCGCCCGGCCAGTCACGTCCTCCGGACCCAACTTCCCAGGTCAGGAGGCCCGCATGGCGGTCAAGAAGCAGTCCCGGTCCACGACGACAGGTCCACGGCGTGCCCCGCGTGCACAGAGCGCCCGCACCGCGCACGCCGCTCCGTCAGACACGGACAAGCTCCCGTTCGACATCGAAGAGGTCCTCCGCCGCGTGCGTCACGAAGTCCGCTCCTTCGCGGACGCCGCCATGTTCGAGCTCGCCGCGAAAGGCCACGGCTCCCTCTTCGAACAGCTCATCGCGTGCATCCTCTCCATCCGCACGCTCGATGAAGTCAGTCTCCCCGCATCCCTCCGCCTCCTCGGCCGCGCGCACACGCCCGAAGCCCTTTCACGCCTCACCCCAGCGGAAATCGACGCCCTCATCCGCCCCGTCACCTTCCACGAAGGCAAGGCCCATCAGGTCCACGCCATCGCCGTGCGCACGCGTGACGAGTTCCATGGTGAACTCCCCGCGGAGCCGGATGTGCTCCAGTCCTTCAAGGGCGTGGGCCCCAAGTGCGCGCACCTGGCGCTCGGCATCGCTTGCGGCCACGAAGTCATCAGCGTGGACATCCATGTCCACCGCGTCACCAACCGCTGGGGCTACGTGAAGGCCTCCACTCCGGAGCGCACCCTCGCCGCGCTCGAAGCCGTGCTCCCTCGCCCCTACTGGGTGGAGCTCAACCGGCTCCTCGTCCCCTTCGGCAAACACGTGTGCACCGGCTCCCGCCCGAAGTGCTCCACCTGCCCCGTGCTCCCCTACTGCCGGCAGGAGGGCGTCACCTCCCACCGCTGAAGCCTACCGGTCGTGCCCCGCCCACTGCGTGGCCCGCCGCGCGAACCTCCGCCACGGGTTCGTCCGGCCGCCGTTCTCCAGCGAGATCTCCTTCGAGTGCCGCACGTCCTTCTCCCAGCACGCCTCCAACTTCGAAGCAACCTCCCGGTCCTCGAACACCAGCGAGCCTTCGCTCAACTTGTTGAGCGACAGCGAATCCAGGTTCGTGGAGCCCACGACGCACAGCCAGTCATCCACCAGCATCGTCTTCGAGTGCAGCATCGCCGGCTGGTACTCCCAGATGCGCACCCCCGCAGCCAACAGCCGCTCGTACGTGGACCGCTGTGACGCGCGCACCACCGGCACGTCGTGCATCGGCCCCGGACCCATCACCCGCACGTCCACGCCCTGCCGGACCTTCACCTCCAGCTGCTCCAGGATGTCGTTGGGCGGCGTGAAGTACGCGTTGGCGATCCACAGCCGCTTCGTCGCCGAGGCCACCACCAACCGCACCATCCGCTCCGCCTCGGTGATGCCCAACCGCCCGGCGCTGTCGATGAACGCCGCGCATCCGCCTCCATCCGCTTTCAGCTCCGGGAAGCACTCGCGCGGCAGGAACCCTCCGCCCGACTCAATCCAGTGCTTGGAGAACGTCACCTGGATGCGCCGCACCTCCGGCCCCTCCACCCGGATGTGCGTGTCACGCCAGTTGTCCTCCTTCAGCCCGTCCCCCTCCCACACCTTCCAGATGCCGAAGCCGCCCGTGTACGCGATGCGCCCGTCCACCACGACGATCTTCTGGTGCGACCGGCTCAACAACCGCCCCAGCACCTTGCCCGCCAGCAGCCGGTAGTAGTGCACCTCCACGCCCGCGTCCGTCAGGCGCTTCTCGATCTGCTGATCAAAGTCCTTGTCCCCGGTCGTCTCCTCGCTTCCCACCGGATCCACCACCACGCGGCACTGCACGCCCGCGCGCGAGCGTTCAATCAGCGCCTCCACGAACCGGTCCGACAGCTCGCACGGCCGCCAGATGTAGACGAGCATGTGCACGCTGTGCTTCGCCGCGCGGATGTCCTCCAGCATCCGGTCGAAGACCTGGCTGTTCTCCAACAGGTGCATCCGGTGCCCGGGCGACAGCCCCACGCCCGTGGACTGATAGAGCGCGAACGAGAAGCCCTCCGGTCCCGGTGGCAATTCGAACGGGCCCTGCATCTCGTGCTTGCGCGTCTCGTCGCCGCCGTCGAACCCATGCGCCCCCGGCTGGGGCAGCAACTCGTCCATCAGCTCGCTCATGGTCCTGGCAACGTAGGGACGCCTGCCCTCCCCCGGGAGTCACCGCCCACCTCCTGCACCGGCCGGTGAACAAGACCCCATTCCGTCGTTGCCGGAGCCTTTCAGCGTGGCGACACTGCCCGGGTTCCGTTCCCTCGCCTGGAGAGTCCGCATGCTCGACGCCCCATCTCGCCCCTCCGCCCGGGAGCTGCTGTCCCTGTCCAGCCTCGCCCCGCTGGTCCCCATGCTGTACGTCGCCTGGACGGACGGCGAGCTGACGGGCGACGAACTCCGCGCCCTGGGCTCCGCCGCCCGCGCCCAGCCCTGGTTGGACCTCAAGTCCAGCTCCGTCCTGGCCCTCTGGGTGGATCCGCTGCGTCCGCCCCCGCCCCGCGAGCTGGCCCTCGTGCGTGAACACATCCGCGCCACCGCGGAGAAGCTGGCCACCAGCCAGCAGCAGAACCTGGCGGAGCTGGGCGTGCAGCTGGCCCAGGCGCTCGCGGGTGAAGCGCCCCTGAGCATCCCGCCCGCCGAGCTGGCCAAGGCCCTGGCCTCCATCGAGGCCACCCTGGGCGTGGACGGCAAGGAGGCGGTGCGCTCGCTGGTGCCCAGGGCGTCGCGCGTTCCGCACGCGGAGCCCCGCTCGCACACGTCGTCCTTCGACCCGACCGCGATGACGGCCGTGCTGGATCGCACCTACGCGAACGTGCGCCGGCAGGTGCGCGGTTGGCTGGAGGACGCGGACTTCCGCTACAAGGAAGGGCTCGGCACCACCGCCTACCGCGACCAGGTCTTCGACTGGCTCAAGCACCTGGCCAATGACGGCCTGGGACAGCTCGCCTTCCCCAAGGGCCGCGAGGGCGGCGGCGACCTGGGCGCGTTCATCGCCGCGTTCGAGACGATGGCCTTCTTCGACCTGAGCCTCGTCATCAAGGCGGGTGTGCACTTCGGCCTGTTCGGCTCCAGCATCCTGTTCCTGGGCACCAAGCGACACCACCAGCAGTACCTGCCCCGGGTCGCCTCGCTGGAGCTGCCCGGCTGCTTCGCGATGAGCGAGCTGGGCCACGGCTCCAACGTGCGCGACTGCGAGACGGTGGCCCGCTACGACGCGGCCACGAGCGAGTTCGTCATCCACACGCCGTCGGAGACCGCGCGCAAGGAGTGGATTGGCAACGCCGCCCGCCACGCGCGCATCGCCACCGTGTTCGCGCAGCTGGAGGTGGATGGCGAACGGCTGGGCGTGCACGCGCTGCTCGTCCCGCTGCGCGATGAACACGGCAAGGTGCTGCCGAACATCCGCATCGAGGACTGCGGCGAGAAGATGGGCCTCAACGGCGTGGACAACGGCCGGCTGTGGTTCGACCACGTGCGCGTGCCGCGCGACAACCTGCTCGACCGCTACGGACAGGTGACGGAGGCCGGAGAGTACACCTCCTCCATCACCGGCGACTCCAAGCGCTTCTTCACCATGCTGGGCGCGCTGGTGGCGGGCCGCGTGAGCGTGGCGTGCGCGTCGTTGAGCGCGACCAAGAGCGCGCTGACCATCGCCGTGCGCTACGGCGACCTGCGCCGCCAGTTCGGCCCCCAGGGCGCTCCTGAAGTCCGCCTGCTGGACCACCAGGTGCACCAGCTGCGGCTCTTGCCGCTCGTCGCCAAGGCGTACGCGGTGGACTTCGCGCTGGAGTACCTGGTGGACCGCTACGTCCACCGCACGGAAGACGACGCGCGCGAAATCGAGGCGCTCGCCGCGGGCCTCAAGGCCTACGCGTCGTGGAACGCCACCGCCACCATCCAGGAGTGCCGCGAGGCGTGCGGGGGCCAGGGCTACCTCACCGCGAACCGGTTCGCGTCACTCAAGGCGGATACGGACGTGTTCACGACCTTCGAGGGCGACAACACCGTGCTCATGCAGCTGGTCGCCAAGGGCCTGCTCACGGGCTACCGCCAGCGCTTCGAGGACGACCGCGTCTTCGCGGTGCTCCGCCTCATCGTGGATCAGGCCGCCACGGTGTTCACGGACCGCAACCCCATCGCCGGCCGGCGCACGGACACCGACCACCTGCGCGACAGTGACTTCCAGCTGCGCGCCCTGCGCTTCCGCGAGGAGGCGCTGCTCGCGTCGGTGTCCAAGCGCATCCGCAAGCGCCTCACCGCGGGCGTGGAGGCCTTCGAGGCCTTCAACCAGGTGCAGGCGCACCTGCTGGCCCTGGCGCACGCGAGCGTGGAGCGCATCGTGCTGGAGCAGTTCCTGCGCGGCGTGGCGGACGTGAAGGACGAAGCGCTCAAGCCGGTGCTGGGGCGCATGGCGGACCTCTTCGGCCTGTCCTGCCTGGAGTCCGCCAGCGGCTGGTTCCTGGAGCACGGCTGGCTCACGGCCCCCAAGGCCCAGGCCATCCGCAAGGAGCGCGTGAAGCTGTGCGAGGAGCTGCGGCCGGATGCCGTGGGGCTGGTGGACGCGTTCGGGATTCCCGACACCTGCCTGGCGGCGCCCATCGGCCTGGGGCGGCTGGCGCCCGGCGGTGAACGGTTCGACGACACGGCGGCTGACAGCGCCCGTGCGGGCCCGGCAGATTCCCGCGCGTCATGAGGACCTGTGCGTCGTGGGTGGTGTTGGGGCTCGTGGGGCTCACCGGTTGCGCGACGGTGTCCCCGGCGGAACGGGCCCGTCAGATGGGCGAATCCAACAAGGAACGCGCCCGCCTGTTCACCGAGGAGATCTACAACCAGAAGCGCCTGGAGCGCCTCCCGGAGTACATCGCGGCCGACTACGTGGACCGCTCCGAGGGCGCCCCCCAGGACCTCCGCGGCCCGGAGGTGGTGCGCACCCAGGCGGAAGCCGGGTTCACCCTCTTCCCGGACCTGAGGTTCGAACTGCTCCACGTGATGGCGGAGGACGACTGGGTGATGGTGCGCTGGCGCGCGACGGGCACGGACACCCAGGGCCCGCCCACCGCGGACGGCAAGTCCCGCCCGCTCACGTTCCACGGGGACTCGCTGTACCGGCTGCGTGAGGGCCGGCTGGTGGAGTCGTGGGACCTCACGGACCGGCTGGATCCGCTGCTCCAGCGCGGGTTCAAGGTCGTGCCGCCCGAATCCTGAAGCGTCCCGACCCGGGACACGCCAAACGGCCACGGGTCGGGCTCGACGCCGCTGGAGTCAGGAAAAACCGGGGCGTAGCGGGATGTCTCCCCATTGACACCTACGCACCGGACCCATCAGGGTCCGGGGATGAGGATGAACGCGGGACCCATGCGGGCCGCGGACAAGGCCCGACAGAAGGCCTTCCGCACGGCCTTTCCCTCCCACGGCCAGCGGCCGTCCTGGGGCGGCAGGTTGTTGCGCCTGTTCGGATGGGGCCTGCTCCTGCTGGGTGCGTTCCTGCTGGTCGTCGTCATCGACGGCTGGCGTTCGTTCGGCGAGGTGCCGGAAGGAGCACGGCTGGAGCGGATGAAGCGCTCGCCACAGTGGCTGGACGGAAGCTTCGAGAACCCGCAGCCCATCCTGAACAACTGGGAGCGGACGCTGTCGGACCTGTTCCACTCGAGCCCGGATAGCTCGCCCCGGATGCCGGTGGTGGTGGACCGCATCGACCCAAAGCGCTTCGCCACGCCGCCCGAGGACGGACTGCGCGTCACCTGGCTGGGGCACTCGTCCACGCTGGTGGAGGTGGACGGGCACCGCGTGCTCACCGACCCCGTGTGGGGCGAGCGCACGTCACCGCTGGGGTGGATTGGCCCGAAGCGCTGGTTCCCCGCGCCCATCGCGCTGAACGAACTGCCGCCCATCGACGCGGTGGTCATCTCCCACGACCACTATGACCACCTGGACTTCGCCACCATCGACGCGATGAAGGACTGGGACACCACGTTCGTGGTGCCGCTGGGCGTGGGCTCGCACCTGGAATACTGGGGCGTGCCGGCCAACCGCATCGTGGAGCTGGACTGGTGGGAGCGCACGAAGGTGAAGGGGCTGGACATCGTGTGCACGCCCGCACGGCATGCATCGGGCCGGTTCCTCCAGCAGAACAAGACGCTGTGGGCGGGCTGGGCGCTGGTGGGCTCCAAGCACCGCGTCTACTACTCCGGCGACACGGGCCTGTTCCCCGCCATGGAGGAGATTGGCGCGAAGCTGGGGCCGTTCGATTTGACGATGATTGAGACGGGCCAGTACGGCGCAGGCTGGCCGGACTGGCACCTGGGGCCGGAGCAGGCGGTGCTGGCCCACCGGCTGGTGCAGGGCCGGTTGATGCTGCCGGTGCACTGGGGGCTGGTGACGCTGGCGTACCATGGCTGGACGGAGCCGGTTGAGCGCTCGCTCGTGGCCGCGAAGCACGACGGCGTGGGCATCACCACGCCCCGGCCCGGGCAGGACTTCCTCGCGCTGACGCCGCCGCCCGTGGAGCGTTGGTGGCCCGACCGTCCGTGGAAGACGGCGGAGGAATCGCCCATCGTGGCCAGCCAGATTCCACCCAAGCTGCGGGAAGGACACCCGGCGCTGCCGTTGCTCCCGGTGCCCGCGGCCGTGAGTCCGCAAGCCGCGAAGCAGGCGACCCCGAAGACACCAGCAGCGCCGAGCGTGAATCCTCCCGCGCCGCCCGCGGCTCCGCAGGGCGCGAATCCGACCGCCGCGACTCCGCCAGCCGCTCCGCCGAGCGCGGATCCTCCGTCGCCGGCTCCGCAAGGCGCGGGGACGCAGCCCGCCGTCCCAGCGACGGTGGTCACTCCTGTCCCCAGTCCACAGGGCACGGGAGCCGCGGTCGCGATTCCGCATGAGTGACGCACGGCGGGCCGCGCTGCACGGGGCCTTCAAGGATACGGGCTACGTCGTGCGACCGCATCCGCTCGTCGGCGACCGCAAGCACGTGCTGCGCGTGGATGCCTTGCATCCGGAGCTCGACGCCGCGCTCACCGCGCACCGCTTCACCACCTGGGCCTTCCTCACCGCGTGGAACCCGCGCGCGCACGCGCGTCCGCTCCGCACCAACGCGCGCCTCCAGCAACGGCTGCTCGCGCTGCTCGAAGCCCGGGGCCACCCGAGCGTGTCCGCCGTGGGCGTGGCGGAGGACCGCCGCTGGTTCGAAGAGAGCCTCTTCGTCCCCGGCCTGTCCCGCGACGAAGCCCTGCGCTTCGGCCGCCTGTTCGACCAGGAGGCGGTGCTCTGGGGCGCGGTGGGCGGCGCCGCGGAGCTGGTGATGTGCCGGGAGCCCGCGCACTCCTGAGCCCGCGCCCTGTGTCGGCCACGTCACATCCGACGGGACGACACGCATTCGGAACCCCGCCCCCACCTCCGCGCCACGAGACGATGCCAGGGTCCCCGCGCCTCGCCGGGCCTACCGCCTCCCTGTCCCAGGAGCCGTCTCGATATGCAGCCTTCTGTCCCCCGCACGCGTGATGTCGCGCGTCCCAGCGTCTTCCTCCTCGCCGGCGCCTTCGTCACCGGCCTGCTGCTCGCCTTCCACGGCGGCTGCGGCAACAACGAGTGCACCAACGCCTTCGACTGCCAGGAGCAGAACCCCGCGCCGGAAGGCCAGGGCTGGACCTGCGTGGACCACGTCTGCCAGGCCGTCACCTTCCCACCCCCGGCCAACAACACCGACGCGGGCACCGGCGACACCGACGCGGGCACCGACGACGGCGGCACCACCGTCGCCGTGAAGATCATCGCCTTCAACGACTTCCACGGGCAGCTGGAGCCCGCGGCCGGCACCGGCGGACAGATTCACCAGGCCCTGCTGGCGGACGGCGGCGTGGACACCACCACCCGAGTGAACGCGGGCGGCGCCGTGTACCTCGGCCGCTACATCGCGGACCTGCGCGCGAAGAACCCGAACTCCATCGTGGTGTCCGCGGGTGACCTCATCGGCGCCACGCCGCTGCTCTCCGCGCTCTTCCACGACGAGCCCACCATCGAGGCCATGAACGACATCGGCCTGGACATCAGCGCCGTGGGCAACCACGAGTTCGACGAGGGCGGCACGGAGCTCTTGCGCATGCAGTCCGGCGGCTGCCACCCGGTGGACGGCTGCCAGGACGGCACCGGCTTCACCGGCGCGAAGTTCAAGATCCTCGCGGCCAACGTCGCCACCGGCGCGAACAGCACCCTCCTCCCGCGCTACGACGTGCGCACCTTCGAAGGCGTGAAGATGGCCTTCATCGGCATGACCCTGGAGGGCACGCCGAACATCGTCACCCCCACGGGCATCCGCGGCCTGGAGTTCAAGGACGAGGTGGAGACCGTCAACGCGCTCGTCCCGGAGCTCAAGGCGCAGGGCGTGAACGCCATCGTCGTCATCGTGCACGAGGGTGGAACGCCCGGCATCGACTCGCTCTACAACGAGTGCAAGGGCTTCACCGGCCCCATCGTGGAGATCGCGTCGAAGCTGGACCCGGCCGTGAGCATCATCGTCAGCGGCCACACGCACCAGGCCTACAACTGCACGCTGAGCGGCAAGCTCGTCACCAGTGCCGCGTCGGTGGGCCGGCTCGTCACGGACATCGACGTGACGCTGGACGCGGCCACGGGTCAGGTCGTGAAGGCCCAGGCCCAGAACGTCATCGTCACCCGCACCGTGACGCCCGACCCGGAGGTCGCGGAGCTCATCACCCGCTACAAGGGCCTCACCACGCCGCTGGAGAACCGCGTCATCGGCTACATCGACCAGACGCTCATTCGCGGCAACATCCAGCTGGACCCCACCGGCCAGTCCACCATGGGCTTCGTCATCGCGGACGCGCAGCTGGAGGCCACCAAGGGCGCGACCGTGGGCGGCGCCCAGATTGCCTTCATGAACCCGGGTGGCGTGCGCGCGGACCTGCTGCGCGACCCGGCTGACCCCAACGACAAGGGCGCCGTCACCTACGGCGAGGCCTTCACCGTGCAGCCCTTCGGCAACAGCCTGGTCACCCTGACGCTGACCGGCGCGCAGATTGAGCGCTTGATGGAGCAGCAGTTCCAGCTCGCCAGCCCCCGCATCCTCCACCCCTCCGCGGGCTTCACGTATGCGTTCAGCGCGTCCGCGCCCGCGGGCGCCAAAATCGACCCCGCCAGCATCCAGCTCAACGGCGTGGCCATCGACCCGGCCGCCAGCTACCGCGTCACCGTGAACAGCTTCCTCGCCCCCGGCGGCGACGGCTTCACCGTCCTCACGGAGGGCACGAACCCGCTGGGCGGCGCGGTGGACTCGGATGCGCTGGAGGCCTACCTCACCGCGAAGAGCTCGGAGGCCACGCCGCTCCCGGCCCCGGCGCTCGACCGCGTCACGCGGCTGCCGTAGCCATCACTGGGGGCCCGAGCCGCCCGTCGCGGGGCTCGATTCGCTGGGCAGGGAGGTCCTGGGGAGGGGCAGCAAGGAGGGGTTGATGTCGATGAGCCTCGACCCCGTCACGCGCTGCGCCAGCTCGTCGAAGTCCACCTCCAGGAACTTCCCGGAGCCCTCCTCCGGGAGCGCGAAGCGGACCCGCCAGTAGTTGGGGCGGATCCGCACCGCCTCGCCCGCTTCCGCCAGCACCATGCCGCTCTGCCGGGCGTACTCCGCGCCCGCGTCGACGACATTGCGCTCCCCCAACTCCTCCTGGACCGGCTGGGAGCTGGGGGGAACGGGAAGGCGGCCCGTGGGACCGGTGGCACAACCCACACCCGCCAGGAAGGCAGGCAGCAGAGCAGCGGCAAGGAGGCGGGGCAGCATGCCCCAACATTGGGCACACCCCCGTCAAGCTGCACCGAGGGACGGCTTGCGAAGCCGCCACCCATCGAATGCCTGCCCGGAGCAGCGGCACGGGGCCTGCTCCTCCGGTCCCGCTGGAATGGAAGCTACTTGGGCGCCGGCACGCCCGAGGCGCGCTCCACGACCTCGTCGATGAGGCCGTACTGCCGGGCCTCCTCGGCGCTCATGAAGTAGTCGCGCTCGGTGTCCTTCTCGATGCGCTCGATGGTGTGGCCCGTGTGCTTCACGAACAGGCCGTTGAGGTACGTGCGCAGACGGAGGATCTCCTTCGCCTGGATGTCGATGTCCGTCGCCTGACCCTGCGCGCCACCCAGCGGCTGGTGGATCATGATGCGGCTGTTGGGCAGGGCGTAGCGCTTGCCCTTAGAGCCCGCCAGCAGGAGCAGCGCGCCCGCGGAGGCCGCCTGGCCCACGCAGATGGTGGACACGGGGCACTTGACGTACTGCATCGTGTCATACATCGCGAGCGCCGCCGTGACGGAGCCACCGGGCGAGTTGATGTAGAGGTTGATGCCCTTGTCCGGGTCCTCGGACTCCAGGAACAGCAGCTGGGCGACGATGAGGTTGGCCACATCGTCGTTGATGGGCGTGCCCAGGAGGATGATGCGGTCCTTGAGCAGACGGCTGTAGAGGTCGTACGCCCGCTCGCCGCGGTGCGTGGTCTCAATGACGAAGGGGACGTTCATGGCCCCCGTACCCTAATCGTCCCCCTTCCCGCGCGCTCCCCCCTTCTTGCGGGAGCGTGCGCTGTCCCACGCTTTGACCCGAAGTGAAGCGGCCGCCCTTGTTGCCGGCGGGCAGCGTCCCAACACATCCCTCGCCGACACGCACCCACCGTCCGTGCGTCCGGCGTCTCTGTTGGGGGATGTCATGCGTTGGAAGCAGTCGTTGAGCACGTTGGCCGTCTTTCTCTTCTCACTGGGCACGAGCACGGGTTGCGGGTCTCCGGCTCCCGCGTCCGGAGCCGAGCCGCTCCCCGCCGAGGAGGGCCCGAACGAGCCCCTCCCGCAGCCCGGCGATCCGCCGGTGAAGGAGGAGCCCGGCCCGGTGGTGCAGCAGCCGCCGCCGGTGAAGGAGGAGCCCGGCCCCGTCGAAGAGGAGCCCGAGCCCGTCGAGGAGGTCATCGCCTCGCCGTTCCTGGTGAAGGACGTCACGCCCGGGCTCCTGGCCGCGCTCCCCGCCGCGCGGACGGAAGGGTACGTCCCGCTGGGGAACCGCTGGTTCTTCAGCGTGGACGACGGCGTCCACGGCAAGGAGCTCTGGAGCACGGACGGGACGCGGGAGGGCACGGCGATGGTGACCGACCTGCTGCCCGGCGCCGAAGGCTCCAACCCCGAGTCCCTCGTGCGCATGGGAGACCGGCTCTACTTCACCGCCCGGATGCTGCCGGGCCTGTACGCGCTGTGGAGCTCGGACGGCACCGCCGCGGGCACCCGGCGGGTGACCCTGCTGGGCAGCCACGCCCAGAACGTCGCCGTGGGCGATGGCGTCTTCATCTTCAAGGCGAAGGCCGAGGCCGGCTCCTCGTGGTGGAGCAACTCGTACAGCCTGTGGCGCTCGGACGGCACGCCCCAGGGGACCTGGCAGCTGGGGGAGTACGGCTTCTCGGACCGGGTCACCGCGATTGCCCCGGTCTGGGAGGGCGGCACGCTCGACTTCATCGTCCGGCTGTTCGACGGGGGCGCCCAGCTGTGGCGGACGGATGGCACGGCCCAGGGCACGCACCAGGTGATGGGCATGAGCGCCCCCTGGGAGCCCACGCTCATGACGCGGGTGGGCAGCCGCTACGTCTTCTGGGCACGCGGCAGTGAGACGGGCCCCTTCACCCTGTGGAGCACGGACGGGACGCAGGAGGGGACGGTCTCCCTGAAGTCCGTGCGCTGGAGCAGCTCCACGGAGGAGCAGCCGATGGAGCCCCTCACCGTCATCGGGGACACGGTCTACTTCCGGGGCTGGGACGCCGAAGCGGGCCAGGAGCCGTGGAAGACGGACGGCACCCCCGAGGGCACCGTCCGCATCGCGGACCTGCGGCCCGGCGCCGCCGACAGCCACCCCGTCTTCACCGCCACGTTCGCGGGCAGCGCCTGGTTCACCGCGCTCGAGGGGACGGACACCGTGCTCTTCAAGACGGACGGCACCTCCGAGGGCACCGTGCGCGTGACGCCCCCGGGCGCGCGGCTGGACGCCGAGGCGAAGCCCCAGGCCACGCCCTCGGGTGTCTTCTTCTCCGCCTTCAGCACCGCCGGGGGAAACCAGGTGTGGCGCACGGATGGCACCGCCGGTGGCACGCTCCCGGTGAGCGCCGCGGATCCGCGGGGCCTGCCCTGGCTGGCCGGCTGGGGCGGGGACCGGATGTTCTTCACGTCCGCGGAGGGCGTGCTCCAGGCGACGCGGGGGACGCCCGGCACGACGGACACCCTGGCGCCGCTGACCGCCGGCCAGGCGGGCTCCTTCGACGCGAGCACCGAGGTCGTGGACGTGGACGGCACGCTCTTCTTCACCGTGCCCGTCCCCCAGGGCGCCGGTCCGTCCGGACGGGCGCTGTGGCGCTCGGACGGGACGGCCGGGGGAACGCAGCCGGTGGAGCGCACCTCGGAGCACGAGCCCACGCACCTGACGCCGCTCAACGGCGGCCTGCTGTTCCTCGACGGGCGCGACCGCACCTCCCTCTGGTGGATGGACCGCGCGGGCAGTGAGTCGCGGCGGGTGGGAGACCTCGGGGGCAACGCTCCCCGGCTCGTCTCCACGGGGAAGCACGTCTGGTTCGTGCGTGGGCAGCACCCGGACCTGCAGGAGCTGTGGCGCACGGACGGCACGGTGGAAGGCACCCTGCGCGTGGTGGACCGCATCGGACGGGGCATCTACAGCGACATCCCGCCCGTGCTCCGGGCGGTGGGGGACACGCTCTACTTCACGACGGTCCAGGACGTCTGGACGCCGATGAACGACACGCTGTGGAAGTCGGACGGGACGCGCGAGGGCACGGTGCGCGTCCACTCCTTCGCGAACGGCCCCGGCTGGGGTTCCATCCGGAACATCTGGCCCGCGGGCTCGCGCGTCTACTTCCACCTGATGGGGGACTCCTGGACCCACCAGGTATGGGTCACGGAGGGAACGCCGGAGACGACGCGCTTCGTGGCGGAGCTGCCCTTCACCAACGTCCCCGGCCACGAATCCGCGGTGCTGGGCGACACCCTGTTCCTGCCGCTTGGCGCGGGCATCAACGTCCCGAAGCTCTGGAAGACGGACGGGCAGAGCTCCGGGGTCGTGCGCGAGTTCAGCCAGGGCCCCACCATCGGGGGGCCCACGTCCCTCATCGCGCAGAACGGCCAGCTGCTGTTCTGGGCGTCGGATGGCTTGAACGGCTATGCGCTGTGGAAGAGTGACGGCACGACGGCGGGCACGACGCCGGTGGAGAGCGCCCCACCGCCCGACGCCGCCGTTCGCGTCACGTCCCCCAGTCCCCTGGTGTCGCTGCGCCCGGGCGGACCGCTCCTCTTCACCGCGTCGGACAGCGACGCCGGCCTGGAGCTGTGGAGGACGGATGGCACGGCCCGGGGCACGAAGCGGCTGGTGGACAGGGTCCCCGGGACCCGGTCCTCGGCACCCGCGCACCTGACGGTCGCGGGTGACCACCTCTTCTTCTCCGCGTGGACGCCCGAGTCCGGGCGCGAGCTGTGGGCCCTGCCGCGCCAGGCCCCCGAGGCTCCGGCTTCGCGATAGGCCCCGACCCCGGACGTGGAAGTGAAGCGAGGCCCCCGGCCCGGCGTGCCATCCGCGCCAGGCCGGGGGCCTCCTGCGTCGCGCACGAAGCCGCCACCGCGCGCTGCCTCACGTTTGCGCGAGCCCGGAGGAGTCGGAGAAAGCCTACCGATTCGCCGGAGTGTGTCTGTCAAACGCTCCAGCGGATTTGATAGGGATTGCCCCCGCCACGCTGGACCGGACACTCCAGGCCCAGCACAGAGGGGGATGCATGACGTTGAAGTCCGTGAAGCTGTTGCTGGCGGGAGTACTGGCCCTGGGGATGGCCTGCGGCGGGAAGAGCACGCCGGAAGGCCCGCGGGACGCGTACCCCGTCTGGGATGGACAGACGGGCGACCGTCCTGGAAAGAGGACGAGCGCGCCCCGCGACCTGATGGACCTGGGCACCACCCTCCTGTTCACCCAGGACGACGGCGTCCACGGCCGCGAGCTCTGGACGACGGACGGCTCCGCGCAGGGGACCGCGATGATGGTGGACCTGCTGCCCGGGCTCCCGGGCTCCGAGCCGGACACCTTCACGAGGGCGGACGACGGCAGCGTCTACTTCGTGGCCCGGACGACCTACGCCTCCGACACCGCGATTCCCCGAGGCGCGGACACCTTCGCGCTGTTCCGCACCCGGGGAACCGCGGAGAGCACCACCCTGTTGCTGGCGCTGCCCCACCGCCCGGGCTTCCTCGTCACCGCGAGCGGCGGCGTCTACCTGTCTGCGCCGGACTTCACGGACTCCGGCGAGGACGCGGCGTCGCTCTGGTTCAGCGACGGCACGCCCGGGGGCAGCCGGAAGGTGGCGCTACCACCCGACGCCCGCCTCTCCCTGAAGGACTCGAGCGCCGCGACGTTGGGCAACGCGGTGCTCGTCACCGCCCGGACCTCCGTTGGGGGCTGGCAGCTGGTGAGGGCGGACGGAACGATGGAGGGGACGCGGCGGCTGGCGCTCCTGCCCCCCTATGGGAACGTAGAGACTCCCCGGCGGCTCACGACGCTGGGCGGCCAGGTGCTCTTCTGGGCGCAGGCCCTGGGAGGCCTTAGCAGGAGGGTCCTCTGGCACTCGGACGGAACGGAGGAGGGCACCGTCCCGTTCGCGGACATCGCCCCGGACCGCGACCAGGACAGCTTCTTCGTGCGGGACGGCATGGCGTTCTTCAGCGGAGAGGATCCGCTGACCGGCAGCGAGCCCTGGCGGACGGATGGCACGACGCAGGGCACCGCCCTCATCGCCGACCTGATCCCCGGCACCGCGGGCTCCCACCCCACCACGTTCACGCGCCAGGGCTTCTACGTCTACTTCACCGCGCGCACGGAGGTCGGGACGCGCCTGTTCCGCACCCTCGGGGCCGAGGAGAACACGACGCGCGTGAACGTCTGGGACGACGGCGCACAGCAGACGCCGCAGCCCACCGGGGGACGGATGGTCGCCACCGTGGACGCCCTGTTCTTCCTCGCCACCACGCAGGCGGACACGTCGCTCCGGCTGTGGCGCGTGGGAGCGACCACCGCCGGGGCGACGGCCGTGTCGGGGCCGCTCTCCGTGCCCATGAGCCTGGAGATACCGGCGCGAGGCGTCCTCTATCTCAGCAGCCTGGAGGACGGGCTCTGGACGCACAATGGCATGACAGGCCCCGCGACCCAGGTCGTGCCGCCATCTCCCCTGCCCGCGGACTCCTGGGAGGGAGCCACGGAAGCGGTGGACCTGGGCGGCACGCTGTACTTCACCCAGCGCGACCCCACCCGGATGGACACCTGGCGGCTGTGGAAGAGCGATGGCACGGCGGCGGGAACGGTCCAGGCGAAGACTCCCGTCGCGGGCGAGTTCAACCACGTGCAGCTGTCACCGGAGATGCTCACCGTCGTGAACGGGCAGCTCCTGTTCGCAGCCATGTCTCCGGAGCTCCAGGTGCCCTACTCCCTCTGGAGCTACGACCCGGCGTCCGGGAACGCCACGCGGCTCGTGACCTCGCTGGGCCGATGGGTCACGGCGACGGATCCGCTGCTGTTCACCTCCCACCCCGTCAAGGTGGGACGCCAGGCGTACTTCATGGTCGCCGGGAAGGACGGTGGCAGCCCGGACGAGCTGTGGAAGACGGACGGCACCGAGGCGGGCACCGTGCGGCTGAAGGCCGGCCTCGCGCCCTACTTCGCGACGAACTTCATGCCCGTGGGCTCACGGCTCTTCTTCGCGGTGAACAAGAGCGCGACCCGCGCGGAGCTGTGGACCAGCGACGGCACCGAAGCGGGCACCGTGCGGCTCACGGCCCCGGAGTTCACTTCGCTCATCTTCGGAGGTGCCGCCATGGGTGACCGCCTCTTCTTCTGGACCGGGCAGGGCAGCGAGACGCTGGTGCTCTGGAAGAGCGACGGCACGCCCGAGGGCACGGTGCCCGTGGGCGCCATGCCCGGCGCCCAGCCGACCCCGGCGGATCCCGGCGTGGCCCTGGGGGACGCGCTCTACTTCCCCTGCGGCTTCGGCCAAGGCGTGCCCCAGCTGTGCCGGACGGACGGACAGGTCATGAACGCGATGACGGGCACGTTCGGGCCGGAAGGCACGCCCCTGAGGCCCAACCACCTGACGGTGCAGGACGGCCACCTGCTCTTCTGGGCCGCGACCCCCACGAACGGCTACGCCCTGTGGCGCGCGGAGCCGGGGGGCGCCCCCACCCTGCTGATGCAGGCGCGGGCGGGGATGAGCGCGGTGGCCACGCCGGGCCCGCTCGTGCGGAGCAGGCCCGGAGGCCCCTTCCTCTTCGCCGCGTCGGACGGCACCTCCGGCCTGGAGCTGTGGAAGACGGACGGCACGCCCGGGGGCACGGTGCGCGCCGCGGACATCGCGCCGGGGCTCCTGTCCTCCGCACCCGGTTGGCCCATGGTGCCCTCGGGTGACCGCGTGTACTTCCCGGCCTGGACGCCCACCGAAGGCCGGGAGCTGTGGGCCCTGCCCCTGCCGTGAGGCGCAAGGACTAGAGGTTGCCGGTCATCTTCTCCGGCCGGACCCACTGGTCGAACTGCTCGGCGGTGACGAGCCCCAGCTCCACCGCCACCTCCTTCAGCGTCTTGCCCTGCTTGTGGGCCGTCTTGGCGATCTTCGCCGCGTTGTCGTAGCCGATGTGCGGGTTGAGCGCGGTGACGAGCATCAGGCTGCGCTGGAGGTTCTCCTGGAGGCGCGGGAGGTTCGGCTCGATGCCCACCGCGCAGTTCAGGCGGAAGCTGCGCATGCCGTCCGCGAGCAGGCGGCAGCTCTGCAGGAAGTTCTGGATGATGAGCGGCTTGAAGACGTTGAGCTCGAAGTTGCCGGACGCGCCGCCCAGGGAGATGGCCACGTCGTTGCCCATCACCTGGGCGGACAGCATGGTGAGCGCCTCGCTCTGCGTGGGGTTCACCTTGCCCGGCATGATGGAGCTGCCCGGCTCGTTCTCCGGGATGTTGATTTCCCCAATGCCCGAGCGCGGCCCCGAAGACAGCCAGCGGATGTCATTGGCCACCTTGAACAGCACCGCCGCCAGGCCCTTGAGCGCGCCGTGTCCCTGCACCAGCGCGTCGTTGGCGGCCAGCGCCTCGAACTTGTTGGGCGCGGTGACGAAGGCGTGGCCGGTGAGCTTCGCGATTTCCGCCGCCACGCGCTCGGCGTAGCCCGGGGGCGCGTTGAGGCCGGTGCCCACGGCGGTGCCGCCCAGCGCCAGCTCCATCATGTGCGGCAGGGCCGCCTCGATGTGGCCCTTCGCGCGGTCCAACTGCGCCACGTAGCCGCTGAACTCCTGGCCCAGGGTGAGCGGGGTCGCGTCCTGCAGGTGCGTGCGGCCAATCTTCACGATGGACTGGAACGCCTGGGACTTCTGGGCGAGCACGTCGCGCAGGGCGACCAGCTCCGGCAGCACGTGCTTCACCACGGCCTCCACGGCGGCCACGCTCATCGCGGTGGGGAACACGTCGTTGGAGCTCTGGCCCTTGTTGACGTCGTCGTTGGGGTGGACCTTCCGGCCCTCACCGCGCTCGCCGCCCAAGAGCTCCGAGGCGCGGTTGGCCAGCACCTCGTTGCAGTTCATGTTCGTCTGGGTGCCGCTGCCCGTCTGCCACACCAGCAGGGGGAACTCCTCGTCGTGCTGGCCGGCGAGCACTTCATCCGCGGCCTTCACGATGGACTGGGCCTTCTCCTTGGAGAGGGAGCCGTTCTCCTGGTTCACGAGCGCGGCGGCCTTCTTCACCAGCACCAGCGCGTGCACGAGCGCCGTCGGCATGCGCTCGGAAGAGATGGCGAAGTTCTGGCGGCTGCGCTGGGTCTGCGCGCCCCAGAGCCGGTCGGCAGGGACTTCGATGGGACCAAAGGTGTCCTTCTCGATGCGAACATTCTTCGTGCTCACGGTGCGGCCTCCGCGGAAAGGAACGATGTCCCGCGCGATTAACACCGCCGGGCCGTCACGGCAGGGCAGAGTGACGCCCCTGGCATGAGTGTCACTTCGTGAGCACCGCGGGCACCGTGCACGAAGGCGACACCGTGCGCCTGCTGGACGTGAACCCGGACGCCCCGCGCATCATCCGGCCCAAGCTGCCCTGAGCCATCACCGGCTCCAGAGCCTGCCCAGGTTCAGAGGCACCGCATCGAAGGGAACAGCATTCACAGTGCCGCTTCCGAGGTGTACCTCGTGCAGGCGCCACTGGCCGTCCTGGAGACGGTGGATTTCCAACCCCTCCGCCAGCGGGTCGATGAACCACAGCCACTCCACGCCCGCGCGTGCATAGACGCGCATCTTCGGACCCCGGTCCCACCGGTAGGTGGACGGTGACAACACCTCGCCAATCCAATCAGGAGCCAGGGAGAAGACAGGCGTGTTTGGAATGCGAGGCATCCGCTCGCGGCGCCATCCCGCGAGGTCTGGCACCAGCGCATCCCCCGTTCCCGCGAAGCGCAGCTCCGGTTCATACAGGATGACCCATCCACCGGGCCCATTGCTGCCCTCGTCGAACGGCCCATCAAGCCACCCTCCGAGCTTCGTCGCCGCCCTCGCGTGGGGAGACGCCGGCCTGGGACTGACGACCAGCTCCCCTTCGATGATCTCCCCCACCTTCGTCGGCGGCACGTCCTCCAGGGCGGCGTACGACACCGACTTCCCCTTCCCACTCCCGTTTCCATCGCCCATGCGCGCAAGGATGCCCCCTACCCCTGACATCCTCAAGCCAGGGCCGACCCACACCCGAACGGGGAGGCAGGAAGACAGGCCCGTGCAGTGCTGCCTGCCCTGAACCCGATGAAAACAAGCTTAGTTTGAATTAAAAAATTCACACATACCCGGGATGACGGCGCCATTGAGTCCGTGACACACTTTTCTCAATCGTTCTCACGGCTCCTGGGGATGCCTGCATGTCCATTCATTGGCTGGGTTTGGCGCTGGCAGCCTGGGGGCACCTGCCTCCGGACGGCGTCGCGCAGCTCCAGAAGGTGGATGGCGTGATGCCCCACCTGCGGCGTCTGGCGGAGGACCCGGAAGTGGTGCGCGCCCTCCGCGCCCAGAACGCTCACCGCACACCGCTTGCCACCATCCAACAGCTGGACGCGGAATGGATGGCGACCCCGGGCCTCACGCCCCACAAGCAGCGCGTGCTGGACGGCCCCTGCACGGGCGCGCTCCGCCGCCTGCGGGAGCGCCTGGGCCCGGCGATGGCGGAGGCCTTCGCCATGGATGATCAAGGCGCGCTCGTCTGCGCCAGCCGGCGCACGTCCGACTACTGGCAGGGCGACGAGGCCAAGTGGCGCCTCACCTACGCCCAGGGCCGCGGCGGCCCCGCGCTGAGGGAAGCCCCCTTCTTCGACGAGTCCACCCAGGCCTACGTCATCCAGGTGTCCCTCCCCGTCCGCGATGGCGCCCAGGTCATCGGCGCGCTCACCGTGGGCCTGTCCCTGCTCGACCTGTGACACCGACCGGTCCCGTTCCCAACCTGGATTCTCCTGCATGCGACTGCTGTCCGGATTGAAGTTGCGGGGCCGCCTCACGCTATGGATCTGCCTGCTGCTCGTCGCGGCTCTCGTCCCCGCCGTCGGCGCTGGCGTCCACACCATCCGGCGCAACCTGGAGCAGCAGGTGCGCGGCGTCCTCCAGGTGGAAGCGGACGGCCTGCAGGACCTCATCGAAGCCTCGCTGCACGAGCGCGAAGCGAACGCCCACGCGTGGACCGAGGACGCCATCGTGCGTGGCGCGCTCCTCTTCGACACCTACGCCAAGAGCGACGCGGTGCTCGCCTCGCTGAACAACCGGCACACCAGCTTCGCCGGACTGGTGCTGTTCACCCCCGACGGACGCGCCGTCTCCGTGAGCCGGCCGGAGCTGCTCCAGGCCTTCGCCGGCCGCGAACAGGAGGTGCGCGCCGCGCCCTGGTTCCAGACCGCGCTGGAGGACCGGCTGGACCCCGCCGTCCTCACGGGCGCCCTCACGAAGAAGGACCCGTTCCTCGACCGCACCGTGATGCCCCTGGCCATGCCCGTGCTCAGCCCCATCTCCGGAGCCAGGGTGGGCGTGCTGCTGGCCGCGTACGACTGGGGCCAGGTGGAGAAGGTGGTCGAGGGCGCGCTCCAGCGGGCCCAGGACCGGGGCCAGAAGAGCTTCACCCTGGAGGTCCTCGCCCCGGACGGCGCCAGCCTCTTCAGCGCCCGCGCGGAAGGCACGCCGAACCTCATGAGCCCCGTGCGGGCCGAGGTCCACAACGGCACCACCCACCGCTTCGCCGCCGGCCAGGACTGGCGCTTCGTGGCGGCGATGGAGTCGGACGAGGCCTTCCTTCCCCTGCGGCGCTTCCTGCAACTCAGCCTGCTCGCGGGGAGCGCGCTCCTGGGGGTGGCCGTCCTGGCCGCCTGGGCCCTGGCGCGCGGGGTGACGCGGCCCATCGCCACGCTGAGCGCGCTGGTGTCCCGCGTGGTGCGCGAGGGCGACCTCACCCAGAAGGTGGAAGCCCACGGCCACCAGGACGAAGTGGGCGAGCTCGCCTCCGCCTTCTCCCGGATGATGGACCACCTGCGCGAGTCCACCACCAGCCTCCAGCAGGCCACCCGCGTCCTGGGGCAGACGGTGAGCGAGCTCACCGAAGCCACCGAGCAGCAGGAGCGCAACCTCACCCGGCAGGGCACCGCCATCCACGAGACGCAGGTCACCGCGAAGGAGATTCAACAGACCTCGCAGCTGGCCGCGGAGCGCTCGCAGGCCGTGCTCGCGCTGGTGGCGCGGGCGCGTGAAGCGGGCGGCGCCGGACAGACGGCGCTCGGCGCCAGCCTGGACGGCTTCGAACAGCTGCGCGACCACGGCGCGCGCCTGGCGGAAGGCATCTCCTCCCTCAACGAGCGCACGCGCCAGATTGGCGGCATCACCCAGACGGTGAAGGACCTGGCGGACCAGTCCAACATGCTCGCGCTCAACGCGGCCATCGAAGCGGTGCGCTCCGGCGAACACGGCAAGGGCTTTGGCGTGGTGGCGCGCGAAATCCGCAGCCTCGCGGATCAGTCCATCCAGGCCACCGGCAAGGTGCGCGACATCCTGGACGCCATCCGCGGCGGCATCCGCGACACCGTGGCGCTCTCAGAAGAAGGCCAGCGCCGCTCCGAGGCGGGCCTGGCCCAGGTGCGCGAGAGCGGTCAGAGCCTGCGCGCGCTGACGGACATCATCCAGGACAACGCGTCCGCGGCCCAGCAGATCGCCGCCGCCGTCATCCAGCAGAACGCCGGCATCGCGCAGATTTTCGCCGCCGTCACGGACCTGTCCCGGATGATGGACGACACCCTCCAGGCCATGCACGGCACCCAGCGCATGACGCAAGCCCTGCGCGGCGTGGCCGAGCGCATGGAGTCCGTGGCCGGCGTCTGGCGCGTCTAGCAGCGAAACGCGCCAGAAGGACGGCAGCCACGTCAGACGCGCTTCTCCCAGCGGGGCGTGTCGTCGTCCACCGGCGTGTTCGCGACCTTGGACACCCAGTCCAGCGTCCCCTGCAGCGGGGCCCGGCCAAACGCCTTCGCCGGGATGAACGCCCAGAGCAGCAGGTAGAGGGCAGCGCTCATCCCCGCGGACGCGAACAGCATCAGCACGAACGCCACCCGCACCAGCGAAACGTCCACGCCCAGCTCGCGCGCCAGCGACGCGCAGACGCCCAGCAGCGCCCGCCCCTCGCCCCGGTGCATCGGCACCGTGCGCGCACGGCAGTGCGGGCAGCGCTGCGCCTCCCCGGACAGCTCCTTCGAACAGGCCCTGCAGCGTGTCGTGACGTCCATGAGGTGACCTCCCAGTCAGGCCCCCGCTTGGCACGATGGGGGTCCCATACCTACCTACGGAACCCACCGCCCGTGATTGCACCCGCCCCTCCGATGTCGTGATTCCGGGGGTTTCTGGCCGGCTGCGTCAGTGGATTTACAGATTTAATCCAGGCGATGTTGACAGCCTTACAGGCAAGCAGCTTCTAATTCACCAAGGCTTCCCTTCCATAGACGGCAGGGACATCTTTCAGCCCGTTGGACTGCTTTTACAACGCATCTCGTCAGGAGCCGATATGGACGCGCGCACCTCCCAGAACCCCCCGGCCTTCGGCCCCGGCGTGACCGTGGAGGGCGACTGGCACCCGGATTACGCGGAGGTGCTGACGCAGGAGGCCATGGCCTTCGTGGCGAAGCTGGTCCGCACTTTCGGTGAACGGCGGGAAGCACTGCTGGAGCGGCGCAAGAAGGTGGCGCAGGACTGGCGCAAGGGCGAGCGCCCGCACTTCCTCCCGGAGACGGCGGACATCCGCAAGGGCGACTGGACCGTGTCCCCGGTGCCCGCGGACCTGCAGGACCGGCGCGTGGAAATCACCGGTCCGGTGGACCGCAAGATGATCATCAACGCGCTCAACTCCGGCGCCAGCGTCTTCATGGCGGACTTCGAGGACGCCAACAGCCCCACCTGGGACAACGTGGTGCGCGGCCAGCTGAACCTGCGCGACGCCGTGCGCAAGTCCATCTCCTTCTCCGCTGAGAACGGGAAGCACTACGCGCTGAATGAGAAGCACGCCGTGCTGTTCGTGCGGCCGCGCGGCTGGCACCTGCCGGAGCGCCACGTGCGCATCGACGGCAAGCCCATCTCCGGCTCGCTCTTCGACTTCGGCCTGTTCTTCTTCCACAACGCGCGCGAGCAGCTGAAGCGCGGCACGGGCCCCTACTTCTACCTGCCCAAGATGCAGAGCCACCTGGAGGCCCGGCTGTGGAACGACGTGTTCCACCTGGCCCAGAGCGAGCTGAACATCCCGCGCGGCACCATCAAGGCCACGGTCCTCATCGAGACGCTGCCCGCCGCGTTCGAGATGGACGAAATCCTCTACGAGCTGCGCGAGCACTCGGCCGGCCTCAACTGCGGCCGCTGGGACTACATCTTCAGCTTCATCAAGACGCTCCAGTCGGACGCGTCCGTGGTGCTGCCCGACCGCGGGCAGGTGACCATGGACAAGGGCTTCCTCAACGCCTACTCGCAGCTGCTCATCCAGACCTGTCACCGCCGGGGCGCGCACGCCATGGGCGGCATGGCCGCCTTCATCCCCATCAAGGGGGACGCCGCCGCCAACGACGCGGTGATGGCCAAGGTCCGCGCGGACAAGCTGCGTGAGGCGAAGAACGGCCACGACGGCACCTGGGTCGCGCACCCCGGTCTCGTCCCGTTGGCGAAGGAGATCTTCGACGCGCAGATGCAGGGCCCCAACCAGGTGGCCAACAAGCGCGAGGACGTGCGCATCACCGAAGCGGACCTGCTCAAGCTGCCCTCCGGCACGCGCACCGAAGAGGGCCTGCGCCACAACATCCGCGTGGGCATCCAGTACACCGCCGCGTGGCTGGGCGGCCTGGGCTGCGTGCCGCTCTACAACCTGATGGAGGACGCGGCCACGGCGGAAATCTCCCGCGCCCAGGTGTGGCAGTGGATCCACCACGAGGCCACGCTGGAGGACGGCCGCCAGGTGACTCCGGAGCTGTTCGGCAAGCTGCTCGCGGAGGAGATGGCGCGCATGGACCGCGAGGGCGCCACCGAGCGCTACGGCCAGGCGCACATGGAGAAGTCCCGCGCCCTCTTCGAGCAGCTGTCCACCGCACCCGCCTTCGAGGACTTCCTCACGCTGCCGGCCTACGAGGCCCTCGACCCGCGGTCCTGACGCCTTCCAAACGCAGCACCGAAGTCTTTTCAACCCTTCACTGTAGCCCGAGGAGTCCTGGCATGTACGACGCGACACAGACCACTTCCGATGCCTCCCCTCACGCGAAGCTCCACGCGCAGCGCTTCGAGGGAATCAAGCGCACCTACACGGACAAGGACGTGGAGAAGCTGCGCGGCTCCATCCGCGTGAGCCACACGCTGGCGGAGCTGGGCGCCCGCCGCCTCTGGGAGCTGCTCCACACGGACGAGTACATCAACGCGCTCGGCGCCCTCACCGGCAACCAGGCGGTGCAGATGGTGCGCGCGGGCCTCAAGGCCATCTACCTGTCCGGCTGGCAGGTCGCCGCGGACGCGAACTCCGCGGGCCAGATGTACCCGGACCAGAGCCTCTACCCGGTGGACTCCGTCCCCTCCGTGGTGAAGAAGATCAACAACGCCCTGCGCCGCGCCGACCAGATCGACCACGCGGAAGGCCGCAAGGACCGCAACTGGTTCGCGCCCATCATCGCGGACGCGGAGGCCGGCTTCGGCGGTCCGCTCAACGCCTATGAGCTGATGAAGGGGATGATCGAAGCGGGCGCCGCGGGCGTGCACTTCGAGGACCAGCTGGCCAGCGAGAAGAAGTGCGGCCACATGGGCGGCAAGGTGCTGGTGCCCACCAGCCACTTCGTGCGCACGCTGACCGCGGCGCGCCTGGCGGCGGATGTGATGGGCGTGTCCACGCTGCTCGTCGCCCGCACGGACGCGGACAGCGCCAAGCTGCTGATGAGCGACGCGGACGAGTACGACCACGCCTTCATCGACAAGGCGGCAGGCCGCACGGCGGAGGGCTTCTACCGCATCAAGGGCGGCCTGGAGTGCGCCATCGCGCGCGGCCTGGCCTACGCGCCGTACGCGGACCTGGTGTGGTGCGAGACCAGCACCCCGGACCTGGCGCAGGCCAAGGCCTTCGCCGAGGGCATCCACAAGCAGTTCCCCAACAAGATGCTCGCGTACAACTGCTCGCCGTCCTTCAACTGGAAGAAGAACCTGGACGACAGCACCATCGCGAAGTTCCAGCGGGAGCTGGGCGCCATGGGCTACAAGTTCCAGTTCGTCACCCTGGCGGGCTTCCACGCGCTGAACTTCTCCATGTACGAGCTGGCCCGTCAGTACAAGGACCGCGGCATGGCGGCCTACAGCGAGATGCAGCAGTCGGAGTTCGGCGCGGAGAAGAACGGCTACACCGCCACGCGCCACCAGCGCGAGGTGGGCACCGGCTACTTCGACCAGGTCGCCGAGGTGATTTCCGGCGGCAGCGCCAGCACCCTGGCCCTGCACGAGTCCACCGAGGCCCACCAGTTCTAGGCCTGGCGGATCAGGCTCGGACGCCCTGAAAAGGCACTGAAGGCCGTGGCGTTCCAGGGGAAATCCCCTGGGATTCCGCGGCCTTCGCCGTTCGCGAGGCGAAAGAGGCAACTTCCCCGGGGCTGGGGCGATAATGCAGGGAACGAACTTGAAGCCCCACAGGCACGCCTTCGGGTGCGCCGCGCAGACCGGGGCCTTTTGACGGGAGCCGCCATGAACCGCATCACGTCTCTCTCCGGTCCTCGGGTGCAGCCGACCGCGACGAACACCGCCTCCTCCGTGTCGGGCAGCCGCTTCGGCTCGCTGATGTCGGGTGCGGCCGCGCAGCCGAAGATGGGCGCGCAGCTGACGGGCGGTTCGGTGGTGTCGACGGCGCTGGCGCAGATGGGGGCCACGCCGCACGGCGGGCTGATGAACGCCTACACCGCGGGCGCCACCTCTACGCCCATCAACGTCTCGGGCAATCAGACCCAGCAGACCCAGCAGCAGGCCGCGACCTCGCAGACGGGCGCGGAGCCCAAGAGCGAGGAGATGCAGGCCATCGAGGACCTGGCCATCATGTCCGCGGTGTCCATGTCCCAGTCCATCCTGCACATGGGCGGAATGAAGCTGACCCTGGACCGCGAGTAGTCCCCGCGTTCCAAGGCCGTCCTTCACAGCATCTGCTTCACTGAAGCCCTGGGGGAGACCTCAGGGCTTTTTCTTGTCGCTGTCGTCGCTGTACTGGTCGCGGATGCCGTCGTGCCGGTTCCGCGTGTCGTTGTAGGGCTGATCCACGTCGGTGCGCTGCCCGCCGTTCTGCCCGGTGACGTCGTTGAGTTCCTCGGCGCGCCCCTCCGCGGGCACCCGGTCGCCGTGCTCCTCCGGGTCCTTCTGCTTGCTTGGATCCAGCGGGATGCCGGCGCTCTTCTTGAGGTATTCGTCCTTGGGGTCCATGCCGTCACTCCTCCCTTGAGTCCTCAAGGTGGTGACGGAAGCGCCGCACCGGGAGCGGCCGGGCGGACAGGGGGCCCTTTCCTCAGTTGAGGTACTTCGGCTTCGCGGGCGCGGCGGGCGACTGGGCCTTCATCATCTCCAGCCCCTGGCGGGTGAGGACGAAGCGGACGACGCCGGAGCCGCGCTCGGTCTCGATTTCAGCCTCGAAGGCGGGCCCGGCGATGCCGCCCAGGGACACGTCCTTGCGCAGGTTGTTCACGCGGCCGGAGAGCAGATCGCCGGCCACCTCTCGCGAGCCCTCGCCGCGCGTGTACAGCTCGAAGGCGGCCTCGTGCAGCGTCATGGCCAGCGCCGGGGTGAGGGGCTGGGAGCTGAAGAGCACGGAGATGAGGAGCCAATAGGGCGTCTGTTCAGCCATCGCGGAGAGCAGTGTAGCGCCCGCGGCTAGCGGGCGCGCGGCTGTCTGCGAGCGGCGATGCCTTCCGCGAGCACACCCTGCGCCCTCCAGTGGCCATACAGGCGGCCCTGGGACGCGAGGAAGTCCAGCCGCTGCCGGGTGCGCTCGTCCATGCGGCCGGGGGCCGCGTCGCGGTACGGGGTGCCGGGCAGCGGCATGAAGGTGTGGCCGTGCACGCGGGCGCCCAGGTCGGACAGCCGCTGCATGAGGTCCAGCGTGGCGTCCACGTCCGCGGGCTCCTCGCCGGGCAGGCCCAGGATGAAGTCCACGTTGGGCACGAAGCCGCCCTCCACCGCGAGCCGCGCGGCGCGCACCACGGTCTCCACGTCGTGGCCACGCCGGGTGGCCTGGAGGATGCGCTCGGAGCCGGACTGACCGCCGATGATGAGGTTGTCGTTGGCCACGTAGCGCTTGAGCAGCGCCAGGGACTCCGGCGTGACGTGCTCCGGGCGCACCTCCGAGGGGAAGGTGCCGTAGTAGATGCGTCCGTCCGGGGCCATGGCCTCCGTCACGGCGGCGAGCAGCTCCTCCACGGCGGCCAGGTTCACGGTCTCGTTGGGGGTACCGTAGGACAGGGACGTGGGGGTGATGAAGCGCAGGTCGCGCCGTCCCGCGCGGCGCAGTTCTCGGGCCCAGTGGGCGATGTTGGCCACGGTGCGGTGCCGGAAGCGCGCCTTGGACATGAAGGGCGTCTGGCAGAAGCGGCAGGCGTAGATGCAGCCGCGGGTGATCTCGATGGCGCCGAACTTCACGTTCTTCGCGGCGAACGGAGGGAAGTCGTCCAGGCGCACGCCCTCGCCGTGGCCGTGCTGCACGAGCTTGCCGTCCTTGAGGTGCGCGGTGCCGTGCGTGGTGCGTGGGTCCTCGCCCTTGAGGACGCGGGACAGCAGGGCGCGCAGGGTGTGTTCGCCCTCGCCCACGGCGATGAGGTCGAAGCCGGCCTGGAGCGTCTGGAGCGTTTCGGCGGTGGCGTGCACGCCGCCCGCGATGCAGAGGACGTCGCGGCCCTCCAGCCGTTCGCGCACCCAGTTCAGCTCCTCCACGGAGGGGCCGAAGCTGGCGGAGTAGAAGGACCACGCGGCGACGACGGTGTCGCCCGCGTCCGCGCGTTCGCGCACGGTGGTCAGCAGGTCCTCGCGGTTGCGAGGGAAGTGCATCGACACGTCCGCGAGCGCGGGGTCCGCCTCCACGGCGCCGGCGAGCACGGTGAAGGCGTACTTGCCGGGGTACTGGTAGCTCAGGACGAGCGAGACCTTGCGAGGCGTCTGCGACATGACGACCGCGGATGATGCCACAGCGCGGTCAGAGGAAGCGGCGCTCCCACTGGCGGACCTCGGCTTCGGGGAAGAGGCCCCATTCGCCCTGGTGCGCGTAGAGCCAGGGCTCCAGCACGCGGGCCAGCTCGCGGTACGCGGGCAGTGTGTCACCGGCTTCCAGGTCCCCGGCTTCGGGGACGGGGCCCAGGGACACCACGGCGCGGTCCGGGGACAGGGATTCGACCTGTGTCGAGGGTGAGTGAAGCTTGGAACGCAGTCCCTCCACGCCGCCGAGTTCGTTCAGCACCGGAGGGCCCAGGAAGTTGAGCCACGCGGGGGGACGGAGCTTCGTGCCCAGATACAGGGCGAGTCTGTTCAGCCGGTGCACCAGATCGAAGCCCGGGTGACGCCGGGTCACTTCATGGAGGCGCGGCGTGATCGCTTGGGTCCAGGCATGGGCTTCGAGCGACAGTCCCGCGTGCCCCGAGTTCCACGGCAGTTCGCGCCCCAGGTCGATGGCCAACGCGCGGATCCACTCCGGCCCGCGCTCGTCCAGGAACTCGGTGGGCAGCCGGAACTCCAGGCAGCAGGTGTTCTCAGGGTACGTGTCGTGGAAGTTGGGCGCCGTGGTGCCACGTCCTTCGTACTTGAAGCAGATGCCGGTCGCGGAGTGATACAGTTCGTGCACCTCTGCGATGCCGGAGGCAGGCCTGAGCATCCGGGCCCGTAGAACCGCCTCTCCCTCCGCATCAAATCGTGGCCTATCCCCTGTGTAGACATCCAGGTACGCGTCGAACACGCGTGGCTCGATGGCCTCTCGATAACGCTCGAAGGCACGCCAGACCGCTGAAGCGATCTCCTCGTGAGGAGCCCGCACGTAGTAGGCAATGCTGAGGCCCTCTCGAAGCAGGACCACGTTATTGCCCTCGATATCGAGGGTCTCACGGACACTCGGGACTCGCGTGACCATCACCTGACTCCGTAGTTGGGAGACACCGTCTTCGGGATCACGTCATGTCCCAGAAGCTGCCGGTACACGTCATCCTGCCACTGTTCCGCGTAAGGGCTCCCTTCCGGGTATTGCGACCAGACTGCGGGCTTGTCCACCGGGCACGGGAACTTGAAGTCATAGACCCGCTGAATTTGAAGCGGGTTCCCCAAGGCGTGCAGCACCACATCCGGCGCGATGGTCCCCGTCAGTAGGAAGAACTGTCCTGCGGCCAGCCAGCGCGCCACCTCCTCCGGATCCAACCAACGCGTCCGGCCCGTCTTCGCATCACGAAGGTAGCGCGGCTCCAGACTGAACCGCCCCGCATCCGTGGCGCCAAGTGCCTCCTGCACGCACGCCAGTGCCGCCTCGTGCTTCGCGTTCCCCAACTGCACGGCCCGCGTCGTCTCTCGGCCGTTCGCGTCCACCACCTTCTCCTCACAGATCGCGCGAGTCGTCCGCCCTCCGGGCCCCAACAACCGCTCGTTCACGTCGAAGTTCGCCTGCTTCGCGCACTCCACCAGCACGTGCTCCACGCGGGCCACCTCCGCCGCTTCCCACAGGCGCATCACCGCCGCGGCCTGACCTGCCCGGGCCGCCGCGCGGGTCAGCCACGGCAGGATGGCGTCCTGTCCCACCTGCGACGCACACGCCGGATTGCGCAGACATCCTGCCGTCGCGGAGTCCACCGCTGTCTGGGAGTAGCTCCGGGGCCTGCGCACCGCCGGGCCTGCGCACGCGGTCCACAGCACGAGGCAGCACAGCCACCACATCCAACGGGGAGGAGTCATTCCGCGCCTCCTCGCATGGAAGCGTGGACTCCTTCAACCCACCTCCCGCCCCGGGCGCACCGGAGCGGGAGGGTCCTTCACCCGCGATTCAGCTCCGGCGACGGCGAGCCCGCATCAGGCCCAGCAGGCCCAGCAGCGAGAACGCGGCCAACGAACCACCGCTCGCGGAGCAGCCGCCGTGGAAGTTGGCGTCGCCCTCGCCCTCGTCCAGCGGAGACGGCTTCACGCCCGTGCCCGTGCCCGCGTCCACCGGCGTGCCCGCGTCCACCACGGGGTCCGGGTCCTGCGGCGAGCCCGCGTCCACCACCGGATCCGGATCCACCGGGCTGCCCGCGTCGAACACCGGGTCCTGCGGCGAGCCCGCGTCCACGGTCGTGCCCGCGTCCACCGGCGTGCCGGCATCGACCACGGGGTCCGGATCCGGCTGCACCACCGGGAACACGTCCGCGCGGGTCGTCGCCTGGATCATGCCGTCGTGGTAGACGACGCCCACCGGCTTGATGGTGTCGTCCCGGTACAGGCCCAGCTTCAGGTAGTTGTTCTGGCCAGAGAACATCGTCTTGGCCTGGGTCTTCTTCAGCACCTGGACGCCGTTGTGCCACAGCTCCACGTAGCCCACGGACGCGTCCGGGGACCACTTCACGTGGAAGATGAACTCCTGCCACGCGCCGCGCTTGAGCGCCGTGCTCCACACCGTGCCGCTGTCGTTCAGCGTCAGGCGGATGACCTCGCCCTTCACGAAGAACTCCACCGGCGGCGACCCGCAGCAGCCGTCGTGGTGCCACTGCGTGAAGAGCTGCCACGCGTCCACGCTGGGGAAGTCGTTCGCGAACATCACCTTCCAGCGGTACCAGTACTCCGAACCCACCTTCTCGTTGCTCAGATAGACGAGCTCGTTGCGGTTGCCGCTGGAGTTGATGGGATCATCGCCCTGCTTCACCGTGGCCTTGAGCGCGTACTTGCCTTCCGACACCGGGCTCGTCACCACCTGGAGCCGGTCCGAACTCACCATCTGTTCCTTGCTGTATTGGGAACGGTTTCCCGTCTCGAAATCGCCCCGCCAGACGATTTCCGCCGCAGCGAGGCTCGGGAGCAGAACAACCACGAGCCAGAGGTGCAGTGCTTTCAATGCTGAATCCTTGGGGGAGGGGGAAGACTGGGTGCTTTGATGTCAAACTTCGACAAAGGTTGGCAGCAATCATTCCCTGTCTTCATTCCCTCGCCAAACCATTCCCAGACGCCTGACAACACAGCATGCAACCAGGCAGGCCCTCTCCTGGATCGAGACATGTTTCACGTCGGGGGCGGGCCGCCCGTACCCACCGAGCGGACGGCGGAGCGATGTCCTGAACGCAACGCGTCATTGACAGGGGAGCATCCAGGGGGCTGACGGGACGGGGGCGTGGTGTAAGGTCACGGGCCCTTCCGGCGCTCCCTTCCCGGGGCGCTCATCCGTGTGCCCCATGCTCGTACTGCGAGACGTCCAGAAAACCGATTTGCCCGGCCTGAAGCGTCTTGCCGCGGTGCTGAACACGGTCAACCTGCCGAACAACGAAGAGACGCTCGAGGCCATCATCGACAAGTCGGTGAAGAGCTTCGCCGGCAAGGTGAAGGACCCGTTCGAGCGCGAGTACCTCTTCGTGCTGGAGGACGTGCGCAACAGCCTCATCATCGGCACGTCGATGATCATCGCCCAGCACGGCACGTATGACGCGCCGCACATCTATTATGAGGTGAGCGAGCGCGAGCACTACTCGGCCTCGCTGGAGCGGCACCTGCGGCACAAGGTGCTGTCCATCGCGTACAACTACGAGGGCCCCACGGAGATTGGCGGCCTGGTGGTGGACCCGCCCTACCGCGCGACGCCGGACAAGCCCGGCAAGCAGCTGTCCTTCGTGCGCTTCCTCTTCATCTCCATGCACCGGCGGCTGTTCCGGCCGCGCGTGCTGGCGGAGCTCCTGCCGCCGCTGCTCCCGGACGGGCGCAGCCTCCTGTGGGAGGCCTGCGGGAAGAAGTTCACCGGGCTCACCTACCTGGAGGCCGACCGGCTGAGCCGCCAGAACAAGGAGTTCATCAAGGAGCTGTTCCCCGCGTCGGACATCTACGCGTCGCTGTTCCCGGACCGCGTGCAGAAGGTGCTGGGCGAAGTGGGCCCGGCCACGCGCGGCGTGCAGCGGATGCTGGAGCGGGTGGGCTTCCGGTACGTGGAGCGCATCGACCCGTTCGACGGCGGACCGCACTTCGAAGCGAATACGGAGGACATCTCCCTGGTGCGCCGCTACCGCACGATGAAGCTGGCGGAAGAGGACTTCGAATTGGTGGGAGACGACGTGCTGGTCGCCGTCGAGCGCGAATCCGGCCGCAACCGCTTCCGCTCCGTGCGCTGCCAGGCCCGGCTGGACAACACCGTCATCCACCTGCCCGCTCGCGCCAAGGAAATCCTGGAAGTGAAGCCCGGCGCGAAGCTGTCCGTCATTCCGTTCGAGTAGCGCGCACCACGCGGAAGTCTCCGCGCAGAAGCGACAGCCAGCGCTCCCCGGCCTCCAGGGCGGGGCCCTCTGGCGGCACCAGCGCCAGCGCCAGGTGCGTGTCCGGGCGCACGGGGTCCAGGGACGTGGGGTCCAACTCCAGCGTCCCGCCGCCCCGCAGCGCCACCCGCACCCAGGCGTGCGGCCGGGCGGGGCCGCCGTCCACCACCAACAGCCCGTGCACCAGCCCCACGCGCTGGCCTCGCTGGCGAGCCAGGGCCGCGTAGCGCAGGGCGTGGGCCAGGCAGCCTCCGGCCTCGCCCTCCCCGCCCCGGTTCCAGTCCGCCTCCGAGGGCCCCTTGTCCGGGAAGGCGGCGTGCACCTTCGCGGACAGGGCCCGCGCCGCCGCGGGCGTCCACTCCGTCATGCCCTCAAGGCGCCGGGGGACGGACGGCGCGCGTGGCCCGTCCCTCCGAGCCGCGACGAGCGCCAGGGGCCCCGGGGCGTCTCCCTCCACCGGCAGGCCGTCCGAGAAGAGCTCCGGTGGCGGCTTCAGCCGTTCCCCGGGGGTGGCCCGGGTGAAGCGCGAGTCCCCCAGCTCCAGCACCTGGAGCCAGCCCTCCCGGTCATAGGTGGCCCGGAAGGCAGCCCCCAGCATCGTGCCCTCGGCGCGCGTGGGGCCGCGGGACGTGACGCAGTGAGGACCGATGCGCGTGGGGGAGGACAGCTCCTCACGGGCCTCCACGCACCCTTCGGGCGGAGGGCCCCGCCATACCCAGAGCGCCTGGGGCATCACGTCGCGCTCGCGGTCGGTGTCCGTGATGTGCCCCCTGCCGTCCACGTGGATGACGGCCGAGCGCCCCAGCACGCCCGCACGGCCCGAGCGCAGGTGCAGGTGCTCGCTGTCGTACGTGAAGCTCCCCGGCTCCAGCGTCAGGGTGACCGTACCCACCGGCACGCCGCGCCACGCGAAGATGAACCGGGCCCGCGACGCCTCCGTGCGGACCGGCGCCGGGTTTCCGGCCTCGGGGCCCGTGCTGGCGGGGTTTACAGGGAGCGCCAGCATGGCGATGGCGAGCAGGGCCTTCATGGCTCATGAAGCATGCGTCGAAATCAGGACCGGCGCGAGAAGGCGGGTTAGCGTCCACCCGTCCATGGGCGCCAAACGGTACCTCTTCTCGTTCGGGCTGGTGGCAGCCCTGGTCTCCGCACTCATCCTGGGCTTCGTGTTGTTCTGGGTGACGGGCAAGCCGGATGACACGGCTGGGTGGGCGGTGCTGCTGCTCGGCGTGCCGTTCCTCTGGCTCATCGGCAGCTACCTGTCGTGGTTCCGCTTCGCGGCCATGCGGCGGCGCGAGCGGCGCGACCTGATGTCCCGGCTGGCGGAGGGCGACCTCACCACGCCCATCCACACCGGCTTCGAGGGCCAGGAGGACCTGCGCCGCCTCATCCTGTCCCTGCGCCGGGCCATGTCCCAGGTGCAGCGCGTGACGAGCAACCTGCACCGCACCGGCAACGGCGTGAGCGAGCAGGCCCGCATGCTGCTGGAGGCCGCGCGCCGTCAGGGAGGCGCCGTGGAGCGCACGCTCACCGCCGTGGGCGGCAACGGCACCAGCCTCCAGGTGGCCATCAAGCGCGTGCAGCACATTGAAACCTTCGCGCACGAGACGACGGGCGCCCTGCTGGAGATGACCGAGCGGCTGCACCAGGTGGTGGACGGACTGGAGACCGTCAACGACTTCAGCCAGCGCACCAGCGGTCTCACCCAGGCGATGACGGAGCGGCTGACCCACATCGCCGCGTCGGGCGACGAGCTGGGCCGCTTCGCTTCGGAGGCGGAGGACTTCGTCGCGCTGGTGGAGGGCGGCATCGACGCCGTGCGCCGCCGCGCCACGGAGACCAACAGCATGGCCATCGCCGTCACCGCCACCGCCCAGCGCGGCGAGGCGCTGGTGGGCGACAGCGTGCAGGGCATGTACCGGGTGGAGGAGACGGTGCGCAAGGCGGCCGAGCTGATGGAGATGCTCGGCACGCGGTCGCTGGAGATTGGCCGCATCGTGGACGTCATCCAGGAGATCGCCGACCAGACGAACCTCCTGGCCCTCAACGCCGCCATCATCGCCGCGCAGGCGGGCGAGCACGGCCGCCCCTTCGGCGTGGTGGCCAACGAAATCCGCAGCCTCGCCGAGCGCACCACCCGCTCCACGCGCGAGATTGGCACCATGGTCACCGGCATCCGCGACGCGGTGGAGACCGCCGTGGCGCTGGTGCAGGAGGGCCGCGAGCAGGCCACCGCGGGCGTGGCCCTGGGCGACCGCGCCTCCGAGGCCCTGAGCGAGATCCGCTCCATCACCCAGCGCACCTTCGCCGCCGTGGAGGCCACGGTGATGGAGACGCAGCGGCTGGAGGCGCAGGGCGCCACCGTCGTGGAGGCCAGCAAGCGCGTGGCCCGGCGCGTGGAGGACATCACGCGCATGGCCATCGAGCAGTCCGGCAACGCGCGGGACCTGGTGCGCCAGATCCAGGAGATGTCGCGCGTGGGCCAGAGCGCCGGCCAGAAGGCCGAGGCCCAGGCGCGCACCGGCCGCGACCTGTCCGAAGCGGTGATGCGCCTGAGCGCGGCCATCGAGGAACTGCGCGCCGCGCACCAGGTGCTCACCCGGGGTGACGCGTCCATTCGTGAAGAAGTCGCGCAGGTGCGCGAGGACGCGCGCCGGGTCATCCGCATTGGCGACGGGTTGGACCGCACGGTGGACCAGCTGGGCCACGAGACGGCGAGCCTGGAGGCGGAGGTGTTCCGCTTCCAGCTGCCTCGGGCCCGCGTGGGCGGCACGCTGAGGGTGGGCCTGCATCAGTCGGGCTCGCTGCGCGCGCGGCAGACGGTGGATCCGCTGTTCGCCGTGGAGAACCAGATGGCGGAGCTGACGGCGTGCCTCTTCTCCTGCCTGGTGCGGCTGGAGGACGGCATGCTGGTGCCCGACCTGGCCGAGCGCTGGGACGCGGATCCTTCCGCTCGCCGCTACCGCTTCTACCTGCGCCGGGGCGTCACCTTCCACGACGGCGCCCTGCTCACCGCGCAGGACGTGAAGCGCCACCTGGAGCGGCTGATGGATCCGGCGCTGCGCTCGCCAGACCGCAGCCTGCTGGAGGACGTGGAGGGCGCGCGCGAGTACGCCAGCGGAATGGCTCGCGAGGTGACGGGCATCGAGGTCCTGGACGAAGGCACGCTGGAGATTCGCCTGCGCGAGCCCAAGGCGTTCTTCCTCCAGCTCATGGCGCTGACCGCCACGGCGGTGGCGAAGCTGGACCCGACGGGGAAGCTGGTGGGCACGGGGCCGTTCCGCGTCGTGGGCATGCAGGCGGACCGGATGGTGCTGGAGCGCAACGCCACCTACTGGCGCGGCGGGCTTCCGCTGCTGGACCGGTTGGAGTTCGTCCTCACGGAGACGCGTCCGCAGGCGGTGCGGCAGTTGTTGGACGGGCAGGTGGACCTCGTGTCGTTCCTGCACGTGGAGCACACGGAGGCGCATGGGCTGGACGCGCATCAGGTGGTGACCAGCACCACGCCCTCCACGGCGTTCCTGGGCCTCAACCTGAACGAGGCGCCGTACAACGACGTGCGCGTGCGGCGGGCGCTGCGCGCGGGCATGGACATCCCGAGCGTGGTGGAGCAGTTCCACCCGGGCGCGCGCGCGGCCCGCACCTTCACGCCGCCGGAGCTGCTGGACGGGGCACAGGAGCTGGGGCCCACGCCGGTGCCGGACCTGACGCTGGCGGAGCGCCTCCTGCGCGAAGCGGGCGTGCGGCGGTTGCAGCTCACCCTGCACCACGCGGTGGGCCGCGACACGTCCGCCGAGGACGCGGTGCTCTTCCGTCCGCTGATCCAGGCGGGGCTGCTGGAGCTGCGCCACGAGCAGATGCCGCCGGAGGAGTACCTGGCGCGCCTGCGCGAGGGGAAGGTCCCGGCGTTCCGCACGCTGTGGCTGGCGGACTTCCCGGACCCCGACGCCTTCCTGCACTTCCTGCTCAACTCCAGCGCGCAGACGGTGTACCCGCTGGGCTACCGCAACCCGGAGCTGGACCGACTCACCGCCGAGGCGCGCGTGTCCATCGACCCGGAGCTGCGCTCGCAGCTCTACAAGCGCGCGGAGATGCTGGCGCGCGAGGACTGCCCGCTCATCCCGCTGTACCACGACCGCACGCACGCGGTGGCGGTGGCCTCCGTGCAGAACCTGCGGCTGCACCAGACGCCGCCGCAGGTGCGCTACGAGGACCTCTGGGTGGACCCGGCCGCGGGCGGTTAGGGCGCGGCGCGGCGTGTGCCTGCGGGACTGGCGTTGCGCTGGGGCCAGCCTCGGGATTCGGTACGTCCACCGAGGGGATAGGACTCCAGCCACCAGACGCCGTCGCGGCGCAGGGCCACGTGCAACAGGTCTCCGGCGAACACCGCGCCCGCCACCTCCACGCGGCCTGGCAGCGAGCACTGATTGAGCTTGTCGCCGAAGGCGATCCATTCGAGCCACGCCTGGCGCTGACCGTTCGGCAGCTCCGCGTCCGCGAGCACGCCCACGGTGTTCTGCTCCAGCAGCGCGGCTTCATGGAAGGCGCCGGGCAGCACCGGCGAGGGCAACACGTCCACCTCTGAGAGGAGCTGGCCGTCGTCCGAGCTGAAGGAGCGCAGCACCGTGCGCAGCTCCGCGCCGGCGCAGGGAGTTCCGTCCGTGTGGTCGCACGCGAACGCGAACGCATGACCGGTCGCGCCTCCGGGGGACATGAGCACGGGCTCGGCCAGGGGCGACAGCGTGCGTGTGCCCGCGTCCCAATCCAGCGCGGTGAGCACACCTCCATCCGTGTCCACGAAGGCCTGCGAGCCTACGAGCAACCGTCCCGATGCGAGCGCCAGTGATGACGCTCCACCTGGGACACCCGCATCGAGCGGTTCGAGGCTCAGTGATGCGATGCCTCCGTCCTCGAGCGCATCACCGAACGCCATGAGTGTCCCGCCATCCGTGACCGGAGCAGCCGGTGCCTGGTCCGTGAAGGCCAACCGTCCATCCCACGGCGTGTAGAGGTACGCGCCGCGCGCGTCGTCCACGGCGAGCCTCGCCGCTCCGCCGCCGTCCTCCTCCGGCCCCATCGCCAGCGGCATGCCCGCGTCCGCGCTCAGCAACACCAGCCGGGAGCGCAGCGGCTCCGTGCCCGCGTCGTCGCTCCACGTGACGTACGTCAGCACGTCCCCTTCCTTCGTGAGCGCCACCCTGCCCGCTCCCGTTGTGCCGGGCACGACCTCCGGGGTTCCTCCATCCAGCGCCGCATCGGCGAACGCCAGCGACGTGCGCCAGCGCAGCTCGCCCACGCCTCGCGGCGCGTATGCCTCCAGCGCTTCCGGCGCGAGCACCACCACGCCCGCGCCCGACGCCGCGAGCAGCGTCCTCGCGCCTCCGTCCTCATAGGGCGACTCGTAGCGCAGCAGTCCGCTCTCCGTGTACGCGGCAAGCCAGCAGCCCGCGTCCTCACCGCACACCGACGCGTAGACCGTCCCATCGTCCACCAGCAGCACCGGTCCGCCGTCCTCCGCGACGGGCATCCCGCCCAGCTCCGCGCTGAAGACGGACTCCAGGTCTCCCGCGTCCGGGCGCATGCACTCGCCCGCGCTGCATTTGCCTTCATCCTGGCATGGCGTGGCCGGCGCGCAGACGAAGCCGTCCGGCGGCGTCACCGACCGGCATGTGCCGCCAAGGCAGACCCGCGCCGCCTTGCAGCTCACCGCGCCGCAGGGGCTGAAGTCCGCCACGTCCACCTCCTTGCAGCCCGAGTTGCGGTCGCATACGCCCACCTTGCAGGGGTTGCTCGGCACCGGGCACGCGACGCTCGCCGTCACGCAGCCCTGCGTTGGCGAACAACTGTCCACCGTGCACGGGTTGTCGTCATTGCACGTGCGCGGCTGCCCCACGCAGACGCCCGCCTGGCAGCGGCCGTTCTCCTGGCAGCGGCTGCTGGGGATGCATGACGCTCCGTCCGCCTGCGGGGACTCGATGCACAGGCCGGAGTCCAGGTCGAAGCGCGAGTCGTGGCACTCGCTCCGCGGGATGCACGCCAGCGGACGCACGCCCACGCCGGTGAGCTTCACCTTCGCCGTGGTGCGCCCCGCGGTGAGCACCAGCTCCCCCTCCACCGGCGTGCTGCCCGCGGAGAACAGGATGTCCACCGTGCCCGTGCCGCTGCCCCCCACGACAATCTGGGACACGACGACGAAGAAGGGCGCGTCCGTCACCGCGTCCACCGTGACGCCCGCGCGGCCGGTGGCCACCAGCGTCAGTGAACGGCGCACCTGCGTGCCCTCCAGCACCCGGCCGAAGTCCACGACCTCGACCTGCGGCCGGAAGCTGGCGCTCGCACCGCCCACGTTGGGGTCGTCGCCACAGCGGCACCCTCCCACCAGGACGAGCAACACGAGCAGCCACCAGCGAGCACGGATGCGGGACATGCCCCCGACTCAACCGCGCCACCCCGGGCCCGCGCAACGTGCGACCCACCCTGGCGGGTCGTCCCCGCACATTTTCATGCCCGACCGGGCTCGCTACGGTTCCACGGCCGACTCACGCCGCCGCGTCAGCGCCCGCACACCGAACCCCAGCGCCGCCACCACGAGCAGCCCGATGACCGCGTATTGGTAGCGCGATACCAGCACCGTCAACCGCTCCAGGTTGCCGCCCACCGCCATGCCCAGCGCCAGGATGAGCCCGCTGTGCGCCAGCGCGGAGATGGCACCCAGCACCAGCGCGTTGAAGCGCGGCATGCGCGCCGCTCCCGCCGCGATGAAGATGACGCCCCGGATGCCCGGCAGGAACCGGTTCACCAGCAGCAGCCACGGCCCCGCGTGCCGCATCCGCGCCTGCACCTGCTCCAGCCGCGCGTGCGTGAGCCCGAAAAAGGAGCGCCCCGGCTGCGCCTCGAAGCGCTTCGCCAGCCACCGGCCCACCGAGTAGTTGATGAACGCGCCCACCACGCTGCCCGCGGTCACCACCGCGAGCACCAGCCACCAGGGCTTCACCCCGCGCACGGCGTAGACGCCGCCCATGAGCACGATGGTGTCCCCGGGGAACGGCGGCACCACGTACTCCAGCATCGCCGCCACGCCGAGCACCAGGAACCCGAACGGCCCCAGCGCCCCAATCAGCTTGTCGACGTGCTCGATCCACATCCGTGCGGTGCCCTCCAGACCCGGAAGCCCTCCGCGCGAGACTTAAGTCGTCTCCCCTCCCGGCGGAACCCGTGTTCTCCACCAGCCGCGCGGCGGTGAACACGCGCGGGCGTGGACCTCAGGCCTGCCGGGGCGAAGCAGCAGGCGTCGGAAGCACCGTGCCGCCGTACTGGCTCGCCGCCAGCGTGCCGCACGCCGCGCCAATCTCCTTGCCGCCCGAATAGCGCCGCGCGATGGGCGCCTTCAGAATCTGAAGGTGGTCCCGGAACGCGCTCAACTCCTCCGCCGTGGGCGGCAGGTACTTGCCCGTCGGATCCGTCACGTCGATGAGGTCCACCTTGATGGGGATGCCCTCGAACGCCGCCTTCAGCGCCTCCGCGTCCTCGCGCTCCAGGTTGAAGCCCTGGATGGCCACGTAGGCAATCATCGCCCGCTCGCGCCGCGCCTCGCTGTACTCACGGATGGCCTGGATCAGCTCCGGCAGCGGGTGCGTCTTCTCGATGGGGAGCACCTTCGCGCGCTTCTCCGGGATGGCGCTCGTCACGCTGAACGCCAGACGGAACGGGTGCCCTTCCTTCGTGTAGCGGCGAATCGCGGGCACGTGCCCCGCCGTGGAGAACGTGATGGCCGTGCCGGAGATGGAGAACCCCGCCGGGTGCGACAGGATCTGCGCCGCGCGGATGGTCTCCTTGTAGTTCAGCAGCGGCTCGCCCATCCCCATGAACACCACGCCGCCCACGCGCCGGTCCGCCTCCGCGCGCACCTGCATCACCTGATCCAGGATCTCCCAGGTCTGGAGATTCCGCTGGAAGCCCAGCTTGCCCGTCATGCAGAAGTCGCACGCCAGCGCACAGCCCACCTGGCTGGACACACAGACGACGTACTTCTCCTCGAAGATGGGGATGCGCACCGCTTCGATGCGGCCACCCAGCGGTGACTCGAAGAGGTACTTCACGAAGCCGTCTTCCGCCTGCCGCCGCTCCACAACCTTGAGGGACGGCATCTCCGCCTGGGCGCGGAGCAGGTCCGCGACCCGGCGCGGCACCTGGGGCGCCAGCGCGACGGCATCCACCGTGGGACGGGCGTGGGCGAAGACGCCCGCGAACACCTTGCGCACCGCGGTCGCGGACGGTTGGGCCGGCGCGAGCGCTGCTTCCAGCTCCGGCAGCGACAGACTTTTCAGGTTCACGAGCAGGACTTGATCTTCGAGCGCAGGAACTCGGTCAGCTTCGCTGACACTTCCCGAGGCATCTTCAGCGCCATGGCGCGCTTGCACAGGCCGGGAGTCGCCCGATAGGTGCTGAGGAATTCCTCGCAGGGCTTACAGCCCGACAGGTGCTCCTGCAGGTGCCGCGCCTCCTCCTCGGGCATTTCGCCCTCAAGGAACTCAAGCAGGAGGTTGATGGAATCTTTGCAGGTATACATCCGAACCTCGGCTGGCTGCGGCTCCCCTCGTTCCTGTTCGAAGATGCCGAGGCGCCCTGGGGGTTTCACACCCCGCGATTGTCCCGGTTGTAGAACAGGTCGATGGCTTCTCGCAGCGCGAGCCGTGCCCGGTGCAGGCGGCTCTTGATGGCGGGGATGGAATCCCCCGTCACCTCTGCGATCTGTTCGTAGCTGAGGCCATCCACGTCTTTCAAGAGGAAGACTTCCCGGTAGCCCTCCGGCAACCGGTCGGCCGCCTGCTGGATGGCCTGCCCCAGCTCCGCGTCCAGCGCCTTCTCCTCGGCGTCCCGGCTCCAGTCCGAGACGGGGTAGTCCGCCAGGGTCCCCCGCTCCGTGAACTCAGGGGTCTGGAGCTCGGACTCGGCCGCCTGGGCCACCCGCCGGTGACGCAGGCGCATGAGGGCGTGGTTGGCCGCGATGCGGTGCACCCAGGACCCGAAGGCCGCCTCGCCCCGGAAGTCCTTCAGGTGTTGGTAGGCGGACAGGAAGGTGTCCTGGGTGATTTCCGCCGCGTCCGCTTCCGAGCGCGTCATCCGCAGCGCCAGGCCGTACACCCGGTCCTGGTGCAGGCCCACCAGGGCCTCGAAGGCGGACACGTCACCGTCCTGGGCCCGCATCAGGAGCCGCCGGTCTTCTTCCTGCCGGTCTTCTTCCTGGGGAGCCTCGTGGGACATGACGTTTCCCACCCAACCAGTCGAAAGGTTCCGCGTCAAGGCCGACGGCGAGGCCGCCGGGAGACGAAGCGGCTGACGTGTCCACTGTCCCGATCCCACAGCCGGAAGGGTTCAGCGGCCCACGCCCCGGCGTACTCCACGCCAATACGAGGCCCCCGCTCCACCCGCGCGTCCGGCACCGGCGTCCCCAGCGACAGGTACAGCCCCTCCGAGTCCAGCGTGAGGCCGTTGTGGTTCAGGTTGAGCCCCATCACCCGGCACAGCTTTCCCGGCCCGTCCGTCCGCTCGCCGGGCGGGATGCCCTCCACCGGCTCCACGCCCCGCACGAGCACCGCCGCGGCCACCCCGGGCGCGTCCGTCACCACGTTGAAGCAGTGGTGCATTCCATAGATGAGGTAGACGTACGAGCGCCCCGCCGGCCCGAACATCACCTCCGTGCGCGGCGTGCGGCCCTTGGACGAATGACACGCCAGGTCGTGCTCGCCCAGGTAGGCCTCCACCTCCACGATGCGGCCCACGCGCCGGCCCCGGACGCCGTCCACCACCAGCAGGGTGCCCAGCAGGTCGCGCGCTACTTCCAGGGTGGGCCGGGCGTAGAAGGACAGGGGAAGCGGTTTCATGGGGGCGGTCCTTCCCGCCTCATGGGGGTGATCGTCAACCATTGAGCGTCCCGGGACCGACGGCGGGCCCGACAAGCAAGCGTGTGTGCACCGCGTCGCGACGGCAGTTCACACCGGCCCGGGGCTGGGGCAGATTGCGCCGCATCATGTCCACTCCTGGCCGGCTCTCCGGTCTCCTGCTGCCTCTCTTCTCCCTGCGTTCGCGAACGGACTTCGGCATCGGTGATTTCGGTGCCATGGACGGGCTCTTCTCCTGGATGAAGGCCGCGCGTCAGCGCATGCTGATGGTGCTGCCGCTGCTCCCCACCGCGCCCGGCGACCCCAGCCCGTACGCCACGCGGTCCGCGTTCGGTCTGAACCCGCTGTTCATCGACCTGAACCAGGTGCCGGAGTTCCAGGCCACCGGCGCAGAGGGCGCGCTCAGCGACGCGCAGAAGCAGCAGCTGGCGGAGGCCCGCGCCGCGGCGCGCGTGCGCTACGACCTGGTGTTCCCGCTGAAGGACGCCGCGTTCGCTCGCGCCTTCGACCACTTCGAGAAGCATGAGTGGGCCCCGCGCACGCCGCGCGCCCAGGAGTTCCAGAAGTGGCGCGAGGCGCAGGGCGAGTGGCTGGAGAGCTACGCCCTCTTCACCGCCATCAGCGAGAAGGAAGACCGCCGTCCCTGGTGGCAGTGGCCCGAAGGCCTGCGCACGCGCCAGCCGGACGCGCTGCTCGCCATCCAGAAGGAAGGCATGGAGCGCCGCGTGCGCTACCACGCGTGGCTCCAGTGGCTGGCGGAGGCGCAGTGGAACCAGGTCCGCACGCAGGCGAAGGCGAAGGACGTGCTGCTGTGCGGGGATGAGCCCTTCATCATCGGGCAGGACAGCTCCGACTGCTGGGCCCACCCGGACATCCTGCGCCGCGACGCGCGCCTGGGCGTGCCTCCGGACGACTTCTCCGCCACGGGCCAGGACTGGGGCCTGCCCTACTTCGACTTCGCCGCGATGGAGAAGGACGACTACGCGTGGCTGAAGAAGCGCGCGGCCAAGGCGGCCAGCTACTACGACCTGCGCCGCGTGGACCATGCGGTGGGCTACTTCCGCCAGTGGATCCGCGACGAGAAGAACCCCACCGGCTACTTCGTCCCCGGGGACGAGCCCACCTGGCGCCGCCAGGGTGAGAAGCACTTCCGGCTCCTGTCGGAGGGCGCGGGCATCGTCGCCGAGGACCTGGGTGTAATTCCCCCGTTCGTGCGTCAAATCCTCGCGGACCTGAAGCTGCCCGGCTATCGGGTGCTGCGCTGGGAGCGCGACGACAACACCTATCGCGACCCGCACCAGTTCCCCGTCGTGTCGCTGGTCACCACCGGCACGCACGACACGGAGCCGCAGGCGGAGTGGTGGGAGCAGGCGCGCGACGACGAGCGCCAGAACGCCGCGCGCGCGTGGCCGGAGTTCCAGGGCGTGGCGGTGACGCGCGAGTTCACCCCGGACATCCACCGCGCCACGCTGGCCGCCGCGCTCAACGCGGGCTCGGACCTGTGCGTGCTGCCGTGGCAGGACGTGCTGGGCACCCGCGACCGCATCAACCTGCCCGGCACCATGGGCGACGCCAACTGGGCCTACCGCATCGCGCAGAACACGGACGCGCTGCTCACGGAAGCCCAGACGAAGGACGCCGCGGAGCGCCTGGCGTGGCTCACCGCCTCGTCGCGCCGCTAGCCTGAAGCTTCCCCCCCGGGGACCGCTGCCCCGGGGTTCGTGGACGACGGCCGCCTACTGCTGGCCGTTGTCCTCGATGCACTTCACCTGGCCGGGGAAGCCGTCGAACACGGCGCAGCGGCGGCCCGCCTTCGCGCACTCCAACCGGTCGCAGATGTTGTCCACGACGCACAGGGGCGGCGAGCGGCCGAACTCCAGGAACAGCTCCGCGCAGAAGCGGAGCGGATCCGCGCATCCGACCGAGCCACAGTAGGGCGTGTCGGCGAGGTTCTCTCCCTCCTTGAGTTGGACCACTTCGTCTTCGCTCACGCCGCAGCCGGTGGCCAGCACCAGCGTGGCCGACAGCAAGAGTGCGATTCGCCGGACCATAGGGGCCCGAATCTGACGCACCCCGGGCCCGGTTGCACGCGCCACGGAAGTGCCCGGGTTTTGGCGGACACTGACCCCGTCCCCCAGGTCGTGGAATGCGACACTCGCCGCACAAAGAAACATTGCGAAACGCGTCGGGGCTGGCCATCCGGTAAGAAACGTGGCGTGGCCGACGTCCGACTCCTCCGATTCCGCTCCGCCGTGCCCCTCGCGCTGACCGTGCTGCTGACGGCGTGCGCCACCACCTCCAATCAGCCCACCGGCCCCAAGGTGAAGTCCCTGGACATCGAGGGGACGAAGAAGGTGGACGACGGGGACATCAAGGACCGCATCCTCACGTCCTCCACGCCCTGGTACGCGTTCTGGCCCTTCGGCAAGGCGCACTACTTCGACACCAACGCGTGGCAGGCGGACCTGCGCCGCATCGAGCGCTTCTACCAGGCGGAGGGCTTCTACCAGGCGCAGGTGGAGTCCAACGAAGTCATCCCGGACGGCGACAAGGCCGTGCGCCTCAAGGTGGTGGTCAACGAGGGCGCGCCCACCGTCATCGACCGCATCGAAACGCACGGCCTGGAGTCCCTGGGCCAGGGGAAGGACCAGCCGTCTCAGCGCGAGCGGGAGCGCATCCTGGAGGAGCTGCCGGTGAAGACCGGCGACGTGTTCCGCGAGGAGACGTGGTCGGCCACCAAGGACGTGGTGCTCCAGCGGCTCAAGAACCTGGGGTACGCGGAGGCGGAGGTCGGCGGCGAGGTGCGCGTGGACGTGGCCACACAGAAGGCCGTGGTGGACCTGCAGATCGCGCCGGGCCTGCGCTACCGCTTCGGCAACATCTTCATCGCCACGGACGCGAACCCGCAGGTGCCGCCCCGCCGCATCATCGAGCAGGCGCAGGGTGCCGTAGTCAAGGGCGCCTACTTCAGCGAAGCGGCGCTGGCGGAGGCGCAGGCACGCGTCTTCCGCATGGGCGTCTTCGGCGCGGTGAAGGTGAACCGGGGCGCGCCGGACCGGCAGAACGCCACGGTGCCGGTGGTGGTGGACGTGCGCGAGTCGCCCTTCCACTCGCTGCGGCTGGGCGGCGGTATCGGCGTGGACGCCGCGCGGCAGGAAGGCCGCGTGCTGGGCGAGTGGTCCAACCGCAACTTCCGCGGAGGCCTGCGGCGGCTCACGCTGCGCGGACGCCTGGGCTACGCGTTCATCCCCAACGTGCTGGCGAGCCTGCGCAACGACGAAGGCTCCGCCGAGGCCCCCATCTTCAGCTTCACCACGGAGTTCGAGCAGCCGCGCTTCCTCTTCCGCGACCTGGCCCTGCAGGCCTCCGTCACCGCGGAGAAGGGCCTCCAGCAGGCCTATTCGTTCTACGGCGGCTACCTCAAGACGGGCGTCATCTGGACGCCCCACCCGTCCTTCTCCGTCTTCCCCTCATACAACCTGCAGCTCTACCGGCTGACGGGGCAGGTGAGCCTGGACGAGAGCGTCCCGCCCATCATCCTGGGCTGCCCGAATACGGCGGGGCGGTGCGACCAGGCGCTGAGCTTCCTGGAGATTGCGTTCGCCTGGGACCGGCGAGACGACCGCACCGAGCCGCGCGACGGCTACTACGTGGGCTTCTCCATCCAGAAGGGCGGCGGCCCCTTCTTCGGGCAGTACCAGTACGTCCGGCTGCTGCCGGACCTGCGCTACTACCACTCCCTGGGCGACAAGAAGGACCTGACGCTCGCGGTGAAGCTGCGCGCGGGCACGCTGGACCCGGCGGGCGGCGGCCAGAGCTCCATCGTCACCCGCTTCTTCTCCGGCGGCGCCACCGCGATGCGCGGCTTCAACGGCCAGCGGCTGTCCCCCATGACGCCGCTCGCGCCCACCTACAAGAAGGACGACGACGGCAACGTCCTGCTGGACGCGAACGGCAACCCCATCCTGGATTCCTGGGACACCGTCCCCGTGGGCGGCAACAGCCTCTTCGAGAGCTCCGTGGAGCTGCGCTACCTGCTCACGGACAGCCTGATGCTCGCCATCTTCTATGACTCCGGCCTCGTGGGCACGGAGGCGCTGTTCGGCAAGAACGCCCCCAAGCTGTTCGGTCCCGAGCACTACCACGCGCTGGGCGCCGGCCTGCGCTACCTCACGGTGGTGGGCCCCATCCGACTGGACATCGCCAGGCGCTTGAACATCGGGCGGGGATTGCCCGTCAGCGATCCCGGATACATCTATCCGTCCTCTGGTGGATGCCTGGGCTTCGGACGCAAGTTCGACAAGACCTCGACGTCCGCTGAAGCAGCGTACGCGGGTGCCCCGGAAGGGCTGTGCGCGGTCCATATCTCCATCGGAGAGGCGTTTTGAGCGAACCCACGAACCCCGCCCCCTCCGCCCCGCCCCACCGGCGCAAGCGCTGGGGACGGCGGCTCTTGTGGGGCCTGCTTGGCTTCCTGGGACTCATCGTCCTGCTGGTGGTGGGCGCGCTCGTGTACGCCACCAGTCCCGGCGGGTCCGCCCGCATCGCCCGCTTCGGCGTGGACCTGGCGAACAAGCAGTTCGCCGGCCGGCTGGAGCTGGGCGGGTTCGACCTGGACTTCAACGGCGCGGTCCTCACCGGCATCAAGCTCTACACGCCGGAAGGTGACCTGGCGGCGGAGATCGCCCGCGTGGAGGCGCGGCTGAACCTGTCTCCATTGCTGGGCCAGAAGGTGGACCTGACCAAGGTCCGCATCGAGACGCCCCGCCTGTACCTGGTGCAGGACGAGCGCGGCCTCAACGTGATGCGCGCGCTGGAGCCCCGGGAGCCCAAGCCCGAGGAGCCTCCCACTGAGAGCAAGAGCGCCCTGCGCATCCACCTCAAGGACTTCGAGCTGAGCCACGGCTACGTGGACTTCCAGCAGGAGCTGCCGGACGGCGGCGAGCGACAGGTGCGCCTGGAGGAGCTCGGCGCGAAGGGTGAAGGCCACTACGCGCTGGCGGACATGGACTTCGCCGCGGACCTGCAGGCCACGGGCGGCCTCACGCGTCCGCTCACCGGTCCGGTGCGACTGGTGCTCAAGGGCCAGGGCAAAGACGTGGTGCGCCAGGTGGACGCGCAGCTGGGGCTCGCGGGCATCGAGGCGGACCTGGGCGCGAAGCAGACCGGTGAGACGGCCGCGGCCGTGGAGCTGCGCCGGCTGGCCGTTCCTCCCGAGCCGGTGAAGGCCTTCGTGCCCGCGTATCCGCTGGTGGTGCCCATTGAAGCGAAGGGCACCGCGTCCATGGACGGCGACCTCGCGAAGGCCCAGCTGGGCGCGTCCGCGGGCAAGGCCACGCTGGACCTCACGGGCGACGTGAACCTCAAGACGTTCCGCACCTCGGAGACCACCGTGAAGGCGCGCGGGGTCAACCTGGCGGAGCTGATGGAGAACGGCATCCCCACCAACATCGCCGCGGACCTCATCGCGCACGGCGGTGGCGACAGCGTGGAGACGCTGGACGGCGACGTGCTCCTCACGGTGACCCCGTCCGAGTTCCGGGGCCAGTCGGTGGGCCCCATCGAGATGAAGGCCAGCGCCAAGGACGGCCGCTACAACGTGGCCAACCTGCGCGTGATGATGCCGGGCGCGGCGTTCGTCGCGTCTGGCGAAGGCACCTCGAAGGCGCTGGAGGCTCGCGGCAGCCTGTCCGCGGGCAACCTGAAGCTCCTGTCTCAGGCGCTCGACAAGCTGCTGCCCGGCGGCACCGTGCCGCCCATGTCCGGCAGCGGTTCGCTGGAGCTCCAGGTGAAGGGGCCGCCGCGCTCGCCGGGGGTGAAGGCGGACGGCAACTTCGTGGCGCTGAACTACGGCGACATCGCCATCCAGGACCTGTCGCTGAAGGCGAGCGTGCCGGACGTCACCCGTCCGCTCACCACCGACGCCACCGTCTTGGTGAGCGAGCTGAAGACCGGGGGCAAGACGTTCCGCGACCTGTCGCTGGCGCTCACCACCGGCGAGAACCGCGAGCTGAAGGCCAGCGTGCGCGTGGACGGCGACGCGAAGCTCGCGCTGGGCGTGGAGGGCACGGTGGACGAGGACAACGAGGGGCTGGCCATGCGCGCCTTCTCGCTGTCCTGGCCGGAGGCCACCTGGACGCTCCAGCAGCCCACGCACCTGGCCTTCGGTGGCGGGCGCATCGCGCTGGCACCGCCGCTGGCGCTCGCGTCGGGGCCGCAGACCTTGAAGATCGCCGCGGTGAAGGATGGCGAGCGCGTGGACGCGCGCATCGACCTGGGCGCCTTCGACTTGTCGAAGCTGCCGCGCATCGCGGTGCCGGAGGACCTGGGCCTGGGCGGCACGCTGTCCGGCCATGTCGCGGCGAAGGGCCGGATGGCGCGGCCGGACGCGGACGTGGACCTCACGCTGACGGACGGCAAGGCGCGCGGCTACGAGGGCCTGGGGCTCCAGGTGAAGGCGCAATACGTGAAGGACCGCGCCACCGGCACGCTGGGCGCGGAGCTGAACGCGGCGCGCGTGTCCTCGAAGTTCGACGTGCCCGTGCAGGGCGTGCTGCGCCGGCGCAACGAGCCGCTGTCCCTGACGGTGAACCTGGAGAAGCTGGACGTCGCGGAGGTGCTGAAGCTGGCGAACCAGCCGCCCGGCCCTTCCGGTCAGGTCACCGGCACGCTGGTGGTGGACGGCTCCGCGAAGGACCCTCGCCTGGACCTGAAGGTGGTGGGCGCGGACCTGCGCTACCCCGGCCGGCCGGAGGCCCTCTTCGCGAAGGCGCTGGGCTTCGAACTGCACGCGAACTCCGACGCGAACGACGCCACGCTGAGCGCGCGGATGGACGTGAAGGGCGTGGCGCCGCGGGCCTACGTCCTGGTGAAGACGCCCTTCACGCTGGGCGGCGTCATCGCGAACCCGCCCACGCCCGCGCAGGCGCTGGAGGCGCCGCTGCACCTGGAGGCGCTGGTGGCGGAGCTGCCCTTGACGCTGCTCCAAGGCGCGGAGGGCGTGGACAAGCCGGGCGGCACGGTGACGCTGAAGGCGGACGTGAACGGTTCCGCGCTCGCGCCGCAGGGCCGCGTGGAGATGCAGGCCAAGGGCGTCACCGCCAACGGCCTGCCGCCCCTCAACGGCACCGCGCTGGCGCTGGCGGGCACCGAGGACGTGAAGCTGACGCTGGACGTGCAGCGCCCCAACGGGCCGCTGGCCACGCTGGAGGCGCGCGTGCTGGCGCCGCTGGCCGCGCTCCAGGACCGCGAGGTGGTCAGCCGCGTGCCTTTCCGGATGAAGGGCCGCGTGGGGCCCGTGCCCCTGAGTGAGATTCCCGGCATGGCGGTGGCGCCGGCGCAGGGCAACCGCGGGCCGCAGGGCGTGCTGTCCATGGAGCTTTTGGCGCGCGGCACGCCGGAGGCTCCGGAGCTGGAGCTGAACGCGGGCATGCAGGGCCTGGGCGTCGCGCAGACGGCGCTGGGCCAGGCGCGGCTGCACTACTCCTACTCCCAGGCGAAGTCCCTCTTCGACGCGATGCTCACCGCGCCCGGCGGCGGATCGCTGCTGATGGGCGGCACCATGGACCTGGACCTGTCGCTGCCCGCGTTCCAGTCCGCGCAGGGGCCCGCGAAGAAGGCGGAGCGGGCGCCGGTGGAGGTGTCGCTGCGCGCGCGCCGCTTCGACCCGACGTTCCTCTCCGGCATCTCCCCGTATGTGCGCTCGCTGGGCGGCATCATGCAGGCGGACGCGAACCTGGGCGGCACCGTGGGCGCGCCGACCTTCAAGGGCGACCTGCAGTGGAAGGACGGCCGGCTGGGGCTGCAGGGCTTCGGCGAGTACCACGACATCCAGCTCGCGCTGAACGCGTCGCAGGAGCGCATCGACCTCAAGAAGCTCACCGCGAAGTCCGGCAACGGCACGCTGGAGCTGACGGCCACCGCGAACCGCCAGGGCAAGAGCGGCGAGTTCGTGCTGGAGGGCAAGGGCCACACCAAGAACCTGCCCATCGTGGTGGAGGACCAGCTCATGGCCCTCGTGACGCTGAACCTGTCCATGAAGGGCAGCCTCACCGAGCGGCTGGTGAACATCAGCGACCTGTCCATCCCGGAGGCGCACGTCGAGCTGCCGGAGGCCAAGCGCAAGGACCTGCAACCCCTGGAGCGCCCCGTGGACGTGGTGATGGTCCGCAACGGCGTGCCGGTGGACAAGCGCAAGAAGAAGGAGAAGGCACCCACGCAGGTGGCCACGTCGCCGAAGGCGGAAAATCCGCGCAACGCGCCGGACTCGCCCGGCATGCCCGGCAACCCGGAGTCGACGCTGGGCAGCGGCGGCGCGGGCGGCCCCACGTCGCAGGCGGAAGAGGAGACCCTGGCGGAGGATGGCGAGGACGAGGGCCCCCCGCAGCGGCAGTTCTGGGTGAACATCAACGCGCCTCGCAACCTGTGGGTGCGCGGCACGGACCTCAACGTCCAGCTGGGCCTGTCCGAGGGCTTCCGCGTCGAGTACGCCAACGAGGCGCGCATGTTCGGCGAGGTGATGGTGCTGCTGGGCCGCGTGGACGTGCTGGGCCGCCGCTTCGACGTGCAGCGCGACAGCCAGGTGCGCTTCACCGGCCCCGTGATGATGCCGTACATCAACGTCACCGCCGAGCACCGCAACGACAACGCGAACGTCACCGTCTTCGTCACCGTGCGCGGCCAGGGCAAGGAAGTGACGCTGAAGACGACGAGCGACCCGGCCCTGCCGGAGTCGGAAATCTACACGCTGCTCGCCACCGGCCGCCGCACGCTGGAGCGCGGCTCCGGTGCGTCCATGAACGCGGGCGCGCAGGCCGCTTCCGTGGTGGGCTCGTTCGTCGCCAACGAGGCGCGCAAGGCCATTGCCGCGAAGCTGCCCCTGGATGTGCTCTCCATCGAAGCGGGTGACAGCGGCATCGCCGGCACCAAGCTGGAAGTGGGCACGTACGTGACGGACAAAATCTACGTGGGCTACACCGGCCGCGTGGGCGCCAACCTCCAGAAGGGCGAGAACGCCAACGCCGTGCGCTTCCAGTACCTCTTCAGCCCGCGCTGGAGCCTGGAAGGCATGTACGGCGACGCGCGCTCCGGCGGCCTGGACCTCATCTGGACCAAGGAATACTGACCGCCCGGACGCAAGTGCGTCCCGTCCGGGCGGCGGTGTGCCGCCCTACAGCGAGTACGCCGCGTAGCACGTGCCCACGGGCCCCACGCCCGTGCTGCCCGCGCCCGGCGCGTCCCGCCACGTCCCCTCCGCTCCGCACTGCTGCCAGAGGGTGCTGCTCACCTGCACGCAGGTGCGCAGGGGCACGCTCCGGCCCAGGCGCGTGGAGGCGCAGTACGGGAAGGACACGTTGCAGTTGGACGGCTTCGCGGTGGTGCCGCCAATGAAGACGCCCTGCGAGCACTGGCGCCACAGCGCGTCCGACGAGCTCTGCACGCACGAGCCCTCCGGCACCGTGGCGTCCACCGTGCCGGAGAAGCAGCCCTCCGCGGAGGTGAGCGTCCACGCGTACGCCGTCTTGTAGCGGTTGTAGATGGACGCCATCAGCGACGAGCCGCCCACCGTGGTGCGGCCGCACTGGATGGCGTACGCGCCCACCCAGGGCGTGTACGTGTAGAGCGCCGCGGTGGCGTGGTTCACCGGCTTCACCGAGCACGGGTCCGACGTGGACTTCGTCACGCCCGTCTTCCAGCCGGAGATGGTGGCCCGGCCCGCCTCCAGGTCGGTGAGGTAGCCGCGCATCTTCTTCGCACCGCACTCCACCTGCTTGCCGAAGCCCACGTATTGCGCGTCACAGCCGCTGCCGTCCGGACAGCCACAGCCCGTGGCCTTGCTCAGGTTGGTGGACGTGCCGCTCTGGATGAGGCTGGACTCGCCCTGGATGCGCGCCAGCATGTAGAGCGGGCTGATGTTGCTCGCGCGTGAGCGCTCCACGATGAGCGTCGCCGCCGTCTTGCCGTAGGCAGGGTCCGTGTAGCCCGCCAGGTACGAGCCCTGCTGCTGGAGGAACGCCTGCACCTGCGCCGGCGTGATGCCCGCCCCACCCGTGACGTCCGAGTCCTCCAACAGGCGGTGCATGTCGTACTTCGTCGTCGCCTCCTGGAGCACCTGCCCGGTCAGCTCGTCGATGACCGGCTCGGGGGTTTCCTCCAGGGGACCGCAGCCGGCCGCCAGCAGCGCGGGGACCAGCAGCACGCACAAACGGAGCTTCATCACGCACACCTCGGGGGGTAGGCCGGCTGTGGGCCGGTGGGGCGAGCGTGACTCAAGACTTCCAGGCAAGGCTAGGAAAAGCTCCCAGCGGTGAGGGGCATGAGAGGACGGGGGCGGAGTAGAGTTCTGGACATCATGCGGACCCCTGCCCTGTTTCGTCGGAAGTGTTGGCCGTTCCTCGCAGCGGGCCTGCTGGCCGTGGCGGGCTGTTCGGATTCGAGTGAGCCGGGGGGTGAGCCCGGGCCGGGCACGGATGGGCCCGGGGTGACGCCGGGCGACGGCTCGGAGTGTCTGGGCGCGAAGTTCCTCACCACGCTGGGCAAGAGCACGGTGCTGGTGGGCGCGCAGATGGAGGACGACACCGCGAAGGCCGCGCCCTTCGACGTGCGCTACCTCTACATCGCGGCGGGCCTGTTCGATTCGAAGGACGCGTGCAACTCGTGCGCGTCCGGGTGCACGTCCGACGGCGCGTCATGCTCCAACAGCGGTGGCGGCTGCGGGTGGTGGGGCTGCTGGCAGTACGACCAGGAGCCGCCCGGTGCCTACGTGCGCGACTTCATCAAGTCCGCGCAGACGAACGGGCAGATTCCCTTCATCACCTACTACGAGGCCTTCCAGGCCAGCGGCTACACGGAGGGCGAGCAGCAGCTGAAGGCGCTCAACGACTCGGCGTTCCTGGGGCGCTACCTCGCGGACTGGCGCTTCCTGCTGAAGCAGGTGGGCCAGGAGAAGGCGCTGCTGCAAATCGAGCCGGACATGTGGGCCTATCTCCAGTTCTTCCCCAAGGACGGCAAGGCGCAGTCCACGCCGGTCGCGGTGAAGGCGGCGAACCCCACGGACTGCGGCAGCCAGGAGAACAACGGGGCGGGCCTGGGCAGGTGCATGATCGCCATGGTGCGCAAGTACGCGCCCAACGCGAAGGTGGGCCTGCACGCGAGCGCGTGGGCGACGAAGACGGACGTGTCCCAGAATACGGATGCGTCGTTCGACGTGGCGGGCGAGGCGAACAAGGTCGCGGACTTCCTCCTGTCCGTGGGCGCGGGCGACACGGACTTCGTCACGGTGGAGGCGTCCGACCGCGACGCGGGCTGGTACGAGAAGACGACGGGCAGCGCGGCCTGGTGGGATCCGGAGAACCGCAAGCTGCCGCACTTCCACCAGGCCTTCACCTGGGCGAAGGCCGTCTCCACGCGGCTGGGCAAGCCGCACATCTGGTGGCAGCTGCCGGTGGGCAACATGTCCCTGCCCAACAGCAACCAGAAGTGGCGCGACAACCGCGTGGACTACTTCCTCACGCACCCGGGCGAAGTGGCCGCCGCGGGCGGCGTGGGCATGCTCTTCGGCGCGGGAAACTACGAGCAGACCACGCCGGAGTCGGACGGCGGCAACCTGGTGAAGCGCGTGAAGACGTACAAGGACGCGGGTGGCCAGGCCGCGTGCGTGAAGAACTGAGCCGGTGAGTTGAACCGTGCGCCCGGCCTCCATGCCGGGCGCACGCGCCAGGTCAGGCCCGGGCCCGCGTGCGCTTGGAGGCCGCGGGCTTCTTGGCCGGGGCCTTCTTGGCGGGAGCCTTCTTGGCCGCGGGCTTCTTGGCCGGAGCCTTGGCCTTCGCTTCCTTCCGGGCCTGGATCTTCAGGATGTACTCGGTGGCATCCGGCGTCTCGCAGGCCGTGTCGCCCTGATCCACCTCCACCTTGCCCAGCCGCTTCGCCGTCGCGAGCGCCGCGGCCTGGACCGCGCCCCCGGTGGAGCCCACCGCGATGAGCGCGCCGTTCATCGCCTCGCGGACGCGGTTCTTCGCGCCCGGCAGTTCCTGTTCAATCCGCTTCAGCCAAGGCAGCAGGTCTTCCCCGGCGAGCAGCGCGGTCTTCGTGAGCAGCGCGGACAGGCTCTGCCACCCTGCCTGCCCCACCCATTCGGACTTCGACTGTGTCCACGTCAGCGCCTTCACCGCGTGCGGTGAACGCAGCACCACGTTCGACACGAAGACGGGCGTGAGCCCGTACCAGTCCAGCCCCTTCGCCCAGGCGTCCAGCTCCTTCCAGGGCATCTCGGGCGCGTCCACCACCATCGTCGCCAGGAACCGCGCCTCCGTGTGGCCGGACGCCCAGAGCGCCCGGGCGAGCACGCCGTCCGTGCCGATGCGCTTCTTCAACACCCCCAACGGACCGAAGTTCACACCGGACACAGGCTCTGGAGCGCCGTGGCGCAGATAGGTCTTCCGCGTCTGCGCCGTGCCCAGCCGCTCCAGCTCCCGCATCGTCTCTTCGAAGGTCATGTCGCGCGGGATTCTGCCAGCACTAGCTCAAACGAGTGACTGTCACTCCCCGAGTCCCTTCTCCAACTTGCGGCCCGTGAAGGGTGGAGGTCTCACCTTGCGAGGGGGAAGCGATGACCAGCGCTGAGTACCTGTCCGATGTGGAGTCCCTCGACGCCATGGACCCATGGGAGGGCGCGGATGCCCTCCAGGAGATGGAGGCCCTGGCGGATGAGTTCAGCGACCTGGAGGGCTTCGAGGCGGACCCATTCGAGCCCTCGGGCTTCGAGCCTTCGGGCTTCGAGCCTTCGAGCTTCGAGCCTTCGAGCTTCGAGCCTTCGGGTTTCGAGGATGACAGCTTCGAGGAGCTGTTCGCCGAGGCCGAGGCGGAGGACGCCTTCCTGGACGAGGACGGCTTCGACGGGTTCGAGGCGAGCCCGGCCAGCGGTCTGTTCGTGCCGACCTCCAGCAACCGCCTCGTGTCCGGTCCCGCCGCGGTGGCGCTCGCACGGACGCTCAACCCCTTCGTGCTGGAGTCCATGGACGCGGATGACGCCGAGGCCTTCCTCGGCCGCATCACCCGGCGCATCCGCAGCGCCGCGCGCGGCATCGCCCGGGGCGTGCGGCGGGCGGGCCAGTTGGGGGCCGCGGCGCTGCGCCGCGCGGGGCCACTGCTCGCCCGCGCGCTGCCGTTGGTCCAGCGCGTGGCGGGGCTCGCGGGGCCGTGGGGGCGGGTCGTCGCGGCGGGCGTTGGCGCCGCGCAGGGGCTGCTGCGGGGACAGGGATTGCGCGGTGCGCTCGCGGGGGCGGTGGGTGGCCTGATTCCAGGCGTGGGCGGGCGCATCGCGTCCTCTATCCTGCGCGGCGACGGCGCGGACGACGACGCGTCGCTGGATGCGCTCGCGGACATGGCGGATGCGCGGCAGGTGCCGCCCGCCGTGGCCCTGCCGCTGGGCGCGGGGCTCGCGGCGCGGGTGGTGACGCGACAGGCGGTGCCCATGAGCACCACGCTCGGTGGCGCCGCGCAGGGCGTGCTGCGCGCTCGCACACGCGGCGTGGAGCAACTCCTGATGCGGCTCGCCCAGCAGGTGCCGGGCACCTCGGGCCGGCGGCTGCGGCTGATGCGCCTCATCGCCCGGCTGGCGGCGGGGAACCTGCGCCTGCGCGGCACGGGCGGCGCCATCACCGCCCTGCCGAGCGTGGTGCAGGGCGCGGGGCGCCGGGTGCTCACGCGCGCGGTCCAGATGCCCTCGATGGGCGTCGTCCCACCGCGCCTGGCCGCGCGGCGGGTGCATGCCCGGCGGCAGTTGCTGCGCCGCATCCCCGTCGCCGTGGTCAGCGCCGCGAACGTCCGCCGCGCCTACTAGGTCGATCCACTCACGAAGTCTTCAGGACAAGGAGGAGTACCCATGCAACCGCAGCCTTTCGAAGAGGAGTTTTCGAGCCAGGGCGACGAGATGTCCGACCTGTTGGCAGAGGGCGAGGAGGGCTTCGAGGACGAAGGCATGGACGATCCCTTCGAGGGCGAAGGCATGGAGGAGGGCTTCGAGGCCGAGGGCTTCGAGGAGAACCCCACCACCATGGAGGACCCCTTCGAGGGCGAAGGCTTCGAGGACAACCCCACCACCATGGAGGAGGGCTTCGAGGCCGAAGGCTTCGAGGAGACCCCCACCACCATGGAGGAGCCCTTCGAGGCCGAAGGCTTCGAGATGGACAACCCCAACGCCCTGGAGGACACCTTCGCGGACGCGATGGACGCCCAGGACGAGGAGGAGTTCCTCCGCCGCCTGGTGGCCGGCGCGCGCCGGCTGGCCACGGTGGCCGGGCCCACCTTCCAGCGCATCCGCCGCAGGGCCATGCCCATCGCCATGCGGCTCATCCGCCAGGCCGCGCCCCGGCTGGGCGGCATCGCGGGCCAGGAGATTGGCCGCACCCTGGGAGGGCTGCTCCGCGCGGACGCGATGGACGCCTTCGCGGACGCCGCCGGTGACTACGCCAGCGACGAGGACATGGACGCCTTCAACCGCGTGCTGGGCGGGCTGGCGGCGCGGCACGTGGTCCGCTCCACCATGTCTCCCGCGCGCCGCCGGCAGTCGCCCCAGCAGGCCCGGGCGCTGGGACGCGCGGTGGGCCAGATGGCGACGCAGCTCGCTTCGCGCATCAGCCAGCGCTACGGCCCGCGGGCCCTGCCGGCGGTGACGCGCGTGGTGCGTCAGGTGACGCGACTGGTGCGCCAGCAGGGCGCGAGCCCCCAGGCGGTGCCGCGGATGCTCCGCCGCATCGGCGGGCGCGTCATCTCCAGCCCGCGCGTGGTGCGCCGCCTGGCCCGGACGAGCGCCGCCGTGCGGCAGCTGCGGGCGCGCGCGGGCCTGCGCCGGGTGGGGTCTCGCGGCCGGCTGAACCCCATGATGGGCGGCCCCGGCCTTCGCCGGCTGCGGACCGTCACGCTGCGGGGGCCGGTGCGCGTCATCGTGCGGTGAACCAGGGGCGTGAGCGGCAAGGGGGAGGCGGGCACATGGCGGACACGCTTCAGCGGTTCCTGCGGGCCAAGGTCCAGAGCATCACGTTCCGGGCGGGGCGGCTGTCGCGCCTCACGCCGCAGGACGTGGGCATCCGGCCCCGGGACGTCCCCTACGCCCCCTCCGCCGCGCACTTCGCCGCGGCCAACGCGCGCCTGGGCGAAATCGATCGCGACGTGCGCCGCGCCCTGTCGCGGCTGAACGGCCGGCTGCACGACGCCCCCCTCGCGCCTGGCGAGGTGCTGGAGCGCAACGCGCTGCTGGAGCGGGAAATCGACCGCGCCCGCCGCGCCTACGGCCTCTTCTTCGACGTCTTCAGCCAGCGGGGCACGCGGTTCGCGCCGGCGCTGGCGGCCTGCGACGCCATCGCGGTGGACTGCTTCCAGGCCGTGCGGCAGGCCGCGCCGGGACTGATGGACGGTCCCATGCTCAAGCCGCTCACCTACCTGGAGCACGGCTTCTCCCCGGCCACCTTCCGGCGCGGCGTGTTGCTGAGCCGGCTGCTCGGGGAGCGCAACCCCTTCCCGCTCATCCGCGTGCCCTACGAGCGCGTGGAGGCCCCGTGGGGCATGGGCGTCATCCTCCACGAAATCGGCCACAACCTGCAGGCGGACCTGAGCATCTGGCAGGAGACGCAGGTGGCACTCCAGCGGCGGGTGCTGCACGCCACCGGCAACGCGTGGCTCACGCGCCTGTGGGGCCGCTGGCACAAGGAGATCTTCGCGGACCTCATCGCGTGCCTGCTCGGGGGGCCAGCGTCGGTGCACTCGATGAAGGACTTCCTCGCGTACCCGGCGTCACGGGTGCTGACGTTCCATCCGCTCAGCGCGCACCCCACGCCATTCCTGCGCGTGTTCATCCAGGCGGAGATGCTCCGGCGCATGGGCTTCATCCGCCGGGCCTGCGACGTGCGCGACAACTGGGACCGGCTGTATCGCTCGCGGCTGCCCTACGCGCGCATCCCCAAACTGCTCTTGTGCACGGCGGCGCGGCTCATCCCCCATGTCGTGGATGAGATTGCCTTCCAGCCCCGCCGGGGCCTGGCGCAGCGCGCGCTGGTGGACGTGGTGCCGTTCTGGCCGTCGGATCAGGAGCGCATCGACCGGGCCGCGGAGTCATTGGCGCGCGGGCACATCCCGCCGGGGCTGCCGCCGCGCCACGTGGTGAGCGCCAGCCGCGAGGCGCTCGAACGGAGGCTGGCCCCGCCCGAGCGCATCTCTCGGACGGTGCTCAATCATCTGGTGAAGCTCGGCACGCGGAACGCGCGGATGCCGGGCGTGGGCGTCACCCTGGCCGCATGACAGGACCTCAAGGGAGGGACGATGTACGAGAACGTGAAGGGGAGAAGCCCCGGCGCATCCATCGAGCTGGCCTCGAGCGCGAAGTCGAAGTTCGACGAGTTCCTGCGCCGTCAGCTCGGTGTGTCCGATGCGCGTGACCCCAAGGCGGTGGTGTACGCGCTGCGCAAGCTCTACCCGACCACGGCCGCGCGCCTGGACGACGAGAGCAGTGGCCAGCCCATCCGCGTCTCGGCCACGCCCGAGCCGGTCATGGCCCTGATGAATGGCACCCTGGACTCGCCGGGCCAGCGGCGCTTCCGCCAGGAGCGCAAGGCGCTGGTGGACGACCTGGAGATCGCGGTGAACCTGGCCTCCAACCGCGACTTCAAGGCGTCGATGTGCGGCTGGCGCGACTCCATCCTCGCGGAGCTGGACGAGGGCGAGGCCGCGGCGAACATGGCGGTGGACCCCGTGTCGCGCGACCGGGCCTTCTATTCCATCCGCAAGCTGGGGGACACCGCGCGCGTGGCCCGCCTGGTGGGGATGGTGAACCCCACGGTGGTCCAGGAGTTCGGCCGGCTCGCGGCGACCATCGACGACAACGCCACGCTCCTGCGCATCCTGGCGGGCGAGGCGCTCTTCCGCGCCGGCTTCGATAAGGGCGGCACGGTGTTCCAGGTGGCGCTCCAGGACCTGCGCCAGCGCCGCGAGGCGCTCATCAACTCGCTGGAGCAGCTCACCGCCACCTCCATCCAGGAGGGCTACGACGACTGGGGTGACGGCCAGGCGTCCTACGGCAAGCTGTTGGATCAGCTGCGCGCCCGGGGGCAGTCGGACCTGCGCGCCATCGTCCGGCCGGATGCCATGTCGCGGTTGTTGGACGTGCTGCTGAACCACACGCCCCGGCAGAACTCGGAGGACATGCGTGGCATCGCGTCGGCGGTGCCCGTGGAGCTCATCCAGCTGCGGCGCCTGCGGGACGTGGCCGGCAGCCTGCTGGACACGTCCACCACCAGCTTCTCCAACTCCGGCGGCAGCAGCCGAGGCGTCGCGTTGAACGCGAAGGTCCAGGGAGCCTCCGCGCCCCTGGCCGCCTTCACGGAAGCACTCACGCTTTTCATCGACGCGTTCGACCGGCCCAATGCCGGGGCGCGGCTGCTCAACCTGGTGCTCCCCGTCCCGCTGACGTTCCGGGACCTGACGGGCAAGGAGCAGGCGCTGAACGACAAGTTCCGGGATCGCAACGACACCCAGGAGCTCATCGAGGACCTGCTGATGGACCCCAGCACGTCGGTGGAGTTCTGGAAGGAGCTGGCCCGGTTGGATCGCAAGCTCTACCACCTCGACCGGATCATCGACCTGTTCCTGCTGGACTACGACGAGGCCGTGGTGCCGGGCGGCAACCGCGTGGACCTCCACGAGGACATGATCGAGCAGCTGGACGCGAACGTGGACGTCTTCAACGTGAGCCCGGCGTTCCTCCGGGAGCAGTGCGGACTGGAGGAGGACTCGCTGGAGCTGGCGAACACGCTGACCCAGGAGGCGCCCGGCCAGTCGGAGGAAATCGAGGACGACCGGAACCACAAGTACGGCTTCCCGGAGGGCGCGCACTGCAACACCGGCGAGCCGTTCACGGTGCCTCCGCCGATCCGCGTCTCGCTGGACCGCATCGAGAAGGACCTGGAGCCAGGCATCAACCCGGGGGCCGTGGAGCACCCGATGGAAGCGGAGCCGGGCGAGCGGGCGGCACCCGCAACCACGGTGGGTAACGGGGCCAGCCTGAACGACGTGGCCTCGCTCATCGAGAAGAGCCGGGCGCGCATCATGACGGACGTGAAGCAGCAGCTGGAGGCCCAGGGGCCGGAGCTGGCCCGTCAGCTGGAGGCAGCGTTCTCGGATCAGCTCAAAGCCGTGGAGCGCATCATCTCCGGCAAGGGGCGGCACGCTTCGGACGGACAGCCCGCGCCGCCCAACGGGCACACCAAGTCGGGCCACTCCCGCCGCCACGTCCGCCACGCTCGCAAGCCATGAGCGCGCACGCACGGGCCTGAAACCCATTCCTTCAACGTCATTGACCCAGGTGGCATGCCATGAGCATCGGTACGGCAGAAGCCCTTCAGCGGCTGTTCGCGCAGTGGAAGCGGGAAGTCCTCTCCAACGTCACGTCGGATGAGCAGCGCACGGAGCTGCAGAAGCAGCTCTCGCTCCGGGAGGAGGAGCTGCTCACCAGCGCCTCCGACGGCTCGACGGCGTCGCTCTTCTCGGACCTGATGGGGTTGGGCAAGGACGGAGCGCCGTCCTTTGACTCCATCAGCCGGCCGCTGCTCGTCCAGGACTTCGACGAGTCCGTCATCGAGACGCAGCTCCACGCGACCGCGGAGCTCTATTACATCTACCAGCACGAACGGATGAAGGTGTTCCAGGTGGCGGGCGTGCTCCTGCGCCTCTTCCACGACGGGCGCATGCGCATCCAGCGGGGTCCCGGCGCGCGGGCGCTGTACCTGATGGAGAAGCACCAACCGCTGCGTTACAAGCCGCGCGACCGGCAGCTCGCGTACCGGCGCGCGTTCAACTACGGCAGCCTGGCGGCGCCAGCGGGCGCGGTGATGTTCCGCAACTTCCACCGCGAGTTCGTCGCCTTCGTGTCCGCCATCGCGCAGTACTTCCGCGACCTGCTCATTGGTGAAGTCATCCGCGGCTCGCAGCAGCTGAACGAGCGGCCCTTCGCGAGCCAGGCCACCATCCAGCGACTGGGCACGGACATCCGCTGGCAGATTGACCGCGCCACCTACGGCAACATCCTGGCGCTCACGGTGGAGGTGGGCGAGTACCTCAAGACCATCCTCGACGCGATGGAGACGCCGGACATCAAGAAGGCGTTCGACGCGAACACCAAGTGGGACGTGATTGAAGTCGTGTCGCAGCGCTACCTGGGCGGCGCGGGGGAGATTTCGCAGCGCTCGAAGATGGCGGACGCGGGGCGCCTGCTGCTCAACTTCGTGGCGGACAATCCCTTCAAGACGCGCGACTTCAAGGCCTTCCAGACGGAGGTGATGCCGCTGGGGCCGGTGGCGGAAGAGTGGATCGCCGCGTACCGGATGACGCCAGACGGCCGCTCGTTCCGCGGTGTGTCCCCCACCCTGCGCCAGACGCTGGGCATCACCAGCCCCGCGCCGGCGATGCGCTGAAGGAGGGAGGCACGGCATGGACATCCCGCTGCATCCCCTGATGGAGGCGGGCATGGGGGCCGCCTCGGCGCCGCGCACCAACGTGTCGCGGATGGTGGCCTCCGCGGTGGCGGGACAGGTGTCCCATCCCGTCGTGCGCGCGTCGCCGTACCGCATGGGCCGGGATGGGGTGCCCCGGCTGGTGCCGGGCAGCGGCGGCATCGTGCTCAACCGCCGCGTGGGAGACCGCGCGGTGGGGCTGGCGGCGGACCACATGGAAGCGGGTGTGTCGCTGCACAACACGGGGAAGGACGACGTCGGCCAACGCGGTGGCTCCAACCGGGCGCTGATGTTCTATGCGTGCGTGGGCAACCGCGCGCGCGTGACGAGCGGTCCCGCGAGGGGCGCGGTGGGCACCGTGGTGGGAAAGCACGGCGGCATCAACCACGTCATCGTGGACTTCCCGCCCGCGGTGAAGCGCCGGCTGTGCATTGGGGACCGCGTGCAGTTGGACGCGTACGGCCAGGGGCTGGAGCTGCCGGACTTCCCGCAGGTGCGCGCGCTGAACCTGTCGCCCCGGCTGCTTCGGCAATGGGGCGTGCGGACGGAGCGCGGGCGGCTGGTGGTTCCCGTGACGCACACGGTGCCCGCGGAGCTGATGGGTTCGGGGTTCGGGCGTTCGGAGGGCGTGCTGGGGGACCTGGACATCCAGCTGTCGGACGCGCGGCTGGTGCGCAAGCACCGGCTGAATGCGCTCCGGCTGGGGGACCTGGTGGCGGTGTGTCCGTTGGACTACCGCTTCGGGCCTTCGCGGCGGGCGGGGGTCATCACGGTGGGCGTGGTGGTGCATTCGGACAGCAAGGTCGCGGGGCATGGGCCGGGGGTGACGCCGCTGCTCATCTGCCCGGGGGAGTGCGTGCGGCTGGTGTGCCGGCCCCAGGCCAACGTGGCGCTCGTGCTGGGGCTGCGACAGAGCGTGGCGCCGCCGGCGCGCGGGCCGTCACGGGGTCGGGGGTAGGGACACCGCGCCCAGGCAGCGCGACACCATGGCGGCGCGGGTGTCCACGCCCAGCTTGACGAAGATGCGCCGCAGGTGGGCCGCCACGGTCCACGCGCTGATGTTGAGCTTCGTGGCGATCTGCTTGTTGCCCCAGCCCGCGCAGACGCACGAGACGACCTGCAGCTCGCGCGAGGTGAGCAACCGCACGTCGGACGCGGGCGCCGTCGCGGGGCTCGCGGAGGGCTCCGCGGGCACCAGGTGGTAGCGCTGACCGTTGAGGATGAGTTCGCCGGCCAGGACGCGGTTCTGCTCCTGGGGAGCAGCCGGGGCGCCGGGGTCGGGGACCACGAGCAGGACATGGCTCCCGGGAGGAAGAAGCGTCCGCATGGCGTGCGCTAGGAAGGGTCCGCCAGTTCGGGAGAGGTGAGGATGCGCCAGACCTCGGAGGCTTCGCGCGAGCGGCCGGTGGCGCGCAGGTCCTCCGCGAGGCGTTCACCCGCGTGCGCTCCCGCGACGGATGGCTCCGGCCGCTCGCGTGCGAGCGTCACGAGCCGCGTGACGCCGCGGCGGCCGAAGCGAAGCTCGGAGTGGAAGAGCAGGGCCAGCGCGCGAGCCGAAGCGAAGAGTCCACCGGGAGCGTCCACGGCCGTCTCCGCCTGGGCGCAGGAGGCCAGCATGGGGCGCAGCACGTGCGTGACGAGCGTTTCGAGTTGCGCCCGTTGAGCGCCGCGCTCCCGGCCGGCCCGGGCAAGCGCCGCGAGCAGCCGGGGGTCTTCGGCGAGCAGGGCCAGGGCATCGTGGCCTTCGCTGGGGGACGCGAGCCTGGAGCCCAGGAGGCGCAGCGAGGCGGCTGCGTCCGGCTGCGCTGGGGTGGCTTCGAGTCCCAGCCGTCCCAGGCGCGCGTCGAACGCCTCGGGTTCGTGCTGCTTCCAGTGGACGAGCGCGGAGATGAGCAGGGGTCCTGACAATGGCCAGGCGCCCCACCGGGGCTCGCCGCCAGGCTGGGGCTCGGAGGTGACGGAGTCGAACGGGTGCCCGAACCACGTGAGGACGAAGTCCAGAGCGCGGGCCTGGGGTTCCGTGAGGCCTGGTCCCATGACCTCTTCACGAGAGGGTGCGCACGGCCCGCGCACCGCGACGGTGCCGCGATGGATGGGCTTGCCGCCCTCGTTGCCCAGGACGATTCGAGCGCCATCCGGGAAGGTGACCACGGGCCCCTGGAGCCGGAGTTCCTCACGGGCCGCGCGGAAGGGCGAGTCCTGTACTTCCGCTTCGCGGAACCGCGACTCGGTGAAGAAGTCGGTTCCGGAGCGGAGGTGGGCGTTCTCCTCCCGGGAGGTGCGGGCAGGTGCCGACTCGGAGTCCCTGAAGGGGTCTGCTCCGGAGCGCGAGTGATGGTTCGCCTCACGGACCGAACGAGCAGAGGCCGCCTCCAGCGCCGCGAACGGATCCGCACCCTGGCTCGAATGGTGTCTCGCCTCACGTTCCGGACGAGCAGCAGCCGCCTCTGACGCGAGCGGATCCGCACCCCGGCTCGAATGGCGGCTTGCCTCACGATTCGAGCGAGCAGCAGCCGCCTCTGACGCAGTGAACGGAACCGCTCCGGACCTCAGGTGGCGATTTGCATCACGGGCCGAGCGTTCCGATGCCGCCGGCATGAGGGGCGCCTGTTCGCTGAACGGATCCGTCTCAAGGTGATGATCCTCGCGCGCCGCGCGAACGGAATCGACGCCGGATTCCTGTTCGCCGAACGAAGTCGCTTCGCGGCGGTGCTTCTCACGGGCCGCGCGGGACGAAGCGAGGGGGCCGCCCTGCGGCATCCGGGGACGGGGCGCTGACTCAGCGAGCGAACTGCGGCCAGAACGTGGAGGGCGCACTCCCTCGCCAGAAGCGGAGCCTCCACCCTGCGGCATCCGGGATCGGGACACGGACTCGGCGAGCGTGCCGGAACCGGACCGTGGAGGGCGCATGCCTTCACGTGCGGCGCCAGGAGCCTCGGATTCAGCAGGAGTGCGGGGCCTCGATTCGGAGAACGGCTCACGGTCAGGACGCGCAGGGCGCCCCTCCCCCCTGGTCGCGCGAGACGAGGCATGACGGCTGGGCCCCGGTTCGGCGAAACGCTCTGGGTTCTGACGAGGAGGACGCAGCGGCGCACTCGCTGTCCCCGATGATTCGTCTTCCCTCGTGTAAGCAGGAGGCCTGGAGCCGCGACGCGGAGGACGCATCTGCTCCCGGGTCGCGCGAGAGGAAGCAGCGGGCTCACCCTGCGTCGTCTTGTCACCTGGGCCGAGCTCATCGAGCGGATCGTCACCAGAGCGAGCAGCGGCTCCGGAAGTGCGCTGACGTGGTTCCGGCGCATCCTCTCGCGCAAAGGGAGCATCCCGTTCGAGGTCGGAAACCCAGCGATCCAGGAGCGACATCACGCCCTGGGAGGCAACGGGCGCACGGTTCCGCTTCCGCCCCGAATCATCACCAGCCACGGCAACCTCCCCTGAGAACCAACCTGCCCACGCACAGTAGGAATCACCCTTGCGCAGGGAAGTTCGACCCGGAGCCGGGCTCGACGGTTGAGTTCAGGATGGAGGCGCCACGGCGGCTCCCCAGGACGACAGTGCGGTCATCCCGGAAGGCTGTCCCCACGCTGGCTCGCCTGCTCTCGGCGCGTGCTCAGAACAGACGCGAGTACGTTGCCGGTGCCCCCGGTCGTGGCGTCCAGCGCCGCGCGTCGCGGGGCAGCCACAGGAGCCGGAAGGCTCCCGCACGCCCTTCATAGCGAAGGGTGTGCTCGCCCCGGGACAGCGTGAACTCAGGCGTGGTGACGCGCTCGCCATCGATGAACAGTGCGCCGGTGTCGAGCGTACTCGCGGGCTGGACGAAGTAGCGGTCTGCGCGCACCGCGAGGAAGTGATCTTCCAGGGCACCGGAGTCCGAGGGCACGAGGTAGCGCTGTCCCCACAGGTACAGGTCACCGTCATAGGGCTGGTAGTGCGCGTCGAGGAAATGGCGCAGCGCCGGAGGAAGGCCGGAGGTACGCAGGTCATCCACCCGCAGCACACACCCCTGTTCCATGAGGACACGAGGCATCTCGTCGGACAGCAGTTCCGCGAGCGAGCCGCGCAGATACGCGTCCGTATAGAAGTAGAAGTGTGCGTGCGGCCGGCTCACGTAGCCGCCCGAGTTGTCGTAGACGACATCCCCCGGTCCCGTGAGCGCCGCGATGCGAGCGAGCACTTCGCGCTGCCGCGCATTGCCGCCACCGTCCAGCGACAGCTCCACCTGCGCGGCTTGAACGGCGAACAGGCAGCCCAGCCCGGCAACTCCCACGGTCCGCACAGCGGGAGTGCGCAATCCAGAGAGCACCACGAAGACGCCGCGCGCGGCGAAGGGCGCGAGCACGCCCAGGAACGGCAAGAGGCTGTACGGGAACGGGGCGCGCTGGAGCGCATAGGCACCAAAGGTCGCGGGCACGGCCACGAACAGGAGCAGGTCGGGAGTGCGCGGGTGCTTCAGCAAGCGAAGGAACGTGGCGACGAACCCGACAGCGGCGAGGACGAAGAACGCGGGTTGCGCCCCCAGGGCCGGCACGAGGTATTCGCGCCAGGAGAAGCCCGGGTAGTAGCGCTGGTGCTCGGAAGCCCAGACGAAGCACCACTGCCACCATGCGCCCCACGAGCCCGTCACCGTGAGGTAGGCGGCCACCGCGCTCGTCGCGGCGATGATGCCCGCGAAGAAGGCGCGAGGCGCGGAGATGAGCGCGGGAGAACCGTTCCTGCGCGGCAGGAGGTCCGCCAGGAGCACCGCGGTCACGAGCCCGCCGAAGAAGAGCGCTTTCTGTGAACCCCACGCGGAGGCGACGAGCAACGCACCCGCCAGGAACGACGAACTGACGGATCCGGGCTGCACGGCCAGCGCGGCGAGTGCGCCCAGGAAGAGCGCCGCGGTGAGGGCATCCGGACGCACCTCGGTGGCGAAGTGCAGGAAGCCGGGGGTGCAGAGCAGCAGCACCGGAGCCAGGAGCGCGGCGATGCGTCCTTCCCGCCGGTTGAGGAGGAACACGGAGACACACGCCCCCGCGAGCGGCACGAGCATCGCGGCACGAAGCGCGACCACGTTGCGCGGATCATCCCCGAGCAGCCAGAACAGCGGAGCCAGCAACTGGTACACGAGAGGAAAGTGCACCTCGAAGAAGTCGCGGTACGGCATCTGCCCGTGGGCCATGAGCCACGCGGCATGGGCGTACTGGAACTCGTCGATGCTGAATGCCTTGTGCAGTGCGAGGCGCGACGCCTGGAGCGCGAGCACGCCCAGCGCGACACCCAGCCCCCACCGCAAGGCCCGGGGCTCCGTCATCGGCGCCGTCATACCGCGAAACCAAGCCCGGCTTCAGGGCGCGGAAAGGGGCACGGACCGCCAGGCCCCCCGGACACCCCTGCTGTCCACCTCCCGCACCGCGCGGTCCCAAACCGGTCCGACAGTCGGACAAGTCTTCCGCTGCCTAAGTGGACCAGGGGCCCGCGCCGAGGTTCTCCAAACCTGTCCGACTGTCGGACAAGTTTTCCGCGGCCCAGGCGGACCGGGAGCCCCTCGCCGAGGTCCTCCAAACCTGTCCGACTGTCGGACAAGTTTTCCGCGGCCCAGGCGGACCGGGAGCCCCCAGCCGAGGGCCATCAAGCCGGTCCGACTGTCGGACAGGTTCGTGGGGTACGCCGCTGCCGGGCAGTCCCAGCAGGGTTCTCCCTTCTCTCCCTTGTCGGACAGCATGGCGCGCAGAGAACCTCGCGCCGTGCGCGGACTCGCGCACTCGAGAACCTCGGCTCAGCGCCCCGTGCGACGCCGTGCCCGCGCTCGTGCGGCCTCCAGTGCGGAGTCCACTCCAGTGGGCGGTTTCGGAGGCTCCGGCTTCTGCTCGGCGGGTTCCTCCTGAACAGGATTGGGCGTCGTCGCGGAGGGCTTCACGTCCGTGCGTGGGGCCGCCGTCGGCTCTCGTGCGCTGACTTCCTTCACGGGCCTTTCCCGTGCGGCACGCACTCGCGGCGCGGAGAGGAACCTGCGCACCGCGATCTCCGCCAGCATCGCTGCCAGCGCGAACGCGACCAGCCAGGGCGCCAGCGCCACGCGGCCTTCCGACTCCGGCGCCTCCGCGAACAGGCCCGTCATCGACAGTCGCTCCTGGCCTCCGCCCACCGCCGCCAATGCCCGCAGGAGCTTGAGGCCCTCCTTCGCGCTGCCCGGCTCGAACTCCGGCGCGTATGGCAGCGCCACCGGTGGCGCCCTCAACACGCGCCCGCCCCACTTCACCACCGGGTGCCAGGTGCCGCTGCCAGTCAGCGGGTACTCGACCACCAGCCGGTCCTCGTCCTCCCAGTGCAGCGGCTTCTCCACTCCAGAGCGCCCATCGCCCGCCAGCAACACCGCCGTGGGCAGCGCGCCCGGCATCGGCTCACCCGGCGGCAGGTCCAACGTCACGCGCAGCACGTTGCCCTGGCGCTCCGAGCGCACCACCGCCTCTTCCTTCGGCGTCGGCCGCCCCATCGACCAGCGCACCACCGCCTCCAACGTCGCCCGCAGTGCGCCCCACTCGCGCAACTCACCCGTGTACTTGCCGTCCACCTCCGCCGTGAGCGCCACCGTGCGGCCCGCTCCGTGCGGCCACAGCGCCAGCACCGGCGCGGCGTTCGTGTCCAACGTGCGCAGCGCCACGTTCGCCCGAGGCTTCAGATAGGTGAGGTTGTAACCGCCCACCTGCGGCAGACCCGTCGTCGGCAGCGGCCCCAGCAGCGGCAGGTCCGGCGCGGCCTCCAGCGACGCGGGCTCGTCCACGAACGTGGCCCTCGCCACCGCGAGCGTCTCCTGGCTGAAGATGCGCGGCAGGCTCATGGCGTCCTCCGCGAAATAGATGCGTCCGGCGCCGCGCCGGGCCACCTCGCGCAGCAGATCCGCGTCCGGATCCGTGGGCTTGCCCAGGCCGATGACCGACACCGTCACGTTGGCCGCTCGCAGCGACGCCAGCGTCTCCCGGTAGTCGCCCGGCTCCTCGGAGTCCGCCGCGTCGGAGAACAGCACCACGTGCCGCGTGGGCTTGTCACTGCGGAGGATCTCCTTGCTGCCCGCGCGCAGGGCCGTGCCCACGTAGATGCCGCCACCGCCGCTGAAGCCTCGCGCCACCTGGTCGAAGGGCAGTCCCTTGCTCACCGGACTCAAGGGGAAGATTTCATGCGGCTCCGTGTCCACCATGTGCACGGAGGCTTCGTCGTTCCCGTTGAGCAACGTGAGCGCCGCCGTGACGCCCTCCGCGGCCAACTCCATCTTCGTGCGCCCATCCGGCACCTGCATGCCCATGGAGCAACTCGAATCCATGAGCACGCTCATCGCCACCGACGCGCGCCGCTGCTCCTCGCGCATCTCCAATGACACGGGCAGCAGTGGCTCCACGGGCGAGCGCCGGTAGCCGCCCTCGCCAAAGCTCGACCGTCCTCCCGTCATCACCAGCCCGCCGCCCGCCTGGTCCACGTAGTTCGCCAGCGAGTTCAACCCCGTCTCGCCCAGCGCATTGGCGTCCACGTTCTCCAGCACCACCACGCCCACCCCGTCGAGCGCCTCCAGCGACAGGTGGAACGGCGCCTTCACTTCCACGGTCATGCCCGTCGCCGTCAGCGCCTTCGCCAGCGTGCCCGAGGGCTGCGCGGTGAGCAGCAACACGCGCGGCGGCCCCTCCACGCGCAGCACGCCCACGCCCACGTCGTTCTCCGGGACGCCGTCTCCGGGCACCTCCACCGTGAGCCGGTAGTGCACGAGCCCCGGCTCCTCCAGCAGGTCGCGCAGGGGCAGCAGGTTGGGCCCGGGCTTGAAGTCGTACGGCCCCTTCACCAGCACCTTCCCGTCGCGCTCCAGGCGCACGGTGCCGGTAACGGCCGACGTCGCCTGCACCACGGCGGAGAACTGGAAGGGCTCGCGCACGGAGACCGTGGCGGGCACGTCCAGCGACACCACGGCCACGTCCAGCGCGGGCTCCGGCCGGGACACCTGCCGGTAGTCCACCGCGATGCCTCGCGCAGCCAACCGCCGCGTCGCACCCCGGGCATCCGCGCCCGTGGCCCGGCCGTCGGAGACCACCAGCACCCGGCCCGTGCGCTCGGGGGGAATGAGCGCGCCCGCCGCGTCCAGCGCGGCCGACAGGTCCGACGCCTCCGCGTCCACCGGCCGCGTGAAGCCGCCGAACCGGCTCCGCTCCGACAGCGAGGACTCCACCCGGGACTCGCGGCCGAAGGTGATGACGCCCACGCGGTCGCCCGGCCGGCGCTGGGACTCCACCAGCGAGATGAGTTCCTCCGCCACGCGGTCCACGTCCAGCGGCATGGAGCGTGAACGGTCCACCACCACGGCCACGTCGCTGCCCGCGTTCGCCAGCCGCAGCTCCGGCCCGGACAGCGCACCCACGCCGAGCACCAGCAGCGCCCACCGCAGCACCATGGGCGGGCCGGGCCTCCGGCCGTAGCGCCACAGGAAGAGGCCCAGCGGCAACAGCAGCAGCCACGCCTGGGGAAGGGTGAAGGTCATGCCTTCCTCGTGACGTAGAAGTCCGCCAGCAGCGCGGCCAGCAGCACCACCAGGGGCCAGCGGGCGCGCTCATGGCCGCTGTTCCCTTCCGAGTCCTCGCCCGCTTCCTTCGCGGCCACGTCCACGTTGCCCCGGCCGCGCAGGTCCGACTCCCGAGCGTCCAGCGCCAGCACCTCCAGCGAGTCCACTTCACGGCCCTCGCGCTCCAGCACATAGCGGCCGGGGCTGGTGGGCGCGGGCAGGCTCAGCGCGCCCGCGCCGAACACGGGCTTGCGGCCCGAAGGTCCCTTCAGCGCGTAACGTGCACCGGCCTCCGTCACCACGGCGAGCGACTCGCCCAGGTTGAGCTGACGCCGGGGGAAGCCCTCGCGAAGCCGCCGCGCATCACGCACCACGTTGCCCAGCAACACGGGCCAGGCGGTGGTCCGCTGGAGGTTGGAGCGCGCCAGGTCCACGTTGAGGTGCAGCCGCCCGCCCTCCTCTTCCGACACGAGCACGGCTTCGCCCGCGGTCATCAACGGACGGCCCGGAGGGTTCGCGCCCGCCGTCCACCGCACGCCCGCGAGCTGCACGTCGTCCATCAGCGTGCTGCCCTTCTCCGTGAAGAACGGCCCCACGAAGGTGCGCAGCGCTCCCTCCGCGCCCAGCGTCACGCGGGCCTCCGCGCGCGCGGGGCCAACGGACAGCACCGGCGCGCCGGGAACAGGAGTGCCGCGCGCCACATCGGGAGACACGGCCAGGAAGCGCTCCAGCGCCTGCTTCGACGCGGGCGACAGGCCCTCCGTCAGTCCCACGGCCACCGGCATCACGGGGGACGGGGGCAGGCGCACGTGTCCGTCCTCGGGCAGCGCGTCGTCCGGCAGGGACACCTCCACGTCGCCGGCCTCGCGGAACGTGAGGCGCACCGTCGCGGCGCCTTCTTGCGGTAACGCGATGCGCTCCGTGCGTTCAGTGCCTTCACGCGCGCCCGGTCCAGGTGCCGCGCGCACGCGTGCTTCAATCTCCGAAGGCCCCGCCCCGAAGCGAGCGACCCGCAGCGTCACCGTGGCCCGGCCGCCCTCGTCGCGCCGCTGCGCGGAGACCACCGCCACATTGCCCTGGGAATGGCCCAGCGCCGTCCAGCGCACGGAGGGCGGCACGGTCGTGTCCTCGGAGGGCGGCGCGTCGGTGAAGAAGTGCACGTGCTTGCCCGGGCCGGCCAGCTCCTGCGCCCACAGGAGCGAAGCCGTGACGTCATGGTCCGGACCGCGCGCCTGGAAGGACTCCAGCGCACCCAGGGCCCGCGACGCATCGGCTTCCGGTCCAGCGAGGACCAGGGGCGCCACGCCGCTCGCGAGCACCGTGACGTGCGTCGCGCGTTCCGACTCCACGCGCTTCGCGGCTTCCGTGCGCACGTGCTCCAGCACCGTCTTGCCATCCGGAGTCCGCGCGGACATGGACAGGCTGCCGTCCACGACAAGCACCAGGTGACGGCGTCGAGCGTTCTCCCCCAGCCGCACGTCCGCCAGGTACAGCGCGGCGGCCAGCACGGCGAGCGCCTCCAGCAGCAGCGACGCCTCACGCGTGAAGCGCTCCCACCGGGGCCCGCCCTCCGCGCGAGGACGCGGCGTGCGCCACAGGAACAACGCGCTCACCACCACCGGCTTCTGCCGGCGGCGCAGGAAGTACGCCGCGACCAGCGGCACCAGCGCGCCCAACGCCAGCAGTCCCCAGGGAAGTCCGAAGCTCACGCCCCGCCTCCCGCGACGAACAACGCGCGCAACGGCCCCGCCACCTGCGCGCGCAACCCCTCCGCCGCGTTCACGGTGAGCAGCGTTCCCCGCGCCCGCACCGCCGCGCTTCGCAGCGCACGCTGATGCTCCGCGAAGCGGCGGGCGTAGGCGGCCAGCACGCCGTCCGTCAGCAACTCCTCCAGCGCCACGCCACTCTCCGCGTCCACCAGCCGCGCGCCCTCACCGCCCGTAGGCTCCAGGTCCTCCGCGTCCAGCACCTGCACCAGGAACAACGCCGACGCTCCTCGCGACAGCCGGGCGCACAGCGCCTCCAGGTCCGTCTCGAAGAGGAAATCGCTCACCACCACCCGCAACCCGCACGGCCGCAATGGCGGCAGCCGCCCCAGCGCCGACGCCAGGTCATCCCGCGCCTCGAACTCCGCCCCTCGCAGCGCCGCGCGGCACGCCGGTCCCTGAACCCGCTCCGACCGCGCCCCGCCCCACAGCAGCGTCGGCGTCAGCCCCTGCCGCCCGCCCACCTCCACCGTCAGCAGCGCCACCTCCCGCGCCCCCGCCGCCTTGCGCGGCGACAGCCCCATGCTGCGCGAACCGTCCAGCAGCACCTCCACGCGCGGCGACACCTCGTCCTGGCGCACGCGCAGCACCAGCTCCCCCGTGCGCGCCACCGCGTTCCAGTCCAGCTGCCGCAGGTCATCCCCCGGCTGGTACGCGCGGAAGTCGTGCAGCTCCATCGCGCTGCCCGCGGACGTGGCGCGCACCTCGCCCACCCGTCCCCGTTGCGGCAGGCGCGGCAGCGCCAGGCTCAGCCCTGGCGCCAGGCGCGCCACCTCCGCCTCATCCAACATCGTGCTCACTGCTGGTGGGCCCGCCGCTCGCGGTCAGCGAGCACCCGATCCGCGGCGAACGCCGCCAGGACCGCCACCAGCGCCACGCACAGGAGCAGCTCCGGCGGCATCTTGAGACCGCTCGGGTCGCTGTAGTCGTACTTGCCGAAGTTCAGCGTCCCCAGGATCGGGTTGAGCAGGTTGAGCAACTCATCGCGCCCCGCCAGGTTCAGGAACACCGCCAGCAACGGCGGCACGCCGGCCCCCAGGATTCCCACCAGGACGTAGAGCAACCGCACCGACACCGGCGACGCGAACCGCCCCGAGCGCGGCATCCGCCCCAACAGCAGCGCCACCGACAGGTACAGCACCCCGTAGAGCGCCAGCGCCGCCTGCGACATCCCCATCCGCAGGCTGCTCGTCGAGCCATCCGACAGCCACAGCAACACCCCGCACCCCACCGCCCACCCCACGAGCAGCAGCACCGACAGCCGGAAGCCGCGCAGCGCCCCAGGCCTGAACAGCGTCCACGCCCGAGTGCCCGCGCGCAGCGGCCGCGACTGCCCGTCCACATCCGTCGCCATGAAGAGGGTGGCGAAGATGAGGTGCAGCCCTCCGAGGATGCCCATCACCCCGGGGATGTCGTCATCCCGGTCCATGAGCCACCACACCGCCGTCATCCCCACGAACGTCAGGAACACCTGCACCACCAACGCCCGCCGGGGATGGCGCGTGTAGTTCTCCGTCACGAGCGACAGCCGCGCCACCGCCGTCTCGAACACCAGCCACCCGTCCGACACGAGGAGCCAGAACGCCGCGCCCAGCCCCAGGAAGAAGTTCCTGTCGAACGAGAACCCGCTGCCACGCTCGTTCGTCACCACGAAGGTGAACGTCAGCGCCTGGAAGAACGTCACCACCAGCACGGCCACCAGCGCGAACCGCACCGCGGCCCGCCCCATCCGGCTGTCCGCCACCGTCGCCGCGCACACCGACACGAGCGTGAGGAACACCATCCACGCCCCGCCCAACATCAGCACCATCAGGATGGTGGGCAGGTCGATGCCGTTGAGGAAGTAGCTGAACAGCAGGAACGGCCCCACCGCCGACGCGTACAGCACCGCCTGCACCAGGAAGGACGCCACCTTGCCGCGCAGGATGCGCCGGGGTCCCAGCCCCGTGAGCAGGAGCAGCGACCACGTCTCGTCCTCGCGCTCGCGCGCCAGGGAGCGGTACGCGTTGAAGGGGATGAGGCCGAAGTGCACCAGCGCCAGGCACACGAAGAAGGAGAAGAAGTACGACCGCCCCTCGCGCGTGTACGTGCTGTCGTGCGTGTTCGCGAACGCGATGAGCGACAGCACCAGGCACGCCGCGAGCAGCAGCCCGAAGCTCACCCAGAAGACGCGCGTGCGCAGCCCCTGCCGCACCTCCTTCACCACCAGCGGGTTGAGCCGGTCGCCCCACTTCTCCCAACGGTCGGACACCGCGGCGGGAACACCCGGCGAGGGGGCGGACTCGGCCGCGCCCGACGCGGGACTTGCTTGCGTGCTCACGCCACCCTCCCCTTCGTCACCGTCATGAACGCGTCCTCGAGATTGCGCTCGCGCGGGCTGAACGCGCACACCGGCAACCCCTGCGACACCAGCGCCGCGAGCAGCGCCGCCGCGGCCGCTTCCGTCTGCGCCGGCCCCGCGTCCGCCTCCAGCTCCAGCCGCACGCGCAGCGCGCCGCCCTCGCGAGCCACGTCCTTCACGCGCGGCTGCTCCAGCAGCGTGCGCTCCGTGCGAGACCACAGCGCCTCGGCCTCGTCGCCCTGCGCCGCCAGCCGCACCGTCAACTCCAGCACTCGGGACGGGCCCGCGCTCTGGCGCAGCAGGTCCTCCACCTTGCCCTGGGCCAGCAGGCGCCCCTGCTCGATGATGACGCAGCTGTCGCAGATCTCCGCCAGCTCCGTGAGGATGTGGCTGGAGATGATGACCGCCTTGCCCTGATCCGCCAGCGCGCGCAGCAGTTCCCGCAGCTCGATGCGCGCACGCGGATCCAACCCGTCCGCAGGCTCGTCCAGCAGCAGCAGCCGAGGGTCATGGAGCAGCGTGCGCCCCAGGGCCACGCGCTGGCGCATGCCCTTGGACAGCTCCGTGGTGAGCTTGTGCGAGAGCGGCCCCAGCCCCGTGAACTCCATCACCGAGTCCACCCGCTGCTTGCGCTGCGCGCCCTTCAGTCCGTACGCGCGTGCGAAGAAGTCCAGGAACTCCCTCACGGTGACGTCGTCGTAGGTGCCGTAGCGGTCCGGCATGTAGCCCAGCAGCGGCCGGGCCCGGTCCGGCGCGTCCACCAGTGACGTGCCGTCCAGCAGCACCGTGCCCGCGGTGGGCACGTCCAGCGTGGCCAGGATGCGCAGCGTGGTGCTCTTGCCCGCGCCGTTGGGCCCGATGAAGCCCAGGATGCCGCCAGCCTCCAGCGTGAACGACACGTCGTCCACCGCGCGCAGCGCGCCGTAGTCGCGCCGCAGCCCCTTCACCTCCAGCAGGCTCATCGTCGTGCCTCCTCGACCTGACCGCGCACCACGTGCAGCGCGGCATCCAGCTCCACGTCCAGCGCCGCAGTGGGCGTGAAGCCACGCCCGCCCAGCCGCGCCACGAACGCGCCGTCCTCCAGTTCCTGAATCAGGGGCGCCACCGCGTCCTGGAAGCGCATGCGTGGCTCGTGCTCCAGGCCCAGCAGGTCCACCTCCCCGGCCTCTGCCTCCTCCGGCGGGGCCAGCCCCTCCGCGCCGTCCGCCAGCTCCGGCAGGACATAGAGCTGGCCGTCCAGCTTCAACGTGCCGCCCATCAGGGGAGCGCCCAGCGCGTTCTGCACCTGCACGCCGCCGTCGGTCTTGTGCGCCGTCAGCCGCGCGCGAGAGGGAACCACGGCGACCTCGCCCCACTCGCGGTAGCTGCGCGAGGGCAGGAAGCTGTTCTTCACCACCAGCCCGTTCGTCCAGTCCAGGAAACGCGGCGGATCCTCCGGGCCCGTCGAGGACGCCGGGGCCAGCAGCACGCTGGAGGCGGGCATGCGCACGCTCTCTTCCGCGAGGTTCGCGTACCAGGCGTTGAGGCCCACCGTCACCGCGCGGGACCGCTCGCGGTCCAGCAGCGTGAGGCTGTAGCGCGCGGCGTGCACGCTGAAGCCATCCACCAGCACGGACCACGCCACCAGCCCCAGGCTCGTGAGGACCGCCAACGTGGGCACGGCGATGAGCACCGCGAGCGGTCCCTTGCGCCGCGCGAGCATCCACCCACCAGGTCCCACCGCGAGCACGAAGAGGAAGATGAGCAGCAGGAAGCGGCCCACGGGCGCGCGGGCGCTCGACAGCAGCGGCAGGCGCCCATCGCTGAGCAGGTCGTGGCGCTCCCAACGGGGCGGCGGGCCCGCGGGCTCCACCACGGCCGGCGACCGCTCCGTGTCCTCCCAGAGTCGGAAGCCGCAGCCCGGCGGCTGCTTCCGGCAGTCGCGGAACTGGCGCACGGAGCCGAAGCCGTAGGGTGACAGCTCCGCCTTCTCATCCTGGAGCAGCGGGAAGCGCAGGCGCGGATTCGCGGGGGGCTGGTCGAGCACCAGCTTTCCGCCGGTCACGGCGAACGTCTCCAGCACCGCCCAGACGTCGTCGGGCACCTGGTCCGCCGGCACCGCCACCAGCACCGCGTCGTAGCCCGAGTAGGCCGCCAGCTCGCGCGGCGCGGTGCGCGGATCCACGAAGCGCGTGGCGACAAGCGGCTCATTGTTCTCCGGCGCGCGGCTCAGGCCGGTCGCCACCTCGAAGGACTTCACGTCGCCCAGCACCATCACGCGGGCTCCCCTGTAACTGTCCAGGTAGAAGCCTCGGGACGCGGTGGCCATCCCGGGCGAGTCCAGGTTGAGGGTGCCCGACTGCAGGTCCGCGGGCATCAGCAACCACGTGACGGTGCGCTCGCGGGGGCCCAGCTCCAGCGAGCGCTCCATGACGCGCCCCTGCGAATAGATGGACAGACGCACCGGGCGCGGCTGGCCGCCGTTGTTGTGCACCGTCACCTGGATGGGCGTGTAGCCCCGGTTCGGCACGAGCGTGACGACGCGCACGCTGGCCTTGAGGTCGCCCTCGGTGGGGAGGTTCTCCGTCGTCTCCACCACCTCGCGGTAGCCGCTGGCTTGGGACTCCTCTTCCCGCGCCTCCACCGCCTTTGGAGGGCTGGTCGCGAACGCCGCCGTCCCGCCGGGAACGCCCGGCAAGCCCGTCCAGAGCATGGCTCCCATGAGCACGGCGAAGGTCAGGTGCGCGCGGCTAGCCACGGGGCACCTCGGGCGTGGCCTTGAGCAGCTCGCGCACCACGTCCGGCGCGGTCACCTTCTCCAGCGACGCCTCGTAGGCCAACACCAGGCGGTGGTTGAGGGCGGCGGGCGCGGCGGCCACCACGTCGTCGAAGCCCACGTTGGGCCGGCCTTCGAGCAGCGCGCGAGCACGGCCCGCGGCGGCCAGGGCCAGCGCCGCGCGAGGGCTCGCGCCGAAGCGCACGAAGCGGCGCACGGGTTCCGGAGCGGAGGGCTGGCGTGGGTCGGACGCCTCCACCAGCCGGCCGATGAAGTCCGCCACCGGGCCGGGCAGGTGCACGCGGTCCACGGCGGCGAACAGGCGCGACAGGCCTTCGGCGTCCAGCACCGGCTCCTGCGCGGGAGGCGCGCCGCGCACGCGCGTGGTGAGCAGCGTGCGCAGCGTCTTGGCGCCCACGGGCGGCACGAGGATGCGGAAGAGGAAGCGGTCCAGCTGCGCTTCGGGCAGCGGGTACGTGCCTTCGAGCTCGATGGGGTTCTGCGTGGCGAGCACGAAGAAGGGGTCGGGCAGGGGCCGCGTCTGGCCCAGCACCGTCACCGACCGCTCCTGCATGGCCTCCAGCAACGCGGACTGCGTCTTGGGGCTGGAGCGGTTGATTTCGTCCGCGAGCACGAGGCTCGCGAAGAGGGGGCCCTCGCGGAAGACGAAGTCGCGGCGCGATTCGCCCTCCAGCACGTAGGTGCCGGTGATGTCGCCGGGCAGCAGGTCGGGAGTGAACTGGATGCGGCGGAAGGGCAGCGCCAGCAGCCGCGCCAGGGCCTTGCACAGCTCCGTCTTGCCCAGGCCGGGCAGGCCCTCCAGGAGCACGTGGCCCCGGGCGAGCACCGCTGTCACGACCTGCTCGACGACCGTCTCCTGGTCGAGCATCACCTGGTTGAGCCCGGACTTGAGCCGGGACGCCACGTCCGCCGCGCCCTGCGCTTCGGCGGGACTCAGAAGCTCCGCTGCCACGTCGTTTCCCCCTTCTGGACTACGGACCACCGAAGTACCGCTTCACCAGGTCGCGGTTGCGAGGCAGCAGCGGACCGGAGGTCGGTCCCGCCGTCGCATCGCCCTTCGCGCCCGTGCCCTTCGCGCTGGACGGCCCCGCCTGCCCCGTGCGGGCCTGCGGATCCGCTGCGCGAAGGCCCCACAACTCTTCCGCATCGCCGCCATTGCCATCCGGCAGCGGCTGGAACGCGAGCCGGTTCGGATCCATCTCCGCCTCGCCGCCGAAGACGACCGGCTGGCTCTCTCCGCCCCGGCTCACGCCCGCGCCCTCACCCTTGCCCTGCCGCGTGTTCCGGCTCGCGTGCTGACTGCCCTGCTGGCCCTCGCCGTCGCCCTCTTCACCGTCACCTTCGCCCTGCCCCTCCTGACCCTGGCCCTGCCCCTTCTGGCCCTGGCCCTTCTGTCCCTGTCCGGACTGCTGACGCCGGGTGGGACGCCGGGCCTGGGCGCCGCGGTTCCTTTGTGAGGCGTTTTCCTCTCCGAAGCGCTGGGCCAGGGACTGCTGCCGCCGCTCCAGTGTGCGGCGCAGGTCAGCGATCTGATCCGGAGAGCCAGAGGCCTGGGCGCGAGCGGAAGCACGGGCCTGGGCCTCGCGGGCCGACGGGTCGCTGGAGCCCTGCTGCTGTGAGCCCTGCTTGTCGCCGCCCTGTTCCCCCGTGCCCTGCGCCTGCGAGCCCTGCTGCTCGCCATCCTGTTCACCGGCACCCTGGCCCTGGGAGTTCTGCTCGGACGCGGAAGCCGCCTGCTCACCGGTGGCGTCGTCCTCCGAGGTCCCGCTGGCACGCGCATCGAGCGCCATCAGTGCCTGCTCCAACGACTCGCGCTCACGGGTGGCGGCCTCGGCACCGCCAGCGGCGGCGAGCGCGTCCTCCAGTTCAGCGGCGGCCTCGGAGGCGCGGTTGAGCTCGGCGGCGGCCTCGGATGCGCGCTCGGCGAGCCGTTGCTCCAAAGCATCCGCGGCTTCCCAATCCGCGGAGTCGAAGCGGCCCTGCGCGACTTCTTCCGACAACCGGCGCAGCTCCTCCTCGACATCGGGGCCCAGGGGCTCCTCACGGGCCAAAGCCTCGGCCTGCGCCTGCACGGCGGCGACCTGGGTCGCGGCGGCGGCGTTGATGTTCGACGTGCGCAACGCCGGAAGCGGAACGAGGAACCCCACGGCGAGGAACAGGAGCGCGCTCAGGAGCGCACCCACGGGCCGGCCCCAGGGAACCTCCGGAGGCTTCACCTGCTGGGCGAACTGGTTGAGGCTCAACTCCCACTCGCCAACGGGACGCTCCAGCCGCGTGAGCAACAGGCCCCCGGCATTGGCGGAGCGGTCCGCGAGCACCGCCGCGTACTCCAGCGACACGCCGCGCGAACGGGCACGAACGAACCACCACGCCAGCCCCGCGATGACGAGCGGAGGCACGGCCCAGACAGCCAGGTCACGCAGCAGCAACCGTGACAGCACGCAAGCGGTGGCCATGGCCCAAAGAGGAGCGATGCCCGCGCTGCTCCAGGCGACGACGTTGAGCCGCCGCTGCACGCGCCGGATGGGCGCGAGCACGAGAGACTGGAAGCGGCGTTCGTCACTGGCGGCCATGCGTGGAAGCCAGTGTCGGACACCCGGCCCACCGTTCACAAGCGACGCCCGGGAACGGTCGAATCCCGCCGTGGACGGTCGCCCGTCCGACTCCAGCTGTCGAGAAACCGCGAAACCCGAGCGGACCTCCAAAGGCGGCGGTTAGTGTGCCGCCCCCTATGAACTTCCGATTCCTTGGTCGCAGCGGTCTGAAGGTCAGCGAAATCTCCTTCGGCAACTGGCTCACCCACGGCTCCCAGGTGGAGGAGGACGCCGCCATCGCGTGTGTGAAGGCCGCGCTCGACACGGGCATCACCACCTTCGACACCGCCGACGTCTACGCCGGCACCAAGGCCGAGGCCGTGCTCGGCCGCGCCCTCAAGGGCCAGCGCCGTGAAGGCTATGAGCTGTTCACCAAGGTCTACTGGCCCACCGGCCCTGGCCAGAATGACCGCGGCCTGTCGCGCAAGCACATCATCGAGTCCATCCACGGCTCCCTGCGCCGCCTCCAGACGGACTACGTGGACCTCTACCAGGCCCACCGCTTCGACGCGGAGACGCCGCTCGAGGAGACCATGCTCGCGTTCGCGGACATCGTCCGCCAGGGCAAGGCCCTCTACATCGGCGTCTCCGAATGGACCGCCGAGCAGATTTCCGCCGGCGCGAAGCTCGCCCGCGAACTGCGCGTGCCCTTCATCTCCAACCAGCCCCAGTACTCCATGCTCTGGCGGGTCATCGAGTCCAAGGTCATCCCCACCTCCGACGCCGAAGGCCTGGGGCAAATCGTCTGGTCCCCGATGGCCAAGGGCGTGCTCAGCGGCAAGTACCTCCCCGGCAAGCCCCCGCCCGCGGACTCCCGCGCCGCCACCCCGGGCTCGCAGTTCATGACCAGCTTCATGACCGACGACGTGCTCACCCGCGTCCAGCAGCTCAAGCCGCTGGCCCAGGAGGCAGGCCTGTCCATGGCGCAGCTCTCCATCGCCTGGGTGCTCCAGAACAAGAGCGTCTCCTCCGCCATCATCGGCGCGTCCAAGCCGGAGCAGGTGCTCGACAACGTGAAGGCCACTGGTGTGAAGCTCGACGCGGAGCTCCTGCGCCGCATCGACTCCATCCTCGGCCCCGTCGTGGAGCGCGATCCCGCGCAGACCACCAGCCCCAACCGCCGACCCTGAAAACGCGCTCATCCACCCGGCGGGCAGGCGCTCCGACGCCCGTCCCGCCTGGTGCCTGGGATATGACATCCGCGCCCTGGTTTCGCCGCGCCCGTCCAGTGGCGCGCGACAGCGGGGTGAACTCCACCCCGTTCCATTTGACTTTTAAGTTGGGGGGAACAAGAGACTGCGCCGCGCGTTAACGCGGTCCCACTCTTGAACCGGGCTTTCCCCACATGACGTCCTTCTTCCTCCTGGCCCAGGCGGCCCAACCCGAACTCGGATGGTTGAGCAGCAAGCTGCTCGGGGTGACGTTGGGCAGCGCCGAGTGGGTGCTCTGGCTGCTCGTGTCGCTGTCCATCATCTCCATCGCGGTGATGCTGGAGCGCGCCGTCTACTTCTCGCGCCACCGGCTGGCCAACTCAGAGGCCCTGGCGGTGCGCCTGGCGCGCGGCGAGTTCGACGCCGTGGCCGGTGAAGTGAAGAACCAGAAGGGCATGGAGGCCTCCGTCATCCGCGAGGCCCTGGCCTCCGCGCAGCAGGGCCCCGACACCGTGGAGCAGGTCATCGCGTCCACCGTCGCCCGCGAGCGCCCCCAGTACGAGCGCGGCCTGTCCATCCTGGGCACGCTGGGCAACAACGCCCCGTTCATCGGCCTGTTCGGCACGGTGCTCGGCATCATCAAGGCCTTCAACGACCTGGGCGCCATGAACGCCAAGGGCGGCGCCATGCAGCAGACGGTGATGGCCGGCATCTCGGAGGCGCTCGTCGCCACCGCCGTGGGCCTCGCCGTCGCCATCCCCGCCGTGGTCGCCTTCAACATCTTCAACCGCCAGCTGAAGACGCTCACCAGCCGCACCACCGCCCTGGGCCACGCGCTCGTGGGCGCCATGAAGGCGCGCAAGCCGGGCGCCGCGGGGGGCAACTAGCCCATGGCCGGCGGCGCGAACGACAGCGACGAGGAAATCTCAGGCATCAACGTCACCCCGCTGGTGGACGTGGTGCTGGTGCTGCTCATCATCTTCATGGTCACCGCCAACTTCATCGTCCGCGAGACGGTGGAGGTGGACCTGCCCCGCGCCGCCAATGGCGGTGAGACGGTGCAGGGCCTGGTGAACGTCGTCCTCGACAAGGAGGGCAAGCTCTACTTCGACGGCGCGGAGGTGACGGAAGCCGACCTGTCCCGCCGCGTGACGGAGGCCGTGGCCAAGGACAAGGACACGCGCGCCATCATCAGCGCGGACCAGACGCTCGCCTACGGCCGCGTGATGCGCCTCATCGACGTGGTGAAGGGCCAGGGCATCGCGAAGTTCGCCCTCAACATCGAGAAGGACGCTGGCCCTGCCCGGACCGCGCCCGCCACGCCCTGACGAGGCTTCGCAACGATGAGCCAGGCGGTCCTCGAATCCTCTTCCCTGCCCCAGCGCGACCGCTCCACGCGGTTCCTGCTCGTGTTCGTCCTCGTGTCGCTCGCGCTGCACGGAGTCGGCTTCGGTCTTCTCTCCACCCTGGAGGGCCGCAAGCTCGCGTCCATCCAGAAGCCGGTGGAGCTGGTCATGGTGGAGGTGCAGAAGCCCCCGCCCCCGCCGCCTCCTGAGGAGAAGCCGGAGGAGCCCAAGCCTCCGCCTCCCCCGAAGGTGAAGGTGAAGCCGCCGCCCATCAAGGTCGCGGAGGCACCCAAGCCGCCGCCCCCGACGGAGGCCCCGCCGCCTCCCAATGACACGCCGCCGCCGGAGCCGTCCGCCAAGCCGCCGCCGTTGGTGGTGGGCATGACCATGTCGTCCACCACCAGCGCGGGCTCCTTCGCCGCGCCCGTGGGCAACACCGCCTACGGCAAGGCCAACGGCACCGCGAAGGCGCCCCAGGACGTGAAGGGCTACTCCGCGCCCAAGTACGTGCCCGTGTACCAGGTGGACACGGAGCCCTCCGTCGCGTCCGAGGTGAAGATTCCCTACCCGGACGAGGCGCGCCGCGCGGGCATCGAGGGCACCGTCACGCTCTCCATCACCATCGACGCGGAGGGCAAGGTGAGCAACGTGAAGGTCATCTCCGGGCCCGGCTACGGCCTCAACGAGGCCGCGCGTGACGCCATCCGCCGCTTCCGCTTCAAGCCCGCCATCAAGGGCGGCGAAGCGGTGGCCACGGAGATGAAGTACTCGTACACGTTCCTGCTGGACTGAAGACGCGCGCCCCGGAAGCTTCGGCCTGAGCCGTGGCTCCGGGGCGATGCGCCTACTGCGTCTTCAGCGCGCGGCGCATGATGTCGCGCAGCGCCGCCAGGTCCTCGTCCGGCATCGCGGCGATGAGGGGCGGCGGCGAGCTCAGCCGCGCCATCAGCCGGCCGCGCAGCTCCGCGCCGGCCTCCGTCAGCACCAGCATCTTCACGCGGCGGTCCTGCTCGCTGCTCTTGCGCTCCACCAGCCCGCGCGCCTCCAGCCGGTCCACCAGCCCCGTCACGTTGGACGCGTCACACGACAGGTAGTTGGCGAGCGTGCTCATGGCGAGCGCTCCCTCGCCCAGCTGCCTCAACACGTGCGCCTGCACGGGAGACAGGTCGAACTCCGCCGCCAGCGCGGGGAAGTTGCGCATGTGCGTGTGGAGCAGCTCGAAGAGGAGCGTCCACGCCTGCTCCGGCAGCCCACTCCTACCCTCCGACAGGTCGGTGGTGGCCGTCGACCGGCGCATCACCTGCTCGCTTGGACCGTCGCTGAAGCCGTTCATAGTGAAGTTACGTTAAGTCATCGGACGTACATAAACAATTGACATCATCAACCATTGACCGCTACTACATTCCGCATATTCCAACATCCGACAGTGCGGAGTACTTTCACGAGGCTCTGGGGTCGGGTAGAGGACGCAACGCAGTCGTCCATTGGACGGATCCGCCTCGCGCTCCCGCGGGTCGGTGAGGAGGTCGAAGCGGTATGAGTACCTTTCTGGCGCTGTCCCTGTCGGCCACCCTGGCAGCGGCGCCCGTACTGACGCTGGATGAGGCACTGGAGTCCGCCCGCCAGCAGAACCTCGATTTGAAAATCGCCCAGGAGCGCTTCGAGCAGGCATCGCTCGCGACGCGCAAGGCCTGGTCGGGCTACCTGCCCACCATCACCGCTGGGGCCTCCATCACGCGCAACAACGTGGCGGCCATCATCCCGGCAGGCCCTATCGCCCCGGTGGACATCACCATCCAGCCGCTCATCCAGAAGGGTGCGCAGCTGGAGGCGCGGCAGGCCATCATCGCGCCGCAGCTGTGGGCGGGCATCGCGGCCTCCTACAAGTCCGTGCAACTGGCGGAGCTCAACACGCAGACGGCGCGCCGGCAGGTGCTCTTCGGCGTGGCGCAGGCGTACTACGGCGCCGCGGCGCAGCAGGAAGCCCTGCGCGCGCAGGAGCGGCTCCTGGAGCTGAACCAGGCGCGGGAGAAGGACACCCAGGCCCGGTTCGACGCGGGCACGGTGACGCGCGTGGCGCTGCTGCGCGCCCAGCTGGACCGTTCGCGCGCGGAGCAGGACCTGGTGCGCGCGAAGAACGCGCTCGCGGGCCTGAAGCTGGCGCTGGGCACGCTCATCCAGCGCGAGCCGGAGTTCGACCTGGCCCCGCCGCCGGAGCCGACGGTGCCCGCGCAGGCGTCGCCGGACGACCTGGTCAACCAGGCCATCCAGGAGCGCTCGGACGTGCAGGCCGCGGAAGTGGGCCTGAAGCTCAGCCGCATCAACAAGACGGGCGTCATCCTGAGCTACCTGCCCACGCTGGGCGTGACGGGCGCCTACCGCATCGCGAACGCGGCGGGCTTCACCGGCCAGAACGAGACCTGGGCCATCACCTTCGGCGCCAGCTGGACGCTGTTCGACGGCGGCCTGCGTGAGGCGAACCTCTCCGAGGCGTCGTCGCGCGTGCGTGAAGCCACCGTCACCCAGGTGCTGGCGCAGGCCCGCGTGAAGGAAGAGGTGCGTCGCTCCAAGCTGGACCTGGAGAACGCGCTGGCCAACCGCTCCAAGGCCGAGGAGGCCCTGGAGCTGGCGCGCGAGTCCAACCGCCTGACGGACGTGAGCTTCAAGGCGGGCGTCGCCACCTACCTGGAAGTCGCGGACGCCAACACCGCGCTCACCAACGCGGAAGTGGGCTTCGTGTCCGAGCGCCTCCAGGCCTCTCTCGCCGCGCTGCGCCTGCTCAACTCGCTGGGCTCCTTCGAGTCCGGTTCGGTGAAGAAGGACGCGGCCGCCCTGGGTGCGCAGCCTGGCGCGGGCGCGCCGAAGTCCGAGCAGCCCGCGCAGGAGCAGCCGGCTCCGCAGCAGCCCGCGCCCCAGCAGTAGGCGCGGTGTGACGTGCCATTCCCGGCGCCCGCTTCAGGGCGCCGGGTCCCCTGCCCTCCCGGGCGGGAAGCAGGTGCTTCGTTGTGGGGGTCCATCACCGGCCCCACCCTCCTCTGTAGGACCCGTTCCACGAGGAGGGAACCATGGCGGATGAATCCTGGGGCAACTGCAAGAACTGTCGGTTCTTCGCGGGCAACAGCGACGAGCCGAGCGAAGACGCGACGCAGAGCTGCAATCAGCCGGAGCTCCAGCAGTTCGCGCTCGTGGTCTCCGGCAACAGCGGCTGCAACGCCTACGAAGCCCGCACCGGTGAGACGGTGCCCTCATACGAAGAGCCCGCGCCGATGCACTGAGGACCCGCGTGTCCCATCGGTCCTCGCGATGCCACGGCTGCCCTGTCGTTCAGGTGCCGGTGGCGTCGCGGACCTGGGGCAGCGCCGGTTCAGGCGGGTGCGCGTAGTAGATGCGCTCCATGAGCTTGCGCTGGTGCACGAGCGGCTTGTCGTACTTGTCCAGCCGCATGCCCTTGTGGCTGTAGGGCGTGTCCGCGACGGTGGAGATGAAGCGCGCGTCATCGCGCACCTCCCACCAGGTGAGCCCCAGCGCGGCCTTCGCCGCCACCGGCAGCAGGGGCCTCAGCGCGGGCACCGTCGTGCGCAGGAAGGAGAAGACGTGCAGGCGCGTGGTGCGCGCCGTCTCCGGCACGAAGAAGATATGCGCCTGCGTGATGAAGGGGCGCGGCGCTCCCGAGGGCTGGATCCAACTGACGGTGTAGACGCTGCGCACCGGGTCGAAGCGCGTCACCCAGTCATTGAGGAAGAAGTCCCCCTTGCCCACCGCGAGCAGGCGCATGATGGGCGCGGGCCGCTGAGGGGCGCGGTAGTGCACCTCCGTGTGGTCGTCGTGGTTGTGCGCCTCGAACTCCACCGCGCCCGCCTGCGAGCCGCTCCACCCCAGCCGGGTGTGGACGAAGGGCGTGTGCTCGTCCTCGCTGAAGTTGTCGAGCGCCACGTGCAGCGGCGCCTGGAACAGCGTGGAGAACGTCCCGCCGAAGACGTAGTCACCGCTGGCGAGCTCCGGCATCGCGGACTCGGGCGTGTCCGCGTGCGCGAGCCAGAGGTAGCCGTGGCGCTCCACCACCTGGAAGCTCTTCGCCTCGCAGTGGCGCAGCTCCGGCTGGCTGGGGTTGGTGCCGTGGCCTTTCGAGTCGAAGCGCCAGCCATGGTACGGGCACTGGAGCTGGCCCTCCTTCGTCACGAGGCCCTTCGACAGCGGCGCGAAGCGGTGCGGACACGCGTCCGACAGCGCCGCGGCCTTGCCGGAGGCGTCCCGGAAGAGCGCGTAGGCGTGGCCCGCAAGCTCCACCCGGACGGGCTGGCGGCGGAGCTGACGGGAGGGGAGCACCGGATGGAAATGCCTGACGACGTCGGGGGTAGGCTCCATGGCGCCAGCAGTATAGCGGGCTGTCGCGGTGGACCCCGGTGGGTCGCACGAAGACCTGAAGGTGTGGGAGGCCGGCCTCGCGGGTGGCATAGACTGCCCGGCCGTGAAAGCTCCCGTCCCTCCCCGCCGCCGTGCGCGCTGGTTCGCCGTGGCGACCATGGCCGTGCTGGTGGCGCTCGCCACGGGGGCGTGGCTGTACGTGCGCGGCTTCCTGCCGGCGCCGGTGCCCCCAGCAGCAGGGCCCTTCAGCTACACGGACTATGCGCAGGCGCTGAGCCACGTGCGCCCCAGCGGGGACCTGGACTTCGAGGGCCTCCGGCGTGACCGCGCGGTGCTGGAGCGCTTCGTCGCGTCGCTCGCGGCGGTGTCGCCACACCGGAAGCCGGAGCTCTTCCCGTCGCCCGAGGACGGGCTGGCGTACTGGATCAACGCGTACAACGCGCTGGTGCTCATGCAGCTCGTGGAGCGCTACCCGAACGGGGTGGATGCCTCCTGGTTCGGCCGATTCTACTGGGGCCGCACGTGGCCGGTGGGCGGCGAGCGGCTGACGCTGTACGCCCTGGAGCAGCGCATCCTCCTGGGCGAGTACGCCGACCCGCGCGTGCACTTCGCCCTCTTCCGGGGGACGCGCGGCGGGCCCCGGCTGGACGGCGCCCCCTATCAGCCGGAGTTCCTGGACGCCCAGCTCAACGACGCCAGCCGCCAGTACGTGGGGGATGCGCGGAACGTGAAGCTGGAGGACAAGACCGTGCGACTGGCGCACCTGTTCGAGGACCGGAAGCAGGACTTCCTCAACGCGCTGCCGGAGGGCCGTGGCGGCAACGTGCTCCAGTTCGTCTGGGCCTTCCTGCCGGACACCTGCGAGGAGCGCCCGGGCTGCGACACGCGCGGCGACCTGGACCGAGCCTGCGGCCCCGACCTGGACAAGTGCCGCATCGCCTTCGTCCACGAGGACACCTCGCTGCCCGACGCCGCGAGCACCGCCGAGCGGCGCTGAGTTAGCGTCCCTCCATCGCGGACGAACACGCGGGAGGCAGCGGCGCATGACGATGGGAGCGGTGTGGCTGGCGACGTGGCTGGTGCTGGGGAGCGCGGACATGAAGTGGGAGCCGCAGGCGAGCGGGACGACGGCGCGGCTGCGCGGCGTGAGCGCGGTGGACAGCCGCGTCGCGTGGGCCAGCGGCGACAAGGGCACCGTCGTGCGCACCACGGATGGTGGAAAGACGTGGACGCGAGCCCCCGTGCCGGATGCGGACGGGTTGGACTTCCGCGACGTGGATGCCTTCAGCGACCGCACCGCCTACGTGCTGTCCATTGGCGCGGGCGACAAGTCGCGCATCTACAAGACGACGGACGGCGGCGCGCACTGGACGCTCCAGTTCACCAACACCGTGCCCGGGGCCTTCTTCAACGGCATGGCCTTCTGGGACGAACAGCACGGCATCGCGTTCAGCGACCCGGTGGAAAGGCACTTCGTCGTCATCACCACGGAGGACGGTGGCGCGACGTGGAAGCCCGTGCCGCAAGGGGCACTGCCGGCCGCGCTCGAGGGTGAAGCGGGCTTCGCCGCCAGCGGCACGAGCATCGCGGTGTACGGCAAGTCCCACGTCTGGTTCGGGCTGGGGGGCACCATCGCGCGCGTGCTGCACTCGGCGGACCGGGGCAAGACCTGGGGCATCGCGCCCACGCCGCTGGCCACGGGTGAAGGCGCGGGCGTGTTCTCGCTCTACTTCTGGAGCTCCATGGCGGGCGTCGCGGTGGGCGGCAACTACAAGCAGCCGGAGGTGGCCACCGGCAACGCGGCGCTCACGATGGACGCGGGCAAGCGCAAGTGGACCGTGCCGGGCACGCCGCCCGGGGGCTATCGCTCCTGCGTGGCCCCGTTCACGCCCGAGAAGAAGATGTGGCTCATCACCGTGGGGCCCACGGGCTCGGACGTGTCGAAGGACACGGGCAGGACTTGGGAGCCGCTGGACTCCACCGGCTTCCACGCCGTGTCCACGCCGCCGCGCAAGCAGGACACCGCCTGGGCCGTGGGTGAAGAGGGGCGCATCGCGAAGCTCGTCTTCGCGAGCGCGGCGCCAGCGCCGAAGCAGCCGTAGCGCTCCGGCGTCCTTCCCGCCGCGGAACAGCCATGCGTGGCGCAAGCCGCATCGCATGGCAGCGGCTTCGCGCCGCGAGCGCCCTGACGGGACCTGCATGGCGCGGGGGAGCAGGCTCCACCCGCGCCAGAAGCCTCACTTCACCAGCAGCGCCGCGCCGATGATGCCGCTGTCGTCGCCCAGCTCCGCGTCGGCGATGAGCAGGCCCTCGCGCGACACGCGAGACGCCCACTGCTGCACGCCGTCCAGCACCAGCCGCTTGATGCCCGGGCAGTGCGTCAGCACGCCGCCGCCCAGCACCAGACGCGACGGGTTGAGCACCGTCACGTAGTTGGCCACCGCGACCGCCAGGAATTGCGCCGCACGGGCGTGGATCTCCCTGGCCTTCGCGTCACCCGCCTCCGCCGCCGTCTCCAGCGTCACCGGGGTGATGGTGTACGGGTCGCCGTTGGTCAGCTGCTCCAGCACGGGCGAGCCGCCGGACGCCAGCAGCTCCTTCGTCTGCGCGATGAGGTTGTGGCCGCCCGCGTACGCCTCCAGGCAGCCGTGCTCACCGCAGCCGCACAGCCGGCCGCCGGGCACCACCTTGATGTGGCCCAGCTCGCCCGCCACGCCGCCGCCGCCCTGCACCAGCCGCCCATCCGCGATGATGGCGCTGCCCACGCCGGAGCCCACGAACACCACCAGGATGTCCTGGGCGCCACGACCCGCGCCCGCGTGCAGCTCGCCCCACGCCGCCGCGGACAGGTCGTTCACCACCTTCACGTCGAAGCCCAGCCGCTTCGTCAACATCGCCGCCAGCGGCACGTCGCGCCAGCCCAGGTTGGGCGCCACGGAGATGACGCCCGTGTCCTTGTGGATCTGCCCCGCCGCGCCCACGCCGCAGCCGTCCACCTTCACACCGGACTGCTTCACCGCCTCTTCCGCCGCCTGGGCGATGGTCTCCACCACGCCCTGCGGCTTGCGGTCCTGCACCGCGACCTTGGCGCTCGCGAGGATTTCACCCTTCCCGTCCACCACCGCGGCCCGGGCGAACGTCCCGCCCAGGTCGATTCCCAGCGTCGGCATGTCCAGCTCCCTCCCTTACGTGCGTGTGCTTCGCGTGGAGCGCGAAAGGCTCAGGCGCCGACTTCCTTCTGCGCCTGGGCGACCGTCTTCTCGATGAGCGCTTGAATCTCCTTCACGCGGGCCTCCGTGCTGGCCTCGTAGCGCAGCACCAGGATGGGCTGCGTGTTCGACGCGCGGATGAGGCCCCAGCCGTCCTCGAACGTCACGCGCACGCCGTCCACGTCCACCACCTTGTGGCCCGCGTCGCGGAGAATCTCCGTGGCGCGCTTCACCATGGCGAACTTCTTCTCCTCCGTCGTGTCGAAGCGCAGCTCGGGGCTGGCGAAGGTCTTCGGCACGTCGGAGAGCAGCTGCGACATGGACTGCTTCTCGTGCGTCAGAATCTCCAGCAGGCGCGCGGACGCGTACACCGCGTCGTCGAAGCCGAAGTAGCGGTGCTTGAAGAAGATGTGGCCGCTCATCTCGCCGGCCAGCTCCGCGTGCTCCTCCTTCATCTTCGACTTGATGAGCGAGTGGCCCGCCTTCCACATGATGGGCTTGCCGCCGTGCTTCGCGATGTCGTCGTACATCGTGTAGCTGCACTTCACCTCGCCGATGATGGCCGCGCCCGGGGACTCCTTCAGCACGTAGCGGCTGAAGAGCACCATCAGCTGATCACCCCAGAGCACGTTGCCCTGGTCGTCGATGACGCCGATGCGGTCGCTGTCGCCGTCGTACGCGATGCCGACCTCCGCCTTGACCTCCTTCACCTTCTTGATGAGGTCCTGGAGGTTCTCCACCACCGTGGGGTCCGGGTGGTGGTTGGGGAAGTCCGCGTCCATCTCGCAGAACAGGGGCACCACGTCGAAGCCCATGCTCTCGAACAGGGGCACCGCGATGGCGCCGCCCGTGCCGTTGCCCGCGTCGATGACGATCTTCATCCCCTTGCGGCCCACCTTCACCGTCTGACGGATGAAGTGGTTGTAGGGCGTGATGATGTCGAAGGGCGTCACCTTGCCGGGCTTGTTCGAGGTCGCGAAGTCCTTGGCCTCGATGAGGCGGCGCAGCTCCTTGATTTCAGGGCCGTGGAAGGTCGTCTTGCCGGCGCCAATCTTGAAGCCGTTGAACTCCTTCGGGTTGTGGCTGCCGGTGATCATCGCCAGGCCGTCCACGGGCAGCGTGTTCGCCGCGAAGTAGGTCAGCGGCGTCGGCACCACGCCCACGTCGTAGACGTCCAGGCCGGTGGCGGTAAGGCCCTTCGCGAGCGCGTCGCGGAAGCGCGTGGAGGACTCGCGGCAGTCGCGGCCCACCACGATGGAGGTGCCGCCCTTGCGGCGGATCATGGTGCCCAGGCCCAGACCCAGGAGCTCCACCACCTCGATGGTGAGGTCCTTGTCCACCAGGCCTCGGATGTCGTACTCGCGGAAGATGTGCGCGTTCATGGCAGTGTCCCCACCCTCGACAGGAACCGGGAGGGCGTAACGGAAGGCGTCGGACACTACACGAGCGGGCCCGGGGGCTGCACACACCCGAACGGGCCCGGCTGACTGTTGAACGCCCGGCCCCCCTGGGAGGGCGGAACCTACCCCCGGCGGGGGCTGATGGCCCCCATCAGACCATGGCCCCGGGGGCCTGGGCACCAACACCGGCTCCGGAGCCTGCTAGCACCCGCCGCAGCAGCGACTGGTAGTGCTTCAGCCAGGACGTGTTCAGCGGGTCCAGCTTGAGGGCCTCCGCGTAGCGCTCCAGCGCGGCGGGAACGGCCCGTTGGACCTCCAACGCATGTCCCTGGGTGAAGAGGGCGCGGGCCTTCTTCTCCACCTCCGGACGGGCGGCGAGGAAGGCGCTGCGCAGGGCCTCCATGGTGGGCTCCGGGACGCCCGCGGCGACGCAGCGGGCAAGGCCGCTCACGTTGCCCCGGGTGGCGTCGTAGCCCACGCGGGAGAGCGGATCGCCGAGCATCCGCTGCGCGGCCAGCACGCGCACGCGCAGGGCGTCCAGGGCCTGGCGCTGCACGGTGGGCAGCGGGCGGTGCTGGAAGGCGAGCAGGCGGCGCAGGGCGGCCTGGGCACGGCGGTGGATGTCACCGAAGTCGGCGTCGTGCTTCGCGCCCAGCAGCGTGTAGGGGTCCCGGGCGACGGCCTCCGCGCGGGACAGCATGCGGGCAAGCTCCCCGTCGGGCGCGGGCTCCGCGTCCTCCATGAGGGCGCGGGAGAGCAGCCGGCCCAGCGCGGGGAACTCGTCGGAGAAGTGGACGAAGACGCCCGCGGGCACGTTCCAGGTGCGCGCCTCATCGAAGGTGACGTGGCGGACGACGTCGCAGGCGCCCAGGGCCGTCTCGCCCCGGAAGGACACCTCCACCGTCAGCCGCGCGGCGAGCGGGGGCAGTGAGCCCTGGCACTCGGCGAAGAGACCCTCGGGGGCGACGTCGCTCACGGAGACGGACTGGAGGACTTCGCCCGGCGTGAGGCCCAGGCGCACGCGCAGGTCCGAGGGCGCGTCCGTGCGGGGCGCGGAGGCCTCCAGGGGCGGCAGGGCGTTCACCAGCGGAATGGGCGCGGCGTCATCGACGACGTCCACCAGCGGAATGGGCGGAGGCGACAGAATGGACACGGGCTCCAGCGACGGCGCCAGGGTCATGAACGGGATGGCCGCGGCGCCCAGCGTGGACGTGGGGTTCATCGCGGGCTGCGCCGTGACATCCAGGGGCGAGGCCGGATCCACCAGCAGGATGGGCGCGGCGGTCTGGAGGGAGTTCGGTTTGACGATGCCGAGCTTCATCGTCTTGGCCGGCGCGTTGGGCACGTAGCCCTCGGCCGGCAGCTCCGGTTCGGCGGATCCCAGCAGCGCGACGGCGGAAGCCCAGAACGCGGCCACCTCCGCGCGCATGTCCCCCTCACCGGGACGGACGTTGGACGGCACGCCATGCGCCGCGCGCAACGCCGCATCCCCCACGGACGAGGCGGCCATGCCCCATTCAGGCACGTCCTCCACGATGTCGAAGTCGTCCGCCGCGTCGTGCTTCGCGGCAGGCTCCTTCGCCGTGGCGACCACCTCCACCACATCGGACACATCCTCGGGAGCATCCGCGAACGCGTTGCGCACCGGCGCCTTCAGGCCCAGCGCCTCCGCAAGCGCGACGCGGAAGGCCCACGCGCTGTCGAACCGCTCCTCCGGCTTCGCGGCCAGCGCGCGCAGCAGCACGGTGGACAGCGCGGGCGGCACGTTCGGATTGATGGCGTGCGGCGGGAACAGCGTCACGTCCGCGGAGCGCCCCAATCCGAACGGCAGCCGGCCCGTCACCAGCAGGTAGCCCGCCACGCCCATCGCATGCACATCCGCGCGAGTGCTCCGGTTCATCCCCTCGCACTGCTCGGGCGCCATGAACGTGGGCGAGCCCACCGTCACGCCCTGCGTGCGCTCCTCCAGCGACAGCGCCGCTTCCCGCACCGCGCCCGCGCCGAAGTCCCGCACCCGCACGCGCCGCTCGCCCTTCGCGTCGCGCGTGATGAACATCGAATCCAGCGTGAGGTCCCCATGCACCAGCCCTCGCGCGTGCGCCGCCTCCAGCCCCGCGAGCGCCTGATCCAACACCTCGCCCACCTCGGCCGGCGACAGCGGCAGGGGCATCGCGCTCAGCGACTCACCCTCCGGCGCCTCCTGCAGCACGCAGGGCAGTCCTTGCGGACCGGGGCGCACGTCCAGCACGCGCGCCACGTGGCGGTGCACGACGTTGCGCTGCGCCAGCGCCTCCGCGATGAACCTCGCGCGCACGGAGGGACGGGCCGACAGGTGCGCATGCAGCACCTTCACGGAGAAGCGGTGGCCGGTGGGCACGTACTCCGCCAGGTACAGCGACGCCACCGCCCCCACCTCCAGCCGGCGCTTCAGCATCAGCGGCCCGTGCCGCTGACCCTCCAGCGAATCCCCCGACACCGGAGGCCGGGCAGCGACGGGGCACGCCTCCCCATCCCGGTGTTCGCCCACGCAGCGCTTGCAGCCCATCGCCATCCCCGCCTGTCGCCCCGGAAATGGGGCGGACCCGGGATGGACTTGCAACCCGCGCGCCTCATGCCCGGGGCCCGCTTTCGTCCGGACCGCGACACTCCAACACCCGCGAGTGCCAGCAAACCCCGCAAAACGAACCAGGGCCCCCTGTAGAAACGACAGGGAGCCCCGGGAAGAAATGTGTGGGGTGAAACAGGAGGCGAAGTCGCCTCCAGGCCTACAGCAGCTTGGTGCGCTTCCGGGCCTTGAGGGCCTCGACGACCTTGCGGACGTCCTGGCTCTTGTCCTTGGGGACCACGAGCACGGCGTCACCGGAGTCCACCACCACCACGTCGTGCATGCCCACGACGGACAGCGTGCGCTTGTCGGCCAGCACCACGCAGTGGGTGCAGTCCACCAGCACCGCGTCGCCGGAGACGACGTTGCCCTGCGCGTCGGCGGGGCGCACTTCGGGGATGGCGGCGAAGGAGCCCACGTCGGACCAGCCGAAGTCGCCGTCCAGCACCGCGATGTTCTCCGCCTTCTCCATCACGCCGTAGTCGATGGAGATGGAGGGCAGCTTGGGGAACACGCGCTTGAGCACGGCCGGGAAGGTGCGCTTGCCCGCGGCCTTCTGGAGCGCGTCCAGGCCCTTCTGCATCTCCGGCATGTGCTTCTGGAAGGCCGCCAGCATCACGTCCGCGCGGAAGACGAAGATGCCGCCGTTCCACAGGTAGTCGCCGCCGGCCAGGTACTCCTGCGCCGTCTTGAGGTCGGGCTTCTCCTTGAACGCCTTCACGCGGCGGCCGCCGCCGTCCAGCGCGGCACCGACCTGGATGTAGCCGTAGCCTGTCTCCGGGCGCGCGGGCTTGATGCCCAGCGTGACGATGTGGCCGCCTTCCGCGATGCGCGCCGCTTCCGCGAGCGTGCGCTGGAAGCCCTTCACGTCCGCGACGTGGTGATCCGACGGCAGCACCGCGAGCACGCCCTTGGGGTCGCGCGCGGCGACCTGGAGCGCGGCGAGCGCGATGGCGGGCGCGGTGTTGCGCGCCACGGGCTCCACCAGGAGGTTGCCCTTGGGCAGCCCCTTCACCAGCTTCAGCGCCGTCTTCGCGTGCACGGGGCCGCACACGATGAAGGTGTTCTTCACCGGCGCCAGTCCCTTGAGGCGCTGGGCGGTGTCGGTGAGCAGCGGCTGCTTGGAGGCCAGCGGGAGGAACTGCTTCGGACGGGCCTGGCGGGACAGCGGCCAGAAGCGGGTGCCGGAGCCTCCGGCCATGATGACGGGGTAGAGGGCCATATACGGGTGCGAGCTCCTAGGGGCGCACGCCGGCCCATGGCCTGGCGCGCACGGCGGCGCACCATAGCGCGTCGCGCCAGCGGAGGAAGGGGGCCCGGCCGCCTACCCTCCGAGGGATGGGGCGCGACAATGTGGGCAGAGTTTTGACCCGTCCCCAAAAAGCCAGTCTCATGCCCCGGCGTTGAGCCTCAAGCCCACATCCACCGGATGGACGCTGGCCTTCACCGTGCTCCTGGCGGTGGGGTTGTCCCTGGCGCCATTGCCGGAGAAGTTCCGCCCCCTCCCCAGCCTCCGTCAGGAAGGTTCGCTCGGGCCCAAGCTGGCGGCGCTCGTGCTGCCCGCGTCCCTGCGCGGCGTGAAGGCTCCGCGCCCGCCCTCGGACACGATGGTCCCGGACGCTCCGCCCACCGCGGTCGCGGATGCGGACACCGCCGCCAACGACACGGATCCGAAGGCGGGCCCGCAGGTGGGGGAAGCCCCGGCCGTGCCCGGCATCGGGCTGGAGGAGCTGAGCGCCCCCACGCTGGCGACCGCGCTGGAGCTGGAAGCGCTGCGCGAGCGGATGGGCGCGAAGCACGTGGACATCGAGCTCAACTGCCGGAAGACGCGCGCGGACGGGACGTGTGAAGAGGACGGTCTGGCGCCGTTCATGAAGGCGCTGGGAGATTTGCGCGCGGACGCGCGGCGCACGCCGGTGCGGGTGGTGCACCTGGGCGATTCGCTGATCGCCTCCGACTACGTCACGGACGTGGTGCGCGACCGGCTCCAGGAGCGCTTTGGTTCGGGCGGTCCGGGCTTCCTCTACATCCACCGGCTGGCGAGCGCCGGCCGCGCCACGCGCGCGGGCACCGCGAGCACGGACGGCTGGAAGATGGAGCGGCTGGTGGACACGCACTGGCCCAAGGACCGCGTGGGCTGGACGGGCGTGGCCTTCTCCACGAGCGGCCCCGCGCAGTCCACGCGCTACTCCGTGGAGGGCGCGCGCGAGGCGGAGCTGTTCTTCCTGGCCCAGCCCGCCAACGGCTCCGTGCAGGTGGCGGTGGACGGAAAGAACACGCAGCGAATCCAGACGCGCGCGTTCGGATCCAAGGCAGAAGCGGCCTTCGCGCGACTGAGGATTCCCGAGGGCGCCAAGACGCTGACGCTCACCACGAGCGGCAAGACGGAGCTGCACGGCGTGTCGGTGGAGTCGGGCACGCCGGGCGTCGTCTACGACACGGTGGGCCTGTTGGGCGGCATGGCGGAGGTGTACCTGCGCGCGCAGCCCCAGGCGTTCCGTGCGCAGCTCAAGCACCGCAAGCCGTCGCTGGTGGTGTTGATGGTGGGCGGCAACGAGGCGTTCTTCCTCTCGCGCGACCGCACCACGCTGGACGAGGTCCGCTCGCAGATGAAGGAACTGGTGTCGCGCGTGCGCACGTCGGTGCCGGACGCGGCGTGCCTCGTCATGTCGCCCATCGACGCGGGCGTGCGCACGCTGAGCGGCGAGCTGATCACCCGCCGGCACTCGGCGGAGGTGTCGGAGGTGTTCCGCGAGGAGGCGCGCGCGGGAGGCTGCGCCTTCTACGACACGCTGGCGGCGATGGGCGGCGAGGGCTCCGCGCTCAAGTGGCTGGAGTCCGGTCTGATGCTGGAGGACCTGGTGCACCCTCGAGTGCGCGGCTCCAACCTGCTGGGCCACCTGTTCGACCTGGCGTTGCAGCGGGCCTTCGCGCGCACGCATCCGCCGCGGCTGCCGGGCACGGACACGACCGGCCTGCAGAACGCGGCCCCTTCGCTGCGCCGCACGTTCGAATCACTGGCACGCCGGGAGTCCGGCGCGAAGCTGCGAGTGGGCATCGCGCAGCTGGGCGCGTCGCACACGGCGGCGCACTACTTCTCCGACAAGGTCCGCGACGCGCTGACGAAGCGCTTCGGTGACGCGGGCCGGGGCTTCATCGCCGCGGGCAAGCCATCCTCCCGGCTGGAGGGGGCGCGCGTGACGCGCACGCTGGACGGTGCGTGGACGGTGGAGGACGCGAAGAGCACGCCCGGAGGCATCTGGGGGCTCACCGGCATCCGCGCGGTGGGAGCGCCCGGCGCGAGCCTGGGCATCTCCTTCTGCGAAGGCTGCGCGGAGGACAAGAACCGCCAGGGCCGGCTGGACCTGTACGCGCTGGACGCGCCAGGGGCCGCGGCGCCTGAAATCACGGTGGACGGCGAGGAGATTCCGCCGGAGGCACCGCCGCCGGAGCCACTGACGCAGCCGACGGTGCGCATCCGTTCGTTCCCGGTGACGGGCGTGGCGCACTCGGTCCAGGTGAAGGTGCCGGAGGGTGGAGGGAGCGCGACGGTGCTGGGCGCGTCGCTGGAGTACGACGTGCCGGGGCTGGTGTACGACGCGCTCGGGCTGCCTGGCTCCACGGCCTTCACGGCGCGGGACATGGATGCGCCGGCGATGGACGCGCAGCTGACCGCGCGCCGTCCGGACCTGCTGGTGTTCTGGTACGGCACCAACGAGGCGGAGCTGCCGGGGCTGGACGCGAACGGGCTGCGCCAGGACTACGCGGCGTTGATTGCGCGCATGCGCAAGGCGACGGGCGCGGAGTGCCTGGTCATCGGGCCCACGGACCGGCTCCAGCAGGAAGCGAACGGCCAGTGGGATGAAGCGCCTTCGCTGGCGAAGGTGCTGAACACGTTGCCGCAGGTGGCGAAGGACGCCGGCTGTGCGTACTGGTCCGCGCGCGCGGCGATGGGCGGTGAGCGCTCCATGCAGCGCTGGCAGCGGCAGCCGGAGCCGCTGGGCCACGCGGACGGGGTGCACCTGACGCCGCAGGGTTACGCGGTGCTGGCGAACGCGTTCGTGAAGGACCTGATGGCGGCGTACGAGTCCACGAAGAAGGGCGGCGAGCCGACAGCCTCCGCCGCGGGAGCGCCCTGAGCCGTGCTGTCCCACAGCCTCCAGTACGTCGTCTTCGTCATCGTGGTGTTCGCGCTCTACTGGGCGATGCACCGGCATTACTGGCCGCGGATGCTGTTGCTGCTGGCGGCCAGCCTGCTGGTCTACGTGTCGTTCCTCCAGGTGCCGCTGACCGCGTTCGTGGGCGGGATGCCGCCAGGCGAGTTGGTCGTGAAGCTGGTGCCGCTGTTCATCTTCCTGGCCGGCGTGACGGTGGATCACCTGCTGGTGAAGGGGATGGGGAGCACGGAGCGGCCGGGGCTGCGCAAGCTGCTGGTGGTGCTGTCCATCGTCTCCAACCTGGGGCTCCTGGCGGGCTTCAAGTACCTGGAGCTGTTGCGCAGGACGGTGTCGTCGCTGCTGGGTCCCTGGGGCGTGGAGGTGCGGCCGGAGCCGTTCCATTTCCTGTTGCCGGTGGGCCTGTCGTTCTTCGTGTTCCAGGCCATCAGCTACACGGTGGACGTGTACCGGGGGAAGGCGAGCTCCGAGCACTCGTTCGTGGAGCACCTGCTCTACATGCTGTTCTTCCCGCGGGTGTTGAGCGGGCCGATTGTCCGCGCGTCGGAGTTGATGGCGCACTTCCGGGAAGTGCCCACGCTGTCGTCGGATGACGGGAACAAGGCGTTGTTCCGCGTCGCCGTAGGGCTGGTGAAGAAGCTGGTCATCGCGGACGTGCTGGGCAGCGGCATCGTGGATCCGGTGTTCGGCAGTCCGCACGCGTACTCGTCGGCGGAGTGCGCGGTGGCGGCGGTCGCGTACACGTTGGAGCTGTACTACGACTTCTCGGGGTACTCGGACATCGCGATTGGTGTGGCGTCGCTGTTCGGCTTCAAGTTCCCGGAGAACTTCGCGAGGCCGTACCTGGCGAAGAACCTGTTCGAGTTCTGGAACCGCTGGCACATGAGCCTGTCGTCATGGCTGCGGGACTACCTGTACATCCCGCTGGGCGGCAACCGCCGCTCGAAGCCGCGCGTGTGCTTCAACCTGATGATGGTGATGGTGCTGGGAGGCCTGTGGCACGGGGCGGACTGGCGCTTCGCGGTCTGGGGCGCGGTGCACGGCGTGGCGTTGTGCGGGGTGCGGTGCTGGTGGTGGTTCAAGGGCAAGCAGCAGGAGCCGGGCCCGGCGCGCGTGGCCATCGGAATGCTGGCCACTTTCACGCTGGTGGTGTTGACGCGAGTGGTGTTCCGAGCGCCGGACATGGCGCACGCGGGTGAGTTCTACGCACGGATGCTGGCGGGAATCCCCGGCCTGGCGAACGTGGGTCCGCTGGTGTGGAGCATGCTGGCCATCGCGGTCATCGCGCACGCGGTACCGATGAAGCTCTACGACACTGCGGCGCTCGTGTTCCTCAAGATGCCCGCGCCCGCGAGGGCGGTGGTGCTGGTGCTGCTGGGGTTGGGTATCCGCCAGCTGTCCACGCTGGAGACCCGGCCGTACGTGTATCTGCAGTTCTGAGGACGTTGCCATCCTCGACGGAGCCTGATGGCAACTTGTAGGCCGGGTTTACAAGCTCGCTGGGAGGGCATCCGGCACCTCGCCGTTGGCGTCCGAATGCGTAGCTAACGCGTACTTGCCATTCCCAAGTACGCTACCGCCCGATGGCCTCCATCCGACAACGACTCGGATTCACCGTGGCGTGCCTGGGTATCGCATGCGCGAGTTCAGGTGCTCGGCGATTCTACGTAGCATCGGAACTCCCCACGCAGGATGGTTTGGAGGGGCTAACCATTGCTCCTGGGCCATGGCCGGAGATTCCCGCTGTCTTGACGCAATTCGCGCTTGTTCCAGATGACCTGGTGATTCCAACGCTCCAGGCCTTGCTCGAGCTTCCTGGGGCAGTTGACGCATGTGACTCGAACACAGGGCGTCCACGTCCGGAGGCCTCGGAGTACTGCGTCGCCCTATATCGGACACCTTCGGACTGGCGCGTTTCCTGGCCCGTGCGCAACACATTGAAGTCGAGCGGTTCCTGCATGCCTCCCTTTGGAGGTGTCGACGACGCGGACCTCGGCAGGAACCTTCCGGTCTTTGGCTACGCGCACAACCATCCATGCGCCTCCGGCCTGAGCAATCAGGACCTGCGCACCTGGCCCATGGCGAAGTCGGAAGGTGCATGGGTGATGGTCGCCTATGGCACGACGCCGGATGGACGGCTCGCGCGTGACGAGCAAGGACAGGTGATTCCAGCTTGGGGTTGGCTTGCCACCGGGCACCGTGATGCGCCCCGGTTCTACAGATGGAACCAGAAAGGCGATGTCTTCCGGTGGGATGTCGATAGGAAACGTTGGGACTTCCAGGCACGCTGCGAGCCCAGTCCCCCCAGCATGCTCAGGCCTGAAGGCATTCCCCCCAACTGCTCAGCGGCACTCAACCCTTAGAGGCCCATGAGCTATCCAGGTGCAACATGTTGAAGGCTCCGCACTCCATGTTGATTGCATCGTTGCTGCTGGAGACAGGACTCCTTGGGACGCCTCTCTGCAACAGACGGCCGGATCCAAGTCCGGCGGCGGCGCAAGCACAGGAGGCCCCCCCAGACGCGGGAACATCCGCGACCGGCTCTGAAGCAACGATCCCCTGGCCCAAGCAAGACCTGACGCCACTCGCCACCCTGGAAGGGCCCGCCATCCAGGCCGCGCATGCAGCACTGGAAGAAGCGCTGAAGCAATTTCCGAAGGAGTCCAAGGGTCAGTGCGCCTTTTCCGCCAAGGCACTGGAAGTCGTCATCGGTCAGGAGGCGGGCTGGTACTTCGCTCGCGTCAATCGCCGCGTGGACAGGTGCCCCGGCTTCGGTCCAGGTGTCACGGGCCTCGAAACGGACTGGTTCGAGCTGTACGCGATCTCTCCAGACGGAGACATCACGCGATATCCCTATCAGCCCTGATTCACACGTTCAGGGCATGGACGGATACCGCGCCAACACCTTTCCCTCGGGTGAGACGGCGTACATTTCGAACACGTCGAACCCGAGCACGGTGCCGGGTGCCCACCCACACTTGTCGGGCCGTGGGTTGATGCGGACGAAGTACAGCCCTCGCTCCTCGCCCACGATGACCTCCATCCCCTTCGCCGAGAAGGCACAGCTCTTGGCGTACTCCTTGGGGTACCGGGAGAGGACTCGCTGCAACGCGGCGTGCGCGGCAAGGACCGCGGGCCCGTCCAGGGTAGCCAGGGGCTGAAGGTCATCGGGCCACTGGATGCCTTCCGCGACAGTAGGCGGGCGTGTCGCGCCTCCGTCCTGAAGGAGCGAGACGCACAGGAGCACGTGATGCGGCTTCAGCACTGGAACCTCCACCACGCCTCGGCGAGACGCGCTGTCCCGCCGAGCCTACCCCACCGCTTCAGTTCGCCTGGAGGGTGAGCAGGGTCACCCGGTTGTCGGGGGTCAGCCCCACGCGGTACCGCCACATCGCGGCGCCGAACTGCACCAGGTACGTGTAGAGGCGGTCGTCGCCTCGCGTCTCACGGTTCGCCAGCACCAGCGGCCCCGCGGCCCCAAGCCCCTGCAACACGGACTTGAAGAACGGACCTGCCTCCTCGAAGTACCTGGCCGGCACGTAGGCGAACATCGACGGCTCCCAGGCGCCCTGGCGCGTCTTCTCCAGCAACTCCGTGAGCCTCGCCGTCACCTCCGGCTCCGTGTCCGGAATGGGCTTGAGCGACGGCACGGCGAGCGCCGGATTCACGATGGCCGCGATGCCCTCCACGAGCAGCGCCGGGTTCGACTTGTCCAGGTTCGCCAGCACCACGATGGACAGCTCATCCCCCAGGAAGCGTGAATAGGCCGTCCGGAATCCCTGCCACGATCCCGTGTGCTTGTGCAGCGGCTGACCGTTGCGCTCCAGCACCTCCCAGCCGAAGCCGTACGGCTGGCTGGCACCGCTGTTCAGCTTCACTGGCGACAACACCTCCCGCCAGCTGTCCTGCGTCAGGAGGGCCCGCTTCGCCACCGCCTCCTCCCAGGCCAGCATGTCCTTCAGCGAGAAGTAGAGCGCGCCGTCCCCCGTCGTGTTCAACGACTGCGACACCCACTGCTGGTTCTTCACCACGCCCCCCACCAGCTCGTAGCCCGCCGCGCGGTTCGGGATGACATCCGCCTCGCTGATGCCTCGCGCTGTCTTCATGCCCGCGGGCTTGAAGACCTGGCGCCCCAGGACCTCCTGATACGTCATGCCCGCGACGCGGTTCACCAGGAGGCCCAGCAGCACGTAACCGGAGTTGCTGTAGTTCCACCGCAGCCCCGCTGGGAACTCCAGCGGCAGCTTGTAGATGAACTCCGCGAACTCCTGCTCCGTGTAGTCCTTGCGCTCGTCGAGCAGCCCCTCCAGGTCCTTGATGCCAGACGTGTGCGTCAGCAGGTGGCGCACCGTGATGGGCTTCCACGTCGCGGGCGCATCCGGGAAGTACTTCGTCACGCTGTCGGACAACGCCACGCGCCCCGCCTCCACCTGGAGCATCAGCGCCGTCGCCGTGAACATCTTCCCCACCGAACCCGACTGGAAGAGCGTGTCCGTCCCCACCGGGACCTGGTGCTCCAGGTTCGCGAAGCCGTACCCCTTCGCCAGCACCACCCGGCCGTGACTCACCACCCCCACGGCGAGCCCCGGCACGCCCAGCCGCTTCTGCTCCGCGCGCACGAACGCGTCGATGCGCTCGCGGAGCGAGTCACGGGCCTGAGCGGGACGGGCCATCAGCAGGCCCATCAGGAAGACGACAGCCCACGTGAGCGGCTTCAGGGAATGGCGCATGGGGATTTCCGACATCCGGCCCTGCATGGGCCGGGCATGGCATCCCATCATGAGTCCCCAACCGCGCGAACGATGCACTCCCCGCGATATGAACAGCTCGCCATGAGCCGTGCGCCATCCGTGGGCCCTCCCCCGCCTCCGTTCCGCTTCCGCCGACGCCTGCTGGCGGTGATGCTGCTCGCGGGCCTCATCCCATTGGCGTTGCTGGGTGCTCTCGCCCAGGGCGTACTGGAGCGCGTGCTCTCCATCTCCATCGCGCCCGTGGAGGCCGTGCTCGACAATGTCTCCGATGAGCTGAGCCGCCGGGGACTGCCACCGGATGCGCTCGACGAGGCCCGGTTGAACCTGGCGCAGGCGGAGCTGGCGCGGCGGGCCCTGGTGCGCCGCGTGCCCGTGTTCATCGCCGGGGTGGGCGCTATCGCCGCCGTCGTGCTGGCCATATCCGCGGTGCTCCTGGGCCGAGTCCTCACGCGCCCCATGGCCACGCTCCTGGAAGGCATGCGGGCCTACTCCCGCGGAGACCTGTCGGTCCGCCTGCCCGTCCCAGAGCCTGCTCGCGACGAACTCCAGTTCCTCCTGGGCCAGTTCAACCGCATGGGCCAGGAGCTGCTGGACCAGCGCGAGCACCTCAAGGCCGCCGAGCAGATCGCCGCGTGGCAGGACGTGGCGCGGGCGCTCGCCCACGAGCTGAAGAACCCCCTGACCGCAATGAGGCTGTCGCTCGCGCGTCTGTCTCCGCAGGATGCCGGCACCCTGCCAGACCCGACGCGCCTCGCCGAAGCGGTGGCGCTCCTCCAGGAGGAGGTGGACCTGCTCATGCGCATGACCCAGAGCTTCTCCACCTTCGCGCGCCTGCCGGCCCCCCGCTTCCAGGATGTCGCGCTGCGTCCACTGCTCGCGGAGGTGTGCGCGCTGTACGCGGGCACTTCGCCGGTGCCCGTGGTGCTGGACCCCGGTGAGGAGGTGTCGCTGCGTGCGGACCCCGACGGACTGCGCCGCCTCTTCGGCAACCTGGTGAAGAACGCCACCGAGGCCTCCCCACCCAACGCCCCTCCGGTCCACGTCGCGCTACACGAAGCGGCGGACGGCCGCGTGCACGTCACCGTGAGCGATGGCGGCAGCGGTGTCCCGGGCGTTCTGGAGGGCCCTGTCCTCACCCGAGGACTGTTCAGCACCAAGCCGGGCGGCAGCGGGCTGGGCCTGCCCATCGCGCAGAAGATCGCCCACGAGCACGGCGGCACCTTGAGATTGGAGCCGGGCGCCCGGGGTGGCACCCGGGCCCAGGTGGTGCTGCCTTCCGACGCTTCCCAGGTGGCCGCATGAAGACCGGAGCCCGCATCCTCATCGTCGACGACGACCCCGGCGTCCTGAGGGCCGTGCGTGGATTGCTCCAAGACGGAGGCTTTACTCCCGTGGAGGCCCGCTCCACGGCGGAGGCCGCGCGTTTGCTCGAAGCGCCGGACGCGCCTCCCGCGCTGATGCTGCTGGACCTGCGCATGCCGGGCGAGACGGGGCTGGAACTCCTGGCACGTCTGCCCAAGCCACTGCCCGTGCCGGTGGTGGTCCTGTCCGGCGAAGCCTCTCCTTCCGAAGCAGTGCAGGCCCTGAAGCTGGGGGCCACGGACTTCGTGGAGAAGCCTCCGTCCCCCGAGCGGCTCCTCACGGCGCTGCACAACGCGCTGGCCCTGGGCGCGCTGCGCGAGGAGCGCGAACGCTTGCTGGACGCGCTGGCACAGCCGGGGAACCTGGTGGGCGAAAGCCCGGCCATGGAGTCCCTGCGCCAGCTCATCGCGCGCGTGGGTCCCAGCGACACGGCCGTGCTGATCACCGGCGAGACAGGCACCGGCAAGGAGCGCGTGGCGCAGGCGCTGCACAAGGCCTCCGGGCGCAAGGGCCGGCTGGTGGCGGTCAACTGCGCGGCCATTCCTTCGACGCTGCTGGAGAGCGAGCTGTTCGGCCACGAGCGAGGCGCCTTCTCCGGCGCGGTGGCGCGCCGCGCGGGCCGCTTCGAACAGGCGCAGGGCGGCACGCTGTTCCTCGACGAGCTGGGGGACATGCCGCTGGAGCTCCAGGCCAAGCTGCTGCGAGTCCTGGAAACACGTCAGGTGGAACGGCTGGGAGGCACGCTGCCGGTGGCGGTGGACGTGCGCATCCTCGCGGCCACGCACCAGGACCTGGGCCGCGCGGTGAAAGAGGGCCGCTTCCGGCAGGACCTCTTCTTCCGCCTCAACGTGCTGCCCCTGCACCTGCCACCGCTGCGCGAACGCTCCGAGGACCTGCTGCCCCTCGCACGCGTCTTCGCCGCCGAACTCGCGGGTCCCAAGACGCCGCTCGTGCTCGCGCCAGGAGCGGAGGCCGCGCTTCGTGCCTACCCGTGGCCCGGCAACGTGCGCGAGCTGCGCAACGTCATCGAACGGCTGAACCTGCTCCGGGGTGATGGTCCGCTGGAGCTGGGGCCGGACGCGGTGTCGGCTCCCACGGGCACCGCGCCCGCGCCGCGCACGACGTTGGGGGACAAGAGCTACCGCGAGCACGTGGAGGACTTCGAGCGGGACCTCATCCGCGCCGCGCTCCGCGAGGGCGAAAGCATCGCCGGGGCCGCGCGCATCCTCCAGGTGGACCGAGGCAACCTCTACCGGCGCATCAAGGCCCTGGGCCTGCCCGTCTCTTCGTGAGCCGCGCGATGTCACGGCCACAACCGCCCGACACATCAGGATGTGTCCATGACATCCGCCCGGCTGCTCGCCCTCCGTCGTTCCGGGCACTTGCGGTGAGGCCGCACCTGGAACGGAGCATGCTCCTGTCGCCTTCCATGAACCGTCTCGCACTGGCGCTCTGCTTCATCTCGCTCGCGGCCCTGGGCCAACCCTCACCGGATGCCGGTACCTCCGACGCGTCCGTGGCCCTCTCCCCATCCACCGCACCACCAGAGGGCGAAGCCGCCTCGGAGGACTGGAGCTACCCGACGTGCCCGGAGGGCTTCAACGAGGACGAAGACGACCTCTCGGACTCCACGGTCCTCGGAGCCCTGCAGGTCGAGGTCGACGGCCGGGGACTCACGCCCACGGGCCTGGAGCTTCGCGGGCTCCAGCGGCTCACGGATCCGCAGGTCCGCAAGCTCGTGGGTGCGCCTCCCGCGGAAGACTCGCGGCCCCTGACGGCCACGCAAGTGCAGTCCCTGCTGCATCGCCTGGGACGCACCGGCCTCTTCGCCCGCGTGGAGCCCCGCGTTCGCGTCAGTGATCAGGGTCCGGCCCTGCTCGAAGTGACCTTGCAGGAGAACCCCACGCTCACGTCGGTGGAGTTCGAAGGCCTTCAGGACCTCCGGCCAGACGAACTGTGGGGAGCGCTGTTCGAACTGTCCTCCCTCGCATCCGACGCGGACGACACCGAGGACGAGGTCACCACGCTGCGCGTCCACAAGCGCCACGGGACACTGCGGGTCGTCAGCCCCTGCCCCGCGCCGCGACCGCCCCGTCCGTGGCTGGCTCGACGAGAGGAGGGCGCGTTCCGCCCCGGCATCATGCTGGGAGGCCTGGACGCCGCGCTCGACCGGGTCCTCAAGACCCTTCGCGAGGACGACGGTTACCTGCTCGCGACGGTGTCCGCCACGCTGTCCCCCGAAGGCCGGCTGGTCGTGACGGTGGATGAAGGCCAGCTGGAGTCCGTGGAGGTGCGCGGCGTGGACGACGCAATGGCCACGCGCGTGCGTGAAGCCCTGGGCCTGGAGCCCGGCGACGTCTTCCTCCGGAGTGATGCCCGCCGTGCCATGGAGCGCATGGAGTCGCGGCTGCCCTTCCTGCGAGCCGTGGACAGCGATGACCTCCAGGACGAACGCACGACCGTGCGCATCGTCGAGGAACGCGAGGACGACGGCACGCGGCTCTACCGCACGAAGGAGGAGCCCCGTCGCAAGTCGCGGCGCCACGAGCGCGTGGAGTTCGAGGTGGGCTGGAGCCGGATGTTCGGAGAGGTCGACGCCGGGAGCGACGGCCTCACGCTGGAGGGAAAGAAGCTGATCGTCCACGTGCGCCCGCGGCCTCCGGACCTGGACGTGGACCTGTTGCCCGTGCACACGCAGGTGACGGGCTTCGCTCCGGGGCTCTCGGCGAGCCTGCGCATCTTCGACTCGCGAGACCGCGTGCACACGACGCTGGAGGGAGCCTTCTTCATCCCCCTGCGGCTGGGCGGCCAGCGCATCCCGGGCGATCCGGAAGGCACCAGCAATCAGCGCCACGTCAACCTGCTGGGCGGCGCCAAGGTGCAGCTGCCCGCGCTGGGCATCGAGGAGCTCGGCGCGCAGGTGCACGACTTCATCGACACGCTGGACCGCTGGCGGCTGGGGGACTTCGACTCGTACTTCTACTCGTTCCTCATCAACCGGCCGGACCGGGACTACTTCCGCCGTCAGGGCTTCACGGCCTTCGCCACCTGGCGTTGGGCGGAGTCGTGGCTCGCGGGCGTGGAGGTGCGCGGTGACACGATGAGTTCGCTCCAGTCGTTCACGCCGCCGCTCAGCCTCTTCCGGAGCGACGACCCGCCGTTCCCCAACTCGCCAGTGAACGAGGGCCGGTTCCGTTCAGCGGTGGTGCGGCTGGAGTACAGCGGCGCGGCGGAGCGTGGCACGCGCGTGGGCTCCCTCTTCCGCACGCCGGAGACGTCCCTCTTCGAGCGCCACAAGAACTGGAAGCGCGAGCCCGCGCTGCGCGGCTTCGTGACGCTGGAGGTGGGTGAAGGCCCGGGCGCGGGCGGCGCGGATGCGCGCTTCTGGAAGCTGGTGGGCGACGTCGCCATGGACGTGCCCATGAACTGGCACACGGGCCTGAACCTGCGCCTGCGAGCCGCGATGGGCCACGACCTGCCGCTCCAGAAGCAGGAGGCGCTGGGAGGCTGGACCGCGCTGCGAGGCTTCGGCTTCAAGGAGTTCCGAGGCGGCGACAGCTCGGTGCTCGCGAGCGCCGAGTACCGCTGGCACGGCATGGGCATCTTCGCGGACCTGGGCGCGGTGCATGCCGCGAACGCGTGGTCGGGTGCGCAGCTCGGCCTGGGTGGCAGCTTCCACTTCAGCGACGCCGTGCGCTTCGAGGCCGCCTGGCGCATCGACGAAAAGGCCCAGCTCACGCCCGAAGCGCGCCTGCTGTTCAACCGGACCTTCTGAGCCATGGGAAGGCACGCAACAGAGAGCAGGCATGGCGCGGCGCTCGTCGTCGCGGCAGGCCTGCTCGCGTCCGGAGCGCACGCGGAAGAGGCGTCCGCGGCCTGCACCGCGACGCTCTCCGGAAAGCGCGTGATGGTCCGGCCGGAGGCACGCGCCTTCATCTCCCCGGAGCTGGACCGGCTGGTGCGGCTGGGACTCGCGGGAAAGCTGGAGGTGGAGCTGACACTCTGGCGGCGCCGTTCCTTCTGGTTCGACGCGCACCTGGACAGCGCACGAATCACCCAGGTGCTCGCGTTCACCCGCGAGGGTTACGTGCTGGACGGGCGCGAGCTGACGGGAGGCGTGGGCACGCTGGAGCTGGAGCGCGTGGCCTGGACGCTGGACTCAAGGCCCGGAGCGGACGAGCACTTCGTCGTGCAGGTAGAGGTGCGGCTCCAGGTCGTGACGGCCGCGAGCCTGGGCCGCATGGCGCGCTGGCTCACCCAGGGTGAGGCTTCCTCCTCCGGCGCACCAGTCCTGGGGAGCCTGCTGCGCTCCGTGGCGGAAGACCTCGCGAGACAGGCCACCGGTCGCTGCGACGTGAGCCGTCAGCCCTGACGCGGGGCACTCAACCCCGCCGCGCCACCAGCGCCACCAGCGCGATGCGCTCAACGCCTGTGTACGGCGTCTTCTCCAGCTCCTCGCCGAACACGTCCGGATCCAGCTCCTCGTAGCGAACCTCCGCGAGCGGCGCTTCCCGCCACACCGGCTCCAGCGCGGTGCGCAGCAGGTCCTCGCCGTCCACCACCGGCGCACCGGTGTAGAGCACCAGCGTGCCGCCCGGCTCCAGGCGCTCCACGCCTTCACGCACGATGCGCACGGACAGCTCCGTGCCGTGCGTGCCGCCACCATCCCGGTACGTGCGCTTGTCCGTGTCCGCCAGGTACGGCGGGTTCGCCATGATCAAGTCGAACCGGCCGGACACGTCCCGCAGCAGGTCCGAGTGCACCGCCTGGACCCCATGCGAGCCATTCAGCCTCGCGTTCACCCGCGAGAACTCCAGCGCCAACGGGTTCAAATCCGCGAGCACCACCTCCCCGCTCCGCCCCGCCACCGACAGGCCTCCGGCTCCGGAACCACACCCCAGGTCCACCACGCGCCGGAAGCTGCCCGGCACCCGCTGGAGCAACGCGCAGAACCGGTAGGTGTCCGGCCCGAAGAACACCGCGTCCTGCTCCGACGTGGGCCACGCGGAATGGACATACAGCCCCGCCCCCAGGCAGGAGAACCGCACCCGGCTCCGGTGCGTCCCGTCCCGGCAGTCCACCAGCGCGCCCGCCTCCTCCAGCAGCGCCACCATCCGAGGCTCCAGCACGCCGGGCCCGAAAGGACGGCTCCACCCGAACACGTCGCGGACCGAATAGGCCTGCTTCGCCCCCGGCCGCGCATTCACCCGCCGGTGCGTCTCCGGAGTCACCGTCGTGAAGGCGTACCCCCTGGCGCGCAGGACCTCTCCCAGCGCCACCAGCGCGGCCTCCCTCACCTCCATGGCCCCGGACCCACTGCCACCATCCACGTCGCGCCCTTTCGAAGGGTTTCCCCCTCAACGTGGGACCGGCCCTCCAGGGCGACAAGGCACCTTCCGCCAGGGCCGCCCGCCAGCACGGACTTCGCGGTTCAGCGGTCAGCAGGCGAGGGAGCGTCCAGCAGGTCGTGGATGCCCGGCACCTCCACCACGAACTGCAGGAAGTTGCGCAGGATGCGCCCCGTGGCGCCCCAGATGACGTGCTCGCCGTGCGTGTAGAAATGCACGTCGTGCTCCATCCCCTCCCACATGTGCCGCTCCACCCGGAGGATGGCGGGGTCCAGCAGGCGCACCAGCGGCACCTCCAGCACCAGGTCCACCTCCGCCGGGTTGGGCACGTACTTCCCATCCCCCGGGATGACGCCCACGTAGGGACGGATGCGGTACGCGGACGTGGTGGGCGTCTCGTCCAGCAGCCCCAGCACGCGCACGTGGGTGCGCGCGACGCCCAGCTCCTCGTCCGTCTCGCGCAGCGCGGTCTCCAGCGGGGTGACGTCCCGCGCCTCCTGGCCTCCGCCCGGGAACGCGTACTGCCCCGCGTGCGTGCGCAGGGTGGCGGGCCTCCGCGTGAAGACCACGTGCGGCACGCCGTCCCGCTCGAAGAGGGGCACCAGCACCGCGGCCTCTCGCAGCGCCCGCCCCTTCCACTCGAACGTCCGCGCCGGCCTCGCCGTCAGCCGCGTCTCCAGCGCATCGAACAGGGCCTGCACGCGCACGACCTCTCCCTTCCTCAGTCCGTGATCTGCTTCTCCACCGGCGGCTTCGTCGGCGCATCCGGCGTCGCCAGGTTCTCCACGCCAGACATTGGCTTGAGGATGTTCGCCTGCAACAGCCCCAGCAACAGCACGCCCAGCGCGATGCGGTACACCACGAACACCAAGGTGGTGCGCCGCTTCAGGAAGCTCAACAGCCACGCGATGGCCGCCATGCCCGACAGGAAGGCCACCAGCGTCCCCACCACCAGGGCCACCGTCGACGGACGCTGCGTGGCCTCCAGCAGGTGCTTCAGCTCGAAGATGCCCGCCAGCGTCGTCGCCGGAATGGACAACAGGAACGAGTAGCGCGCCGCGTCCTCGCGCTTGAGCCCCAGCGACAGGCCGCCCGTGAGCGTCGTGCCGGACCGGGACGACCCCGGCACCAGCGCCAGCGCCTGCCACAGGCCGATGATGATGCCGTCCTTCCACGTCATGTCCGCCACGGTGCGCTGGTGCGACGCGCGCTTCTCCACGACGAACAGCACGATGGCCAGCACGATGAGGCTGCCCGCGATGACGTAGAGCGAACGGAACTGCGTCTCAATGACCTTCTTGAACGCGAGTCCGCAGATGCCGATGGGCAGCGTGCCCACGCCCACGAACCACGCGAGCCGCGCCTCCATCGTGCCGAACGGGTCCCGCTTCACCAGCCCCACGACGAACGCCTTCACCAGCGCGACGATGTCCTTGCGGAAGTAGATGAGCACCGCGGCCACCGTGCCCAGCTGGATGATGGCCGAGTACGCCGCACCCGGATCCGGCCAGCCGAACAGCTCCGGCGCGATGCGCAGGTGCGCGGTGGAGCTGATGGGCAGGAACTCCGTGAGACCCTGGACCAGACCCAGGACGATGGCTTCAAGCAGGCTCATAGGGGACGTGGCCGCCAGGGATATGCCCTGCCCCCCTGCCCCGCAAGCGCGAAGGTTCCCCACACCACGGCCCAGGTCCGCCACCCGACCGTCCACACTGGAAGCCGGAAGGGGGAACCCGGGTAGGCTTGGCCCCGCCATGCCCCCCCTCCCCCTGTGTCCCTGCTCCTCCGGCCAGCGCTACAAGCAGTGCTGCGCCCCCTTCCACAAAGGCGAGGCGGAAGCCCCGGACGCCGAGCGCCTGATGCGCAGCCGCTACAGCGCCTTCGCCTGGCGCGAGGCCGCCTACCTGTGGAAGACGCTCCACCCCGACCACCCGATGCGGGCCCGTCCAGAAGCGGACGTCGTGCGCGAGCTGCGCGCCTTCGCCCAGGCCCACCAGTACCCGGGGCTGGTGGTCATGGGCCACCAGCCTCCGGACACCACGGGGCTCGCCCGCGTCCTCTTCTTCGCCAAGGTGTTCGAGAAGGGGAAGGACCAGTCCTTCGTGGAGCGCTCGGACTTCCGCCACGACGGCACCGGCTGGCGCTACCTGGACGGCGTCCTCAAGCTGCCCCGCGAGCTGAAGGTCCCGCCCGAGTCCCTCACGCTGGAAACCTTCCCCGTGGACTGACGGCGCGGCCGCGAAAATCCCCCGTCAGGATTTTCGCGGCACTTGCGTCCCTGGGAGTGCTGCCCGGCCGGAGAGGCCCTACACGCTCTGGTAAAGCTCCACCACAATGGGGCTCGCGGTTCGAATCCGCCTTGGCCTGAAACGCCACCCAATCGTGGCTTCTCCACTCGGGCAGCACCCTTTTCCTCCCTCCGTCACCCTCGGGACCGCGCGTCCCGGTCGAGTGACGAGAGGTCCCGGTCATCGCCGTCACCGCCCGGTGCGCCATCCGCGCCCAGTGACACGATGGCCGGCACGCCCCTGTCCAGCGTGTACACGTAGTCATTGCCCCACGGGTCGCGCGGCAGCTCCGGGAGGATGTTCTCCTCCACCAGCACGCGCAGCCCGGAGGTGGTGTCCGGCAGCCGGCCCTTCTTCATCGCGTACAGCTGGAGTCCCTGCCCCAGCGAACCGAAGTCCAGGCCCACGCGCTGCTGCTTCGCCTGGCCGAACTGACTCATCACCGACACGCCCACCGCGGCGGCGATGAGGCCCAGGATGGTGATGACGACCATGATTTCAATCAGCGTCATGCCGCGCTGACGTCGCTTCTTCCTGTCCATGTCTGTCTTTCTGACACGCGGACCGGCACGGGCCTGGGTCAACGTGTCCCTCACGGAAGGCCCCTCTGCCTTCCGGGATGACTGCCATTGCAACCCGTGGGCCCACTTCACTCCGCCAGGAGGACGCGAGAGGAGTGGTCCGCGTCCGGGCCTTCGCCGTCCGGGATGCCATCACGGCCATAGGACAGGATGACCGGCGTGCCCGCCTCCACACGGTACACATAGTCATGGCCCCAGGGATCCACGGGGATGCGCTCCAGGAGGCGTTCCTCCACGAGCGCGGAGAGCCCCACCGATGGCGGCGGCACGTGTCCCGCCCGCTCCGCGTACCGAGTCACCGCCTTCAGCAGGTGCCGCATGTCCAGGGCCACCATCCGCAGCTGCGCCCCTCGCTCCAGGTTCATCATGGACAGCGCCAGCACGGCGTAGCCGATGAGGACCAGCGCCACGAAGACAAGCAACCAGCTGTAGGTCTTGAGCCAGGGACGGAGGCCGATTCGAGAGGGCATGTCTGTCTTTCTGGCGCGAACGTCATGTGCGACGCGCCACCGTGTCGTGTCACCGCGCGCACCGGGCGCGGCCTCACTGCGCCACCGTGCAATCGCCGCACCCACCCCACCCCCTTGCGCGCGAGGCGCCTGCCGCGATACACGCCCGCCTCGAATCGACTTTGCGAATCAATCTCAAATCAGCCAGCCAAAACGGTAATCCGTGAACGGCCAGCGAGGCGAGGCCATGCGGGGACACAAAGCAATGTGGAGTGCGTGGGTGGCGGCGCTGCTGCTGCTCGGAGCGTGTGGTGACGACGACCCGACGCCCCAGCCCTCGGGCAACACGGATGCGGGTGTGACCGTGGACGCGGGCACGGATGCCGGCACGCAGCCCGTCCGCCATGACCATGCGTTCTGGAATCACAGTCCCCGCGTGCATCCTCGTCATGATGCTCGCGTCCTGCGGGCAGTCGTCCCCCCGCTTCCGGACGACCCGCCCATCGACACCCCGGATGAGGTGCCGCTGGAGGTCGCGCCGTTCGACCCGGACGAGACACGGTCCGGTGGTGCCACCACGGTGCCCCACGCCGGCCCCGAAGCCTTCGTGCAGTCCCCCGCCAACATCACGATGGAGCACAGGTCGCGCTTCCTCCTGGGCGAGGCCAACTTCGAGGTGGACTGGGTCCCCGCGCCCTCGGGCCAGCGCGACCGTGACGGCCTGGGCCCGCTCTTCCACGCCACCTCGTGTCTCGCCTGCCACGTCGCCAATGGCCGGGGCGCGCCCGTCGCCGGCAACACGAAGGCCCCCGCGTCCCTGCTCGTGCGCCTCTCCGTGCCCGGCACCGGACCCCACGGCGAACCCGTGCCGGAGCCCACCTACGGCGACCAGTTCCAGCCTCGCGCCATCGACGGCGTCCCCGCCGAAGGCCAGGTGCAGGCGACCTACGCGTCCCTGCCCGCCCTGTCCCTCCGGGGCGAAGGCAGCGTGACGCTCCAGTCGCCGAGCTACGAGTTGCTGGACCTGGGCTACGTCCCGCTCGCGCCCGACGTGCGCCTGTCCCCGCGCATCGCGCAGCCCATGGTGGGCCTGGGCCTGCTCGCGGCCATTCCAGATGCGACGCTGCTCGCCTGGGCCGACCCTGACGACCGTGATGGCGACGGCATCCGGGGCCGCCCCAACCGCGTCTGGAATGCGAAGGAAGGCCGCGAAGTACTGGGCCGCTTCGGATGGAAGGCCAACCAACCGGACCTGGAGCATCAGGCCGCGGGCGCGCTGCTGGGCGACATGGGCCTCACCTCCACACTGTTCCCCCAGCCTCCGTGCACCGCCGCGCAGTCGCAGTGCCTCAAGGGCGCCACCGGTGGCGAGCCCGAAGTGGACGCCGCCAACCTCGCCTCCCTCTCTGACTACTCGCACCTCATCGCCGTGCCCGCGCGACGTGGCGCGGACCGCGAGGACGTGCGCACGGGCAAGGCCGCGTTCCTGCGCGCGAGCTGCGACCGCTGCCACCGCCCCAGCACCACGACTGGTGAGCTGCCCGGATTCCCGGAGCTGTCGAACCAGCGCATCTGGCCGTACACGGACCTGCTGCTGCACGACCTGGGCGAAGCGCTCGCGGACGGGCGCACCGACTACCAGGCCACCGGAACTGAATGGCGCACCCCGCCCCTCTGGGGCCTGGGGCTCACCGCCACCGTGAACGGGCACACGCGCCTGCTCCACGACGGACGCGCGCGCTCCGTGCTGGAGGCCATCCTCTGGCACGGCGGCGAAGCCCAGGCCTCGCGCGAAGCCGTGCAGCGCATGTCCCCGAAGGAGCGCGCCGCGCTGCTCACGTTCCTGGACTCGCTCTGACCCGACGTCCGCTCACCTTAACGCGGAGGTCGGGCAGGGCTGGGCAGCCGCGCGTGGGTTCCACGGTGGCGGTGGGTGGCTCGAAGCATGAGCCCGAGCGCCAGAAGAGGCAGCAGTGCGCCAGGGAATGCCCCACCGGCCGGGCTGGAGGAACATCCGGATGATTCCGAGGGCGGCAGGGAGTGAGGCAAAGGCTCGTGGAACACGGGGACGCCTGAATCCCGACTTCCTGCGTCTGCCTCGATGGAGCCCGCGTCCGAAGCAGTGCCAGCATCCGGAATGCCCCCATCAACGGCGACTTCACCCGCGATGGTGAAGCTGACCTCATCAGAGTGGCCGGCGCCACCTGCGTTGTAGGCGACGACGCCCCAGGAATAGACACCCGGAGGCAACGCATCGCCCTCCTCCAGGGTGATGCGGGTCTCCGCCGTCTGGAAGGTTGCGACGTTTACGCCGCCTTGGCGAATGGCCACGCCATAGGTCAGCGGCCAACCCCTGGGGTCCGTGGACGCTTCCCATTGCAGGGTGATGAGGCCATCCGGAAGGAGCGCATTGGCTGCCGGTGAAACGAGGATGGGCTTGGTGATGAAGTCGAAAGATTGCTTCAAGTCCAACTGCGTGACGGCCTGTGATTCAACGGCGAATGGCAGAGGGGCGGCGGCGGCAGGAAGCGCGGACCCGGTCAGGAAGACGAGCGTGCCAATGGCACAGCGCATTGCCGCGGGCATGGGGGTTGGCATTGTTCCTTGTCCTGGGGGAGGGGGAGCGGGCCTGGAGACGTGCCAACCCTGGCGATATTCATTCACGTCGTCAGGTGCGGCAGCGGACGCAGGTGGTAGCGGGCCTCGAACGCGTTGAACAAGTCCAGGTACTGCTCCAGGTAGCGCGTGAGCAGGAAGCGGCGGCGCACCGTCTCGTGCGCGTGGTGCCCCAGCTGGTTGCGCAGCTTCGGGGTCCGGAGCAACTGCACGATGCGCTGGGCGCACTGGTCCACCGAGTCCACCAGGAAGCCGTTGTGCCCGTCCTCAATCTGATGACGGATGCCGCCCACGTTCCCTCCGATGACGGGCGTGCCCTTCCACATCGCCTCCGCCACCGTGAGCCCGAAGCCCTCGCGCAGTGACTTCTGCACCACCACCGCCGCGCGGCGCTGGAGCGCGTTCACCAGCGCCGTGTCCTCGCGGCTGAGGACGATGAGCCGCTCGTCCTTGTGCCGCATCACCTCCTCATAGACCTTCTGCCCCTCCGGGTCGTCCGCCGCCATGTTGCCCAGCAGCACCAGCGTGCACGGCATCTCCTTGCGCGCGATCCGCCACGCGGCCACCACTCCCTCCGGATCCTTCCACCGGTCGAAGCGTGACACCTGCACCACCAGCGGCAGGTCCGTGGGGATGTGGTGATGCTGGAGCCGCTCCTCAATCTCCGCCTCGCTCATCTCCCGGTTCTTGATGGAGAACGGATCAATGGCCGGCATGAAGAACACCTGCGGGGTGGACAGCTCGCGCGCGTACTCCGGGATGCTCAACACCGTCGCGTCGTACTGCTCCACGAACGGCTTGAGGTACGCCCACAGCGACGGCTCCGGATTCGACAGGTCCACGTGGCAGCGCCAGATCCACGGCCCGCGCTTGCGGCTGTACCGCACGATGGGCAACGGCTGCGGATCGTGGATGACGACCCGGTCGTGGTCCAACCGGTTGCGCACCGCGTTCTCGTAGACGACCTCTTCGTAGATGGTCGCCTTCAGCGACGTCAGGTGGATGTCCGCGCCCTGCAGCGCGTTGTGCATCTTCTTCGTGATGTTGAAGAAGTCTGGCGGCCCCTGGATGGCCCGCCACTCGGTGGCCATGCCCACGCTGTTCATCAGCAGCGTCAGCGGTGACAACAGCTCCGCCACCCCGCCGCCGTAGTACGTGGAGTTGACGTGCACGACCCGCAGGTCCTGCAGCGGGCGCGCCTTCTCCAGGATGCGCTCCACCACCTCCGCGCCCACGTAGCGCTCGTAGTTCTCGACCTGGACGAGGGGGTAGGGGTCTCCGGGATTCTTCGCCATACCCTTGTGTGTGTCCGCCCGTCGGCAGGTGCTACCCGCGCGACCCCATCCGCTCGCACGGCTGCCCGCCGTGACTCCTCCTCAGGCCTCCTCCGGCGCGTGCGACACCACCCAGAGCGGCGTGTCCCCACACTGCACCAGCAACTCGTCTCCCTGACGGGCCAGCAGCGTGCCCGGCTCCGCGCAAGGCTTCTCGCCCCGCCACATCCGCGTGCGCTGCACCCGGACCCAGCGGCCATCGAGCCGGGCCCTCGCATCGCCCCTGCCCCCACGCCACCCGGCGAAGCGGCACGCGCGCACCTTCAAGTGCACGGAGCGCGCGCTGTCGCGCCAGTCGATGTCCCGATACGCCGGCTCGAAGAAGGGCGCGAAGGTCGCGTCGGCCCCCGCCTGTTGCTCGCCCACGTCTCCCCGCGCCACGCGCTCCACCACCCCGGGAAGCAGCCGGCGCGACGCGAGCATCAGCTTCTCGAAGACCACTTCCTCCGTGTCCTCGTCCGTCACCGGGAACGCCCCCTGCGCGAGCACGGGCCCGGTGTCGAAGCTCGCGTCCATGCGGTGGAAGGTGAGCCCCAGCTCGCGAGCGTCCTCGCGCAGCGCCCACCCCAGCGGACAGGGCCCCCGGTATCGAGGAAGCAGGGACGGGTGCACGTTCACCGCCCCCAGCCGCGCCAGCGCCAGCGCCTCTGGCGGCAGCCGCCACGGAAAGAAGAAGCACAGCAGGAGGTCCGGCTTCAGGCCCGCCAACCGGGGCGTCAGGTGTGCCCGCTCGCTCACCAGCAACACGTCCACTGACGGCGGCGCGGCCTCGAAGAGCCGCCCCAGCTCCGCCCACCCTTCCATGTCCAGCGGGCGCAGGCCCCGGATGCCCGCCGGCACCACCAGCGCCACCACGTCATGCCCCTGGGCCCTCAGCGCCAGCGTGAAGTCGTGCGCCACCGCGGGGGCCACGGTGAGCAGCACGATGCGCCAGCCAGGCGCGGCACCCGAAGTCGGCATGGCCGTGTCCTAACAATTCACCCACCGTGTGCGCCCGGCCAACGCACGCGCCATGCCCGGAAATGAAAACGCGCTCGCCCCCGGGGAGGGGACGAGCGCGTGGGCTCAACCGGAGTGCTTCCGGTGCGTCAGACCGCCTTCAGGCGGGGCGTGCGCGTCTTGGGAGCAGGGGCGGCGACCGCCTCACGGAGCGCGTCCTTCTTGTCCGTGCGCTCCCAGGTGAACTCCTTCTCCGCACGGCCGAAGTGACCGTACGCGGCGGTCTTCTGGTAGATGGGCCGCAGCAGGTCCAGGTGCTCGGTGATTTCGCGCGGGCGCAGGCCGAACGTCTGGCGCACGGCGCGGGCAATCTGCTCCTCCGGCACCGTGGACGTCCCGAAGGTCTCCACCATCACGCTGACAGGCTCCGCCACACCGATGGCGTAGGACACCTGCACCTCGCAACGACGGGCCAGGCCCGCCGCCACGACGTTCTTCGCGATGTAGCGGCCCATGTACGCGGCCGAGCGGTCCACCTTGGACGGGTCCTTGCCGCTGAACGCGCCGCCACCGTGACGGCCCATGCCGCCGTAGGTGTCGACGATGATCTTCCGGCCCGTGAGGCCCGAGTCGCCCATGGGGCCGCCGATGACGAAGCGGCCCGTGGGGTTGATGAAGAACTTGGTCTTGTTGTCGATGAGCTTCTTCGGCAGGACCTTCAGGATGACGTCCTCGCGGATGGCCTCCTGGATCTTCTTGTTGGAGACGTCATCCGAGTGCTGCGTGGACAGCACCACCGCGTCGATGCGCAGCGGCTTGCCGTCCTTGTACTCCACCGTCACCTGGCTCTTGCCGTCCGGGCGGATCCACGGGTGGTTCTTGCGGCGCACCTCCGCCAGGCGGCGGGTCAGCGCGTGCGCGTAGTGGATGGGCGCGGGCATCAGCTCCGGCGTCTCGTCGCACGCGAAGCCGAACATCATGCCCTGGTCGCCGGCGCCCTGGTCCTTCTTGTTGTCCACGCCCCGGGCGATGTCCTGGCTCTGGCCTTCGATGGCCACCATGACGCCGCAGGTGTTGCCGTCGTAGCCCATCGCGCTGTCGGTGTAGCCAATGCGCGTGATGGTCGAGCGGACGATCTTCGGGATGTCCACGTAGGTGTTCGTCGTCACCTCGCCCGCGACGATGGCGAGGCCCGTCTTCACGAGCGTCTCCACGGCGACACGCGCCTGCGGATCCTTGGCGATGATGGCATCGAGCACACCGTCGGAGATCTGGTCGGCGATCTTGTCCGGGTGGCCCTCGGTGACGGATTCAGACGTGAACAGGAAGTCGGTAGGCATGTCTTCTCGGGCTTCGCGCTAATTCGGTGACGCAGCGCAGGGGGCGGACACTAAACGTGCGGTCCCAGCAGAGTCAAACCTGTCGATACAGGGGTTTATTCGGCGAAAGCGCCCTTCAGACAGGCGGACCCGATGCCGCGGGTGTGCCTGCTCGCCGGATGAATTTATTGGTTCGCGCGGCGTTCCCCTGGGCTACAGGACCCGCGCCCTTCTTCTGGAGGTCACAGACCCATATGAACGCCATCGCCCGCCTTCGCACCCTTCCCTTCCTGGTTGCCATCACCTTCGCCGTGCCCGCGCTCGCCGCGCCCAAGGCTTCCGAAGCCATCACCAAGCCGGTGAAGACCGTGGTGCAGTCCGTGCGCTACGAGAAGGACCTCAAGGCCCTGGAGAACCTGGGCAGCGACCAGCAGGGACTCTTCCTGCTGGGTGACGAGTGGACCAAGGCCACGGACGCCCAGCGCAAGGAGTTCACCCAGCTCTTCCAGAACCTGTTCGCGAAGATCGCCTTCCCCAAGGTGCGCGAGAACTTCAAGAACCTGGACTCCATCACCTACGACGAGCCGCAGGTGACGGGCGACAAGGCGCTCGTGGGCTCCACCATCTTCATCAACCACCCGCTGAAGAAGCAGGAGATGAAGCTCAAGTACGCCGTGGAGAAGGTGGGCAGCGGCTGGAAGGTCGTGGACGTGTCCGTGCTGGGCGATTCCATGCTCACCGGCATCCGTGATGATCAGGTCCGCCCCCTCTTCAAGGAGGGCGGCTGGGACGGGCTGCTCGGCGCCATGCGTGCGAAGAACAACGAACTGGGTTCGGTGAAGGTGAAGTAATCCAGTCAGTTGCCGCCTGGGCAGCCAGGCAATCAGGCCCTCGCCATCCCTCCGGGTTCCGGGGGAGGCGCGGGCCGGTTAGGCTGGGGCGTTCCTCCTCCCCCGGAGCGCCTGGCGAATGACTGTTTCGACCCCCGCCCCGCGGCTGCTGCTCCGGGGTGTGCCGTCCGACCGTGAGATGGACGCGTTCTGCGTCCAGTACGCGCCCCGGGCCCCCGGCCACCCCGCGGTCCGGGACCTGCTCCGGCTGCTGTCGGAGGTCCCCGACGACGGCCTGGAGCCGCGCCTGGAGTGGGTGGAGCGGTGGATCCACTGGATGCGCGACCGCATCCCCGCCCAGGGCCTCACGGACGCGGACGACCTTGCGCTGTCCCCCTCGAACTCCCGGCTGTCCCTGCTGGTGCGCGTGCTGGAGGGCGAGGGCGCCCTGCGCGCGTCCGTCACCCGGCTGGTGGCGGGGGTGTGCGCGAGCAGCCGGGGGCTGAAGCTCTTCGCCCAGGTGGGCCTGAGCGCCGGCAACGGCTTCTTCTCCGAGCTGACGGACCGCCTCGCGCGCGGCGTGCTGCCCGCGCCGGCGGAGCCGGGCAAGCTGTCGGAGCTGCTCCTGCGCCTGTTCCCGGTGCCGGAGGACGCGGAGTGGCTGAGCGCGCTGTCCCCCTTGCTGCTGGCGCGGCTGACGGCGCTGGTGGGCGACCCGCCCCCACCTGAGCCCACCCCGTCCTCACGCGTGCGCGGGGACCTGATGGACGCGCTGGTGCTGCTGGGCGTGCAGGTGACGGGGCTGGGGCTGGCCGAGGACGTGCGCGACCGCATTCCGGACATGTCCTTTCGCGCGTCGCCCTTCCTGCGGCTGCGGATGGCGGGCGACGCGGTGCTGGCGCGCGACGGGGCCCAGGAGTCGCTGGCGGACCTGCTCCGCGTGGTGGAGGACTGCCGCGGCGTGGTGCGCACCGTCACCCAGCACCTGGAACACTTCGGCGTCAGCGTGGACCTGGTGTACCGCCTGGAGTGCATCCAGCGCGGCCTGGACCGGATGGAGGCCATCGCGCGGGTGCTGGGCTCGCCCCGGGGTGAGCCGCGCTGGCGCGAGGCGCTGGAGCTCCTGTCGGACCTGCTGCGGCTCGCGCACGAGGACCGCTCCGTGCGTGCGCTGGTGCGCCGCAACGCGCGGCTGCTGGCGCGAAAAATTATCGAGCGCACCGGCAACACGGGTGAGCACTACATCACCTCCACGACGGCCGAGTTCCACCACATGGTGCACTCGGCGGCGGGCGGCGGGCTCGTCGCCGCGGTCGCCGTCGCGCTGAAGTTCCTCCTCACCGGCCTTCCGCTGGCCCCCTTCTTCGCGGGCCTCTTCGTCGCGCTCAACTACGCGGGCGGCTTCGTGGTGATGCAGCTGCTGGGCTTCACGCTGGCCACCAAGCAGCCGTCCATGACGGCCTCCACGCTGGCGGCCGCGGTGGGCGAGGACGCGGGCCTGGACGAGGGCACCCGGCGCATGGAGCGCCTGGCGGCGCTGGTGCCGCGCATCACCCGCTCGCAGCTCGCGGCCATCCTGGGCAATCTGGGCTGCGTCCTTCCCGTGGCGGTGGCGCTGGCGCTGGGCTTCCAGTTCCTCAAGGGCCACGCCTACCTGACCGCGCAGCAGGCGCAGCACGTGGTGGAGACGCTGCACCCCTGGAAGAGCGCGACGCTCCTCCACGCCATCCTGACCGGGGTGATGCTCTGGGCCTCCAGCGTCGCCGCGGGCTGGTTCGAGAACTTCATCGTCTACCGCCGCCTGCCAGAGGCGCTTGCCCACCACCGCGTGCTGCGCGCGCTCTTCGGAGCGACGGGCGCGCGCAAGGTGGCGGACTCGCTGATGCACCACGCGGCGGGCGTGGGCGGCGGCGTCACCCTGGGCGTGCTGCTGGCGGTGATGCCGGGCGTGGGCGGCTTCTTCGGCGTCCCGCTGGACGTGCGGCATGTCACCTTCTCCTTCGGCGCGCTGGCCTTCGCCGGGTGCGCGCTGGGCCCCTCCGCCGTGATGGAGCCGGGCTTCCTGGCGGCCGCCGCGGGGGTGCTCGTCGTGGGCGTCGTCAACTTCGGCGTGTCCTTCACGCTGGCCCTGGGCGTGGCCCTGCGCGCTCGCGACGTCCCGGTGAGCCAGGGCCTGCGCTTCCTGGGCGCGGTGTTCCTGCGCTTCCTGCGAAACCCGCTCCCCTTCCTCATCCCGCCCCGCGACGAGCCCGCTACGGGTGGGACGCAGGCGCAGGTCGTCCCCCTGGCCGGGCCTCCAGGACACTGAAGTCGCGGTTTATTCCCCTGCGATAAGAGGCCCTGTCTCGCGCGGAGGTGGGGCGGACAGGCACCCCGGGCTTTGCTTCCGGGCGGGGACGTTCGGCGATAGGGTCCCGCGCCCATGAGCGGCAATCCTTCTTCCCATCCCCCGCCCCGCCTCGCCCTGGCCTACGCAGAGATGCTGGTCCGGCGCCCCGGCACCGTCATGCTCGTGCTGCTGTTGCTGCTCGGCATCTCGGTGTGGGGCACGTCGAAGCTGACCATCAATTCGAACCAGCTGGACCTCATCTCCCAGGACCTGCAGGAGGTGAAGGACGTCAAGCGGGTCATCGACATGGTGGGCGGCAGCGGCTTCTTCATGCTCACCTTCCGCGGTGACGACGAGGCCACGCTCAAGAAGGTCGCGGACGACCTGGCCGCCATGGTGGGCAAGGACAAGGAGAACGCGCGCTCCGTCACCTACAAGATCCCCGTCGAGTTCGTTCAGAACAACATGGTGCTCTTCGTGAAGACGGAGGACCTGGCCGAGGGCAAGCGCCGCATCATGGCGTTCCTCAAGGATCAGATCCGCCGCGCGAACCCCTTCTACATTGAAATCAAGAAGACGGAGCCGGTGAAGCTGGACCTGCAGGACCTGGTCGACAAGTACTCCAGCGTTGGCAACAAGAGCATCGCGGACGACTACTACATCTCCCAGGACCGCAAGCTGCTCCTGCTCCTCATCAAGCCGATGTGGGACACCAACCAGATTGGCCAGACGAAGCAGTACGTGGACAAGCTGCGCGGGGACCTGGAGCAGTACTCCAAGAGCAACCCCGCGGGCGTGCAGTTGGTGGAGGACTACTACAAGATGGGCGACAAGAAGACGGTCGCCTACGGCTTCACGGGTTCCTACAAGACGGCGGTGGACGACTCGTACGCCATCGAGGACTCGCTCCAGCCGGTCACCATCATCGCGCTCGTCGCCATCTTCGCCATCACCATCGCGTTCTTCCGCAAGTGGGCGCCCACGCTCATCGTGGTGAGCGGCACGGTGGCGGGCACGCTGTACACGCTGGGCTTCACCTACGCGACGCTGGGTGAGCTCAACATGATCACCTCCATCCTGGGCGGCATCATGTTGGGGTTCGGCATCGACTACGGCATCCACTTCATCTTCCGCACGCGCCTGGAGCTGGGCGCGGGCAAGCGCTACGACGTGGCCATCCGCGACGCGGTCGTCAACGCGGGCCGGCCCGCGCTGGTGTCCGCGGTGGTGGTGGCGGGTTCCTTCTACGTGCTGATGGTGAGCGAGTTCAAAGGCTTCTCCCAGTTCGGCCTCCTGGCCGGCACGGGCACGCTGATCCTAGGCTTCACGCTGTTCTCCTGGTGCCCGGCGATGCTGGCGCTCGCGGGCCGCCGCGACCCGGAGCTGCCGCAGAAGCTCATCGGCGTGATGAAGCCGCCGCCCACGAACAACGCGTCCGGCAAGGAGCTGCGCATCCCGCGCCCCGGCCTGGTGCTGGCGGTGGGCTGCGTGATTGTCGCGGTGGTGTGCGGCGCGGCCATCCCGTGGAAGAGCGGCGAGCCCCCGGCGGACGCGGGCTTCTTCGCGCGGCTGCCGTACGGAGTCCGCTTCAACTACAACACCCGCGCGCTGATGCCGGCGAACCAGCCGTCCGTGGTGCTGCAGGATGAAATCAACGCGCGCTTCAAGATCGCCAGCGACCCGCTCGCCATCTACACCAAGGACCTGGCGGAGACGGAGGCCCTCTACAAGGAGCTGACGGCGGACCCGAAGAAGCGCCCCGCCATCTCCCAGGTGATGAGCCTCTTCACCTTCGTGCCGCCGGAGGGCATCTCCCAGGCGAACGCGAAGATCCTGGAGGAGTGGCAGGAGGAGCTGAAGGAGATCGACGTGAAGGCCCTGCCGCCGGAGACGCAGGAGAAGGCGGCCCTGTTCTTCAAGATGCTGGAGGCCCGGCCCTTCGACGTGCACCAGGTGCCGGAGATCTACGCCTCGCAGTTCCGCCACCTGCCCACCACGAGCCCGGAGAACCACGGCTACCTCACGTTCATCTACCCGAGCGTGGACCTGTGGGACGGCAAGCAGATGCTCCAGTTCGCGGACCAGACCCACTCCATCAAGGGCATGGTGACGCCGGGCAAGTTCACGGAAGGCGGCCCCACGGGCGCGCCGGTGGAGAAGGAGTTCCGCGCCGCGGGCGCCACGCAGCTGTACGCGTCGCTGGCGCGCATGGTGCTCAAGGACGCGAAGCTCACGGTCATCCTCACCGCGCTGTGGATTCTCGTGATGCACTTCGCGGACTTCCGCAACACGAAGCTGGCGCTGGCGTCCGTGATTCCGCTGACGGTGGGCCTGGCGATGATGATGGGCTTCATGGCGCTGTTCGACCTGCGCCTGAACTTCATGAACATCATCATCCTGCCCATCCTGCTGGGCTTCGGCGTGAGCCACGGCCTCTACCTGCTGCACCGCTTCCTGGAGGGCACGTCCCCGCTGGTGGCGCTGCGCAGCGTGGGCGCGGCGGTGGTGTCCTCCACGCTGACGGCGGTGGCGGCCTTCGCGGCGCTGCTGGTGGCCAGCCACAACGGCCTGCGCTCCATGGGCCTCGTCGCCTGCATCGGCCTCATCACCACGCTGCTGGTGTCCTTCACGGTGCTGGCCGCGGTGATGCAGCTGATGCACGACAAGCGGCAGAAGGACGCGGGACGTTCGCCAGAGGGCGGTTCCGCCACGGGCGGTGACACGTCCTCCACACGCGCCGCCTGACAGCGCGGAGGAAGCGCTTAATATCCGCGCCGGACCTTTCGGCCCCGCCTTCCCTTGAAGGGAAGCGCGGGGCCGTTCTTTTCTTCGGGAGCTTCAAGCCATGGGGACGTTCAAGCGGGTGGGCGCGGTGCTGGGTCTGATGGTGCTCACGGGTTGCGCGAGCGCGGTGAAGAGCCAGCGGCTGCGTGCCGACTACGCGACGGTGGACCGGCAGCAGGTGAAGCGGCTGGCGGTGGTGACGCAGCCGTTCCCGCAGGGCCAGCAGTACATCGGCGACCTGTGGAGCCTCATCGCCCGGCAGTGGCTGAACCAGAACCGGGACTACATCGTGAAGGCCAACACGTCCCTCCCCGAGCGCCGCACGGACCTCACCTTCCAGGACCAGTGCGTGGAGGGCATCGAGGGCGTGCTCTGGCTGGATCCCACGGTGAAGCGCGTGGGTGACGGCGCGGAGGTGGCGGTGAAGGCGCAGCTCATCCGCTGCCGCGACGGCGAGGAGGTCTGGGCCGCGGAGGCCGGCGGCAGCTGGGACTCCGAGGACAAGAAGTACGTGGAGCGCAAGGAGCAGTACGTGACGGAGCTGAGCAAGGACGTAGAGCCCTACGTGGTGCCGTCCTACAAGCTGCTGGTGGCCACGCTGGACACGCTGCCCAATCCCGAACTGAACGACGCGGACAAGGACGAGAAGATCGACCTGGGCGAGTAGCGTCGCCCGGGTGGAACCCCAGGTCCTCATTGGCAGGCTGGTGCTGGCCACGCTGCTGGGCGGCGTGCTGGGCGTGGAGCGCGAGGCGCGCAACCAGGCCGCGGGGCTGCGCACGCACACGCTGGTGGCGCTGGGGGCGTGCTGCTTCACGCTCTCCAGTGTCTACACGGAGGAGTTGCTCCGGACGGGCGCGAACCCCAGCGGCACGCAGACGGACATCAGCCGCATCGCCAGCCAGATTGTGGTGGGCATCGGCTTCCTGGGCGCGGGCGTCATCCTGCGCCACGGGGAAGCGGTGAGAGGGCTCACCACGGCGGCGAACCTCTGGTTGACGGCCTCGGTGGGCCTGGCCTGCGGGCTGGGGCTCTACGTGGCGGCCGGCGCCACCGTGGCCCTGGCCCTCTTGTCGCTGGTGGTGCTGCGCCCTATCTCCCGGAGGCTGTCGCCCGAAACAGGACGGCACGCCGGGCGATACAGGAAGCCGCCAGACGGCAGAAACAGCGAGGACGGGCCCCCCACGGGTGAAGAGGAGTCCCGTCCCGAGTGACGTGCGGGGTGCGTGCGGCCACCCGCCAGCCGCCCCCTATTCCACGGGCACCAGCGCGCCCGTCAGGTCGTGCGTGTAGACCACCGGCCGGTGCGCCCTGTCCGGGTGGCAGTTGTCGTCCTCCAGCTCCAGCGCGCCCTCGGCCAGCATGGCGCCCGGGAGACTGGCCAGGTCCCGGCGCAGGTAGACGTCGTCCCCGTCCAGGTCCGCGACGTCGGAGAAGCGCACCGGATATTCCCGCTCGAAGATGCGCCCCGTGCCGATGGTGAAGCCGCGCGGGTCCACCGCGACGATGCCGCCGAGCGCTTCGCCGTCCCGGTCCCGCACCGTCATGCCCCGCTGAATGTCCGTTGGCTTGAACACGCTGCTGCCTCCTGCATTCGTGTCCGGCGAACGTGCGCACTCCGCCTGGGAACGGCGACCCCCTCCCCTCGCATTCATGCGAAGGGAGCAGGGCCTACACGGACTCAGGTTCAGGATCATGCGCCGGCGGCAGCAGCAGGCCTTCCTGGCCGCCGCCGAAGCGCCGGTCCATCTCCGTGCGCACGAAGCGCTCGATCTCCTCGGCGGTGGTCAGCTCCATGGCGCCCTGGAGCATCTCCACCGCTTCGCTCCGGCTCACCCGGCGCATCATCCGCTTCACCACCGGAATCTGCCCGGACGTCATGGACAGCTCGTCGAAGCCCAGCGCCAGGAGCACCAGGGTGAAGAGCGGATCGCCCGCCATCTCGCCGCACATGGAGACGGGGATGTTGGCGGCCTTCGCCGCGTCCACGATGCCCTGGAGCATGCGCAGCACCGACAGGTGCAGCGGCCGGTAGAGGTACGCGACCTCGCGGTTCTGGCGGTCGATGGCCAGCGAGTATTGGATGAGGTCGTTCGTCCCGATGGAGAAGAAGTCCGCTTCCTGTGCCAGCCGGTCCGCGATGGTCGCCGCGCTGGGCGTCTCCACCATGATGCCCACCGGGAAGCGCTTGCCCACCGGCACTCCCGCACGCCCCAGCGCCGTGCGGCACGCCTCCAGCTCGCTGCGCGCCTCCCGCAGTTCGCTCACGCCGCAGATGAGCGGGAACATGAGGCGCAGGTTGCCGTGCACGCTCGCGCGCAGCAGGGCGCGCAGCTGGACGCGGAACAGCTCCCGGTTGGACAGGCAGTAGCGGATGGCCCGCAGGCCCATGGCCGGGTTGGGTTCCTTCTCGTGCTTCGTCTTGCCCGGCACCTTGTCGCCGCCCAGGTCCAGCGTGCGGATGGTGACGGGACGGCCGCCCATGGCTTCCAGCACCTGCTTGTAGGCGCGGTAGTGCTCCTCTTCCGTGGGCGCCGTCTTGCGGTCCAGGAACATGAACTCCGTGCGGTACAGGCCAATGCCCTCCGCGCCGTGAGCCAGGAGCGAGGGGATCTCCTCCAGGAACTCCATGTTGCCGTTGAGCCGGATGCGGAAGCCGTCCGTGCTCACCGCGGGCTGGTCCTTCGTGGCCAGCGCCAGCTGCTCGCTCTCCAGGTAGCGGCGCTGCTCCTCCCGGAACAGCGCGAGCTGGTCCTCCGTGGGGTTCACCAGCACCACGCCGCGCGTGCCATCCATGGCCACCAGGTCGCCCGGCGAAATCTGCTCGCTCGCGCGCCCCGCGCCCACCACCGCGGGCGTCTCCCGCGCGCGGGCGACGATGGCGGTGTGGCTCGTTTGTCCGCCCAGGTCGGTGACGAAGCCCGCCACGCGGCCGCTGCGAGCCATCATCGCAGCGTCCGCGGGCGGCAGGTCATGCGCGACGACAATGGCCTCCGCGGGCACCTCCACGTCCTCATCCACCACCTGGCCCATCAGGTTGCGGATGATGCGGTCGGCCACGTAGTCCACGTCCGAGCGGCGCTCGCGGAAGTACTCGTCCGGGATGTTGTCGAAGAGGTGCTTGATCTTGCGGGCCGTGCGCCGCACCGCCCACTCCGCGTTGATGCGGTCCTCCACGATGAGGCGGTTCACCTCATCCACGAGCATGGGGTCGTGGAGCATCAGCCGGTGCGCTTCCAGGATGAGGGCGTGGTCGCTGCCCTCCGTGCGCGTAATCTGGTCCTTCAGCTCCGCCAGCTGGCGGTCGGACAGGTCGATGGCGGTCTTCATCCGCATCCGCTCGGGTTCCACCTCCGCGTCCGCCAGGCGCAGCTTGGGCGTGCGGATGCGCTTCCTGTCCAGGATGAAGGCGTGGCCCACCGCCACGCCCGGGGAGGCGCCGATGCCCGACAGCCTGAGTGTAGGGGTGGCCTGGCTGCTCACGGTTCTCCTGACCTCTTGGGGAGTCTAACTCCCCTTTCGACGCTTACTGCGCTTCGCCAAACCGGTCCTCGATGAGCTTTTTCAATTCGGACAAGCAGGCCTCGGCGTCCTCGCCCTTGCAGGTGAGGGTCACCTGGGTGCCCTGGGCCGCCGCGAGCATCAGCACGCCCATGATGGACTTGGCGTTGGCGCGCTGTCCGGAGGCCTTGATGAAGACCTCGCTCTTGAAGCGGTTGGCCACCTTGACCATCTGCGCCGCGGCCCGGGCGTGCAGCCCCAGCGCGTTGATGATCTCGAAGGTTCCCTCGGCTTCACTGGCCATCGTGCGACTCCCGCTTCACTCGACTGTTCGTACTCACAGAAAGGCACCCGCCGCGCAGGCCAATCCCGCCGCGACGTAGAGGACCACGTAGGTGGGGACGCGCCGGTTGACGAGCACGTACGCCAACACGCCCACCGCCAGGCACCCCACCGCCAGGAACGGCGCCCAGGTCCCGCCCGCCGTTGCCCCGAAGCTCACCGCCAACCACGCGGCCAGGCCGCCGGCGCTCGCCGCCGCCACGCCCCTCAAGCGGGCGCCCTTGGCGGGAAGGTTCACCCGCGCCACGGCCTCCACCAACCGGTCTCCCAGATTCAGGCCCAGCCAGTACAGCCGGATGCGCAAGAGCAGGTGCACCACGTTGTACAGCACCAGGAAGAGCGCCACCGCCCAGACACCCAACAGCGGCACCATGGCCGCGCACAGCCCGCCCACCGCGGGCTTGAGCGACAGCCAGAAGAACCCGTCCCCCAGCGCCGCGAGCGGCCCCATCAGCGCCGCCTTGAAGCCCACCACCCGGTCCGGCGTCTCCTCCCCCCGGGCAATCTTCTGCTCGTGGTTCACCACGCCGCCCACGATGGCCGCCGCCACGTACGGGTGCGTGTTGAAGAAGACCAGGTGCCGGCGCACCGCCGCCTCGCGCAGCGGGCCCGGTGGGTACAGCTTCGCCAGCGCCGGGTAGACGGCGTACGCGAGCCCCAGGTTCTGCATGCCCTTGGGGTTCCACGACGCCTGGAGGAAGAGCGAGCGCAGGAACACGCGCAGCAGCGTGCCCCGGGACAGCCGCACGGGCGGCGTGAAGGCCGGCGCGGCGGCGGGCGCGGAAGGCACGGGCGTGGGCGTCGTGCTCAAGGCCGCTGCTCCTGCAGCTGCACCAGCACCACCACCGCGGTGACGGCCGCCGCGGCCAGGCCCGCGTACAGGGGCGCGCGCTTCGCGTGGCTGGACTGCGCGGCGATGGCCGCCGCCACGGACGCCATGGCCGGGTACGCCCACGCCAGGCCCCGCACCATCCCGTGCGGCAGCGCCACCATCAGCGGCTCCAGGAAGTAGCCGGCCAGCGCGCACACGCCGGTGATGGCGCCGTAGGACACGAAGTGCGGCCACATGCCCCACAGGTTCTGCCGCATGGCGCGGTTGAGGTTGCCGGCCTCCGCGGACGACAGCGCCACGCGCGCGAGCCGGGCGGAGTAGCCCTCCAGCAGCCGGTCCAGCCTACGCCCCACCCGCCCCAGCCCGATGAAGAGCAGCACGGCCAGCGACCAGATGGCCGGCGTGGAGCCCGCGCCGGTGGCGGCGGTGAGGGTGGCGGCGGCGGCGGCGGTGCCGGTGGCCGCGAGCGTGTCGTTCTCAGGGAGTGAGGCGCCCAGGTTGGCGGTGCCCAGGTAGAACAGCTCCAGCAGCATGCCAACGGACAGGCCCCCGCCCACGTCGCCCAGCAGGGCGCCCATGAACGTGGCGGCCACCAGGGGCCGGGACAGCATGGCCTGGAGGAACGCCTTGCGCTCCACGGCCACCAGCCCCCCCCAGAGACACGCGAGCGCCACCTGGGTCCAGCCGACGTTCACCGGCTCACCCGGCCTTCGACCAGCGCTCGGTCAGGTCCGGCAGGTCCACGGACTTCTCCGCGGGCACGGCGCGCGCCTCCACGCGCACGCCCTGCGCGGACAGCTGCTGGAGGGCCTGCAGCTCCCCTTCCGCCAGGAAGACGGACGGCGACACCTGCCGCCTTCCGGTGCCGAAGTGCACGTTGCCCAGGTTGAGCTGGTCCATGACCAGCCCGTGCTGGAAGGCGAAGGGCACGGAGGCGACATCCCTCAGGAGCACCAGGGTGCGAACGCCGTCCTTGGACAGGGCGGCGAAGTCCACCTGGGCCAGGGGGAGGATCAGCACCTCGATGGCGCTCTGCACGGCGAGCGCCATGGCGGCACGGATGAGTGGACTGGAGGCCGCCTCATCGTCCGCCACCACCACTCGGGACACCTTGAGGTGGGGGAGCCAGGCTTCGACAACCTGACCATGGATGAGGCGGTTGTCGACGCGGACCAGGGTGATCACGGCAGTCTCGAATCGCCGACCCGTACGGGTCCGTCAAGTTCGCGGCTGCTGCTGGGCCTCGCGAAGCAGGGCGGACGCACAGGTGATGTTGCGCTGGCCGTACGACGCCAGCTGGTTGGCCATGTCCGACAGGGCCATCTGCTCCGAACGGAGCGAGTTGGCCTTCAGCAGCATGGGCAGATTGACGCCGGCCAGGACTTCCAGATTCATCCGCTGACACATCATCAGCGATTCCTTACAGGGGGTACCTCCGAAGAGGTCGGCCATGATGATGACACCGTCCCCTTCATCCACGGTCTTCACCGCCTGCTTCATCTTGGCGCGGAGGTCCTCGACAGGGGCCCCCGGCTCGATGCTGCAAGTAGCCACGGCGGGCAGCTTGCCCACGATCTGTTCAGCGGTTGAGACAAGCTCATCCGCGAGACGCCCGTGCGATGCGATGACGAGGCCGACCATTGATCACCCCTGAGCCACTTCCCGGGAGAATTTGCGTCCTACGCCCATCAACGACCGGACGCAACTCCGGCGAAGTATTCCGCCTGCACCTGGGAACCGCTTCCCCAACGACTTCGCTTCGAAGGTAAGGCGACTGCGCCCACCATGCCTGGAATTTCAGGTCCGGGGAAGGGACAGGGTGTCGTCTGCCGGACGGGGAGCCGGGCGCGGTCTCCCCACGCTCTAGGAGATGCGCGGTGCGGCCCCGCGGTGCGTGCCCCGCGGGACGAGCCCGGCGCCCCCGCTCGGTGGGTAGGAAGGCGACCGTGCCGTCGCGCGGGAGCGGCTGTATCACCTGGGAATCCCGGGAGGGCCCGCGAGGTCCAACGGTACTCGGGGCATACCGGATTCTTGGGACCTGTCGCATCGGGTGCGGTGTCTCAGTGGACGACCAGGCGAGCCCTCTGCTCGGCGGGACGGATGCGGGCGGTGGCGCCGGCGCCGAAGGTGAGGAAGTCCTCCTCCATGCCGTCGCTGAAGATGACGCCGCCCTGGGGCATGCGGGACTCGAGCACCAGCTCCGCCTGGGCGGTGACGAAGCCGCCGACGATGTCCGCGCCGGAGTGACGGCTGACGAAGGGCTCGCGCACGACGAAGGCGAGCCGCGCGTCCTCCCAACCGAGCGTCCAGGGCTTCCCTGGCGTGCCGCCCGTGCAGCGGGTGAGCCCCTGCGCGAGCGCGAACACGGACGACAGCCACCCGCTGGAACCCGCGCCCGTGGACACGAGCACCCCGCTGGAGGACTGCGACTCCTCCTTGCCGCCGTAGCGGACCTGGTAGCGGGCGGACACGTGCGTGCGCGCGCCGATGAACAGGTCGTTGAAGGCGAGCAGCCGCTGGCCGTCCTGCAGCCGTGCCTCCGCCAGCTGCACCTGGCGCATCCTCGCGCGGCCCTCCAGGGTCCGCTGCACGGCGCCCCGGGCGTCGCGAGGGAGGAACGGAAGGAGCACGCCGTCGAAGCGCTCCGGGTCCGGGTTGATGCCCACGAGCGGCTGGCTGCCCACGTACTTGGCCACGTTGGCGACGAGCCCGTCCTGCCCCACCGCCACCACCACCTCCTTGCCGGTGAAGAGGAAGGTGGGCACGAGCGAGCGGTCCACCTGCTGCACCGGCAGGCCCACGTCCAGCTGCGAGCGGAGGGCGTCCACCGCGCGGCGGTAGGTGTCGTCCTCCGCCTCGAACCCGTTGAAGTCCTGGCCGTTGTGCTCCACGTAGAACTTCGCCTGCTTCTTGGTGTTGAAGCGGACCACCAGGTCCGCCAGCCGCGTCTTGCGCGTGACGAGGACGACCTTCTCGAACATGGCGAGCCTCCTTCGCGGGACTTCAGCGGTCGCGGGGGTCGAAGTTGTGGACGTCCGGGCGGCCGGGCTTGGGCGCGGGGCCGGGGTTGTTGCCGCGAGGGCCTGAGGCCGCGGGCAAGAGCGAGCGCAGCAGGTCCGGCGACACGTTGAGCTCGCCGATGCGCTGCGCGTTCTCGCCCATCTCGCGGAAGGCCAGGGCGATGTGGAGCGCGGGGTCGGCGCCGTTCGCGGACGTGGCCAGGAGCGTCTTCCAATCCACGTTCTTCACCGGCTCCAGCGTCTTCTCCAGGGCGTACGCGCGCGCGTCCGCGGACTGGCGCTCGTTCTGGACCCAGCGCTCCATGAGGGCGGCGCGCTGCTCCTCCACCGCGATGTCCGCGGCCATCTTCGCCTCGCGAATCTGGCGCTGGCGCTCCTCCACCACCAGCTCCGTGGCCAGCTCGCTCTCCTTGATGCGGCGCTCCTGCTCCACGGCCGCGTTGCGGCGGGCGTAGATGGCCTCGTCCGCTTCACGCTGGAGCCCTTCGCGCGCGGCGGCTTCCAGCGCGCGCGCCATCTCCGGCGTGGGCTGGATGGAGAGCACGGAGAAGGCCATCACGTGCACGCCCAGCGCCTTCACGGACTCCGCCTCCGCCAGCGCCGCGAGCACCCGGGCCTCCAGCATGTCGGACTGCACCAGCACCTCGCGCAGGCTCAGGGACTGCACCACCGCGCGGGCCCGCACCTGCGCGGCCTGCACCAGCCGGTCCGACAGCTTCTCCGGGTCGTCGGAGCGGTGACGCCCCGCCGGGGTGATGGAGTAGTCCAAGAGCCCTGCCAGCCTCCGCGCGTCCTCCACCCGGTATGTCAGCTGCCCCTGAATCGTCACCGGCTGGAAGTCGCGGGTGACCTCGTTGAAGGCGAACGGGACGTCCGCGCTCGAGAGGGGCACCGCCACCAGCGTCGTCGCCGGCTTCCAATAGAGGAACGACAGGCCCGCGCCCTCGCGGACCACCTCGCCGTCCCGGTACTGCATCACGTACGTGGTCGGCGTCGACTTCATGTACCCGAAGAACATCCGCGCATCCCCCTCACCTGCTGCGTTTGGTTTGTGTAACCTGGACACCATCTTAGTGTTGTTAATACACATTCGCAACAGGACGTGCGGGAAAGCGGTGTAGGTGGCGTGGATGCCGGTGGACGGGGTGGGCCCGGGCGTCCTTGAATCGGGGGTATGACGCGCAAGCTCGGGGAGCAGTTGGTCCTGGATGGAGTGCTGACGCCGGAGGTGTTGTCCCGGGCGCTCGCGCGGCAGAAGGAGACGGGGCTGAAGCTGGGCGAGTGCCTGGTGCGGCTGGGCGTGGACGAGACGCCGGTGTTGCGGCTGTTGGCGCAGGAGTTGAAGACGCGCTTCGTGTCCACGGAGAAGCTGGCGCAGGCGAAGGTGGACGCGGCGCTGTTGGAGCGGGTGCCGGTGCGGCTGGCGGAGGGCTTCGACTTCATGCCGCTGCGGTTGGTGCAGGACGCGCTGTACGTGGCCATCTCCGAGCCACAGCGGCAGCGGGCGTTGGAGGAGATCGCCAAGACGGTGGGCGTGGCGCAGGTGCTGCCGTTCGTGGCGGTGCGCAGGTCCATCCGCGCGGCCATCCGTAAGCACTACTACGCGGACGCGCACGCCTTCGAGCACCCGCCGGAGGACCTGGCGTGTCCGCACTGTGGCGCGTCGTGCAAGCCAGGGGATTTCCAGTGCGCGCGCTGTGAGCTGTTGCTGGTGAGGAGCGTGGAGGACCTGCCGCCCCGGGACAACGTGTCGCTGGTGCGCGCGCTGCTCACGAGGCCGGAGCAGACGGGAGCGCGCGGAGTGCCCCGTCCGCCGCAGCAGGAGGCGACGCGGGTGGTGACGTTCCAGGCGCAGGCCCAGCCGAAGACGAAGGGGCCTCCGGTGCGGCCGGTCATCGTCGCGAGCCTGGACCTGGTGAACCGGCCGCTGAGCCCGTTCGAGGCGTACGTGCTGTCGTTCGTGGACGGGCGCACGGCGCTGGCGGACATGGCGATGATCACCCAGGTGACGGAGCTGGAGCTGCGCGCTGTGTTCGAGTCGCTGTCGGAGCGCGGCGTGACGAAGCTGGTGGGCACGCTTGCGTCGGCGGAGGTGGCGTTCACGGGGGATGGCGTGCCCGCGTTCTCGCGCGAGCCGAAGACCGTGCCTCCGGCTGCGGCAGCGAAGGTGGCGGCGGCTCCAGCGGCTCCAGCGGCTCGTGCCCAGGCTCCGCGGCAGGCGCCGATGCCTTCGGTCTCGCTGGCAGCCGCGCTGGCGGCGAAGCCTCATTCCGTGGCGCCGGCTCCGGTGGCCAGGAAGGAGGACGCGCAGGAAGAGGTGCTCCAGCGTGTCGTGCGGCTGGAGCAGGCGGGGAAGATGGCGGAGGCGCTGGACCTGCTGGAGCGCAGCATCGGGCTCTTGCCGAAGCCCGCGCCGCTCTACAACCGCATGGGGATGATCCTCCTGAACCACCAGCGTGATTACGAACGCGCCAGTGCGTTCTTCAAGATGGCCTCGGACCTGGAGCCGGAGAACAGCGTCTACACGATGAACCTGTACTCCGTGCTGGCGCTCAATGCTGAAGCCACGAACGCTGGGCAGAAGAAGCCCCGGCGCTGAAGGTGCCCTCATGCCCTCCCCTTCCGAATCGTACCTGCTGGACTTCCATGCGCGCCTCGCGGGCGTGACGTCGCGATGGTTCGGGCATGCGCCCGTGCAGCGGGATGGGGAGACGGCGCCTTCAACCTATGCGCTGCTGGAGGCGGTCGTGCCTCGCGATGCACGGCCCCTGACGGTGCTCGACCTGGCTTGTGGGGATGGCTACCTCCTGGAGTTGCTTGCACAGAGGAATCAGTCCGGGCTGTCCCTGATGGGGCTCGACATGAGCGAGCACGAGCTTGTCGCGGCACGGGCGCGGTTGAACGGCGCCGCGACCCTGTTCCAGGGACGCGCGCAGTCGCTTCCGTTCGGGGATGCCAGTGTCGATGTCGTGTTGAGCCACCTGGCGCTCATGCTGATGGACGACGTGGAGACCGTGCTCGCGGAGCTGCGGCGCGTGCTGAAGCCGGGCGGATGGGTGTCCATCGTCGTGGGTGGAGACCTGGTGCCGGGCAACGCGCTGGAGGTGTTCGCCGGACTCATGAAGAGCGCGGTGGCGGTTCCTCCCACGCGGCTGGGCGATCCGAGGGTCCGATCCAGCGATGGGTTGCGAGAACTCTTCGCCGAGGGCTTCGCGGACGTCACGGTGCAATCCCTCTCCGTGCAGGGTGATGGATCACCGAGCGAGGTCTGGGAGTCGCTGCTCACGACATACGACGCGGACCGTCTGTCCCCGGCGGCCCAGGCGTCGCTCAACGCCTCGTTCCTCCAGGCCCTGGAACCACTGCGACGCTCGGATGGCAGCGTCCCGTTGCGCTGGGGAATGCGTCAGCTGACCGCGATTCGGCAGCCCTGATCAGAATTATGTCCTGGCGCTCAGGCGCCGGCAGACGAACCCCTCCTGAGTGGGAGTACAGGCCGTTGCTTCGAGTTCCTCGAAGACGTGCCGCAAGGTTGAAGTCAGCTTGACCCCGAAGACCTCGATTTCGGACCACGGGGGGTCATGTGCGAGCTCACCATGATGCTCGTTCACATCACCGGCGATCCTGGCACACATCGCCTCGGGAGATTCTCCCTCGAGAGCGGCGAATGACGTGACGCCCACCGCAAGAGGATCGGCTGCCGCATCCGCCAAGCCGCTCTTCCAAACGCTTTGGATGACTGGAGTGTTCTCTCGCGATTCAACGACCCACACGTGAAAGACGCGAGCCAGCTCAGCCACCCGGTCTCCGAAGCCCTGATCAACCACGATCCCCACTTTGTGCGTCGGCATTGGCATGGCGCGGTCCCAACCCGCCTCACCCGCGCGGCGCCCACGGGACGACGTGCAGCGTGTTGCCGTCCTCCGTGAGCTTCGTCTCGTGGAGCGTCATCGCGAGGGCGCCCGTCGCCGCGTCGCGCGTGTGATGCACGATGAGCGCAGGGGTGGGAATCCCCGGCATGGCTTCCGTCAGCCACGCGTAGCCCTCCTCGGGGGTCTTCGCCTCCAGGACGGCGATCGTGGCGTGTCCTGTTTGCGCCGCGGTGCAGAGCATCTGCATGTCCTCCAGCGTGCGCACCTCGTCCGCGCAGACGAGGTCCGGGTCCTGCCGTAGGAACGAACGCAGCGCCTGCACCAGCTTCAACTCAGCGCTCACCTTCACGACGCCAATGGCGCCTCCCGGCCCTCCCTTCGGCTCCTCCACGGCCGCGAGCGCGTGCACGTTGTCGGGCAGCGCATCCATCACCGCCCGCAGGGTCGTGCTGCGGCCCGTGTTGGATGCTCCCGTGAGCAGCACCAGCTGGCCGTTGAACAGCGTCTTGTCCAGGCGGTTGAAGAGCCCCTTGAGGAACTCCGCCGCTTCTGCGGAGAGCGGGAGGCTGGAGATGCTCGGGTACGCCTTGCGCGTCTCTTTGTCCCTCGCCAGCACCGTGGTCCACGTGCCCAGTTCGTCTTCGCGGAAGGACACTCGGAACTCGATGTCCGGATCCGCCGCGCCCGCCGGGAAGGACACATGGCCCCGGGCGGGCATCACCGGATCCGCGCCCCGCTTCGCGTGCGCCGCCAGCGCCTTTCCCAGCGGCCGATACAGTTCGTACGCCATGGGCTGACGCACCGGCACCCGCTCCGCGCCCAGCAAGCCCACCGTGCCCGGCGTGTCCTTCGCGATGAAGAACAGCGTGATGCCCGCGTTGATCACCCGGCCACCCGTCTCCGCTCGGGCTTCGCCGCCGTCGTCTTCGTCCTCCTCCGCGACGCTGTCCGTGTCGTCCGCAGCCCAGACGGAGAACATCGCCGCGCCTGTCCTGCCCGCCACGTCGAAGAGGGCCGCCGCCAATGCTTCCGGCGTCCTCGGGGAGGCGGCCGCTCCGGATGGCGCCTGGCCCGCTTCCCCCATCTTCTGGAGCAGGCTGGCGAACACGGCTTCCGGCGCGGCGGGGGCTTCGGACTTCGGGCTCGGAGTCGGCATGTGCGCGGACCATGGCATGGCCCCTGGCGGCCCGACCACGGTGGAGACGGTCCCCGGGAAGCCCCTTCCTCCTGGGAAACCGGTACGGCCGTCGGCCTGCCTTGAGAACAAGCGAGGAAGCCCCACTGAGGGGCTCCCCTCCAGCAGGCGCTTGGGTAACATCGCTTGATGTTCCGGCGTCTTACCAACGCGCTGCGACGGCTGTGGCTCCGCCCCTCCGAAAGCAGCCCCCCGAACCGGCAGAGCCTGCCCGACGGTACCGACCCCACCGTCGCCACGCCCCGGCGCTCGCGCGCGTCGGTCTCGGAGGAGTCCTCGCCTCCGGTCCGCACCAGCCGCCCACGCCGCCCGGCCGTCCGCATCGTCGCGCACGGGGCCGCTCCGCACGTCAGCAACCGCAAGACGTCCAGCCGCGCCGGCGTCCCCCCCCCGCGCTTCTACGACCTGCACGACGACTTCCGCGCCCCCGGCCGCTGGGAACCCGGCGACCCGCTGGACCCGGAAGACAAGGAGGTGGGCGACATGTGGATGTTCACCGCCGGGCGCCCCGTGAACCCGCCCGGCCCCCTCCACATCTCCAATGAGCTGAAGGCCGCCCCGCTGGACTTCAGCCTCGCCGGCGCCAGCCTCACCCCCGTGGTGCACCCGCGCGTCGCCGCCGTGCTCGCGCGCCTGGCGCCGGAGGACGTGCAGCTCATCCCCGTGCACATCGAGGGACAGATGGAGCCGTACTTCCTCGTCGTCGCCACGCGCCTCATCCGCTGCGTGGACGAAGCCGCCTGCCTGGAGGTCCACCACTATGGCCCCGGCGACGGCGTCCCCTCGCGCGTGGGCCAGTACCGCTCCGTCCGAGGCCTGCGCATCGACCCCGACCAGGTGGGCCGCGCCCGCGTGTTCCGCCCCTGGGGTTGGCCCGTCACCCTCGTCGTCTCCGAGGCCGTGAAGGAGGCCCTGGAGAAGGAGGGCATCACCGGCGCCTGCTTCACGCCCGTCACGGACACCCGGCACTGAAAGCCGGGGGTCCGCAAGGACGTTCCAGCGCCCTACTCCTTCTCGATGTCCCGGTCCCACAGCTGCACGCGGCCGTAGTCCGCGGACAGCCGGCGCACCATCTCCGCCGCCAGCGCCACCGAGCGGTGCTTGCCGCCCGTGCACCCCAGCGCCACCGTGAGGTACGCCTTGCCCTCCTTCTGGTAGCGGGGGAACAGGAACCGGCAGAGGTCCACGACCTTCTCCAGGAACTGCTGCGTCTCCTCGCGCTCCAGCACGTACCCGGACACCTTCGGGTTCTTGCCCGTGAGCCCCTTGAGCTCCGGCACGAAGTACGGGTTCGGCAGGAAGCGCACGTCGAACACCAGGTCCGCCTGCGGCGGCACCCCGTACCGGTAGCCGAAGGACATGATGGACAGGCTGGGCCCCGTCGTGGGCTCCGGGCTGAAGCGCCCCTGCACCATGCGCTTCAGGTCGTGCACGTTGAGCGCCGACGAGTCGATGACCTGGTCCGCCATCTCCCGCAGGTCCTTCAGCGCCTCGCGCTCCGCGTGGATGCCCTCCGCCACCGTGCCGTCCGGGGCCAGCGGGTGACGGCGGCGCGTCTCGCTGAAGCGGCGCATGAGGCTGTCGTCGCTGGCGTCCAGGAAGAGCACGTCCACCTGGTGGCCCGCGCGGCGCACGTCCGCGAGCACGCGGGGCGCGTCCTTGAGGAAGACGCCTTCGCGCGCGTCGATGACCAGCGCCATGCGCTCGATGTTGCCGCCCCCCGCCAGCTCCGTGAGCTTGGGCAGGAGGAGCACCGGCAGGTTGTCGATGCAGAAGAAGCCGGCGTCCTCCAGCGCGCGGATGGCCGTGGACTTACCGGAACCTGACATGCCGGTGATGACGATGATCTGCTTCGCGGGGGCGGTCACTCGACCTCTTCTCCCAAGGTGCGGCGCATCGCCCCCTGGGCGATGGCTCGATTGAGTCGTTCGGCGAACTCTCGCGCCGAATGGTGGCCCTGAAGCTTCAACAACTGGTTGCGCGCGGCCACCTCCACAATGGTGGCCATGTTGCGTCCAGGACGCACGGGGACGACCGACAGGGGGATGTCCACGCCAACAATCTGCAGGTGCTTGTCCTCCACGCCCAGTCGGTCGTACTCCTGGTGCGGATCCCATTCCTGCAGCTCAATCACAAGCTCAATCTTCTTCTGTTCCCGGACGGCGGACACTCCGAAGAGGTCCTTGATGTTGATGATGCCCAGTCCGCGAATCTCCATGTGGTGCTTGATGACCGGATTGCCCGCGCCGTAGACGGCCCCCTTGCGCCGGGTGACATCCACGATGTCGTCCGCCACCAGCCGGTGGCCCCGCATCACCAGGTCCAGGGCGATTTCACTCTTGCCGATGCCGCTCTTGCCCAGGAGCAGGATGCCCACGCCGAAGACGTCCATCAGCACGCCGTGCAGGCTGCTGGACTCCGTGAGCGCGTCCTCCAGGAAGTTCTGCACCCGCTGGATGAACTCGCTGGAGAGCAGCGGCGTCTTCATCAGCGACAGGCCCGCGGCCTCGCAGGCGTCCACTAGCGCGCGCGGCACGTCCAGCGCCTTGGTGACCACCACGCACGCCAGGTCCTCTTCGCTGAAGAGCTTGGCCAGCGAGGCGTGCTGCGCGTCCTCCGCCAGGGTGGCCAGGTAGGAGATTTCGGTGTTGCCGAAGACCTGGACGCGGTGCGGGTGGAGGTGCTCGGTGAAGCCCGCCAGCGCCAGGCCCGGCTTCTGGATGCGCGAGGAGTCCACCGTGCGCGCCAGCCCCTGGGTGCCCGCCATCAGGGTCAGCCGCAGGTCGTGGCCCTGGTCCTCGAGGAGCTGGGAGATGCGAATGGATTTCATCGTCGGGACCTGGATATCACCCACCGGCCTCCGGAGGTGAACCGCACCGTGTCCGCCGTCCCCCCCGCCTCCCCTACAGCCACCAACCCCCGGCCCGGAGCGCTGGTCGGTGTCCCAACGGATGCGCCCGCGGGGGCAAGCGCCGAAGCCCCCTTCGAGCGCCGGCTGGGCCTCTTCCTGCTGGGGGGCGTGCTCGTCCTGGGCGCGGCCTTCCGCCTGTACTGGGCGCTCCACGACGACGGCATCTACTGGCCGGACGAGGTCTACCAGAGCCTGGAGCCGGCCCACCGCCTGGTCTACGGCTACGGCCTGGTCGCCTGGGAGTTCGTCCAGGGCGCCCGGAACTGGGCCCTGCCCGCGCTGGTGGCGGGGGTGCTGGGGCTGGGGCGGCTGGTGGGGCTGACGGACCCGGCGGGCTACCTGGGGCTGGTGAAGGGCTTCTTCGCGCTGGTGGGCACGGCGACGGCGTGGGCCACGTGGCGGCTTGCCCGAGCGTCCGGGGCCTCCACCCTGGCGGCCTCCGGCGGGGCCGCGCTGTTCGCCCTGGCGTCGGTGCCGCTGTACTTCGCGCCCCGGGCCATGAGCGAGAACGCGTCCGTGCTGCCGGTGGTGCTGGGCCTGGCCCTGGCGCTACCGAAGGCCGCGTCCCGGCGCTCGCTGCTCACCGGGGCGTCCCTGCTGGGGCTGGCGGTGCTGCTGCGGCTTCAGAACGGCGTCTTCTGCGTGGGCCTGCTGGCGGTGCTCCTCTGCCGGCGCCAGTGGCGTCAGGCGGGCGTGGCGCTGGCGGTGCTGTCCGGGTGGGCGCTGGCCTTTGGACTCCTGGACAAGCTCACCTGGGGACGGTGGTTCCACTCCGCCATCGTCTACCTGGACTTCAACGTGGTGCAGGGCAAGGCGGCCCAGTGGGGCACGGAGCCCTTCGAGTACTACCCGCGCATCCTGCGCACGGCGATGCCGGTGCTGACCGTCTTCACGGCCGCGCTGGCCGTGCTGGCCGTACCCCGGGCGTGGGGGCTGTCCTTCCTGGCCGCGGCGTTCTTCCTCCTGCACGCGAACCAGCCGCACAAGGAGCTGCGCTTCCTGGTGCCGGTGCTGCCCCTGTTCGCGGCGCTCGCGGGCGTGGGGCTGGACTCCATCCTGCGGGTGCTGCGCGGCGCTCCGGCGAGGGCCACCGCCACGGTGGCGGTGGTGGCGGGGGCGCTGTTGTCCGGCGCGGGCGCGGGGGCGCTCACCTTCGGGGACGTGGGCCAGTACGAACGCGTGCGCCCCAAGGACAGCGCCTGGGATGACCAGGGCACGGTCAACCGGCTGCTGGAGGCGGCGGGCCGGCGCGACGACGTGTGCGGCCTCAAGGTGGAGGCGGTGCACCTGGCGTGGACGGGGGGCTACAGCTACTTCCACCGGAAGGTGCCGCTGTATCCCCACAACGGCCCCGGGCGGGACTCCCGCCGGTTCAGCCACGTCATCACCCGGGCGGGCTTCGAGGGCGCGGGCACGCTGCTGGTCCAGGACGGCCCCCTGGCGCTGGTGAAGCTGCCCGTGGCGGACTGCACGCCGGACCCCGGATATTCGTGGCGACTGCCCTGAGCGGGACAGTTGGGACGCGGAAGACCCTTCCGGCTCCACCCGCGGGTTGGTAAGCCAAGGCCATGCCCGAATCCGACTGCCTCTTCTGCAAGATTCGCGATGGCCTCATCCCGGCGAAGATCGTCCACCAGGACGAGCACTGCCTGGCCTTCGAGGACATCAACCCCCAGGCCCCCACCCACGTGCTGTTCATCCCGCGCAAGCACATCGCCACGGTGAATGACATCACGGCCGAGGACCGGGAGCTGGTGGGCAGCCTCTCCATGGCCGCGGCGAAGGTCGCGCGCGAGCGGGGCCACGCGGACACGGGCTACCGCGTGGTGATGAACACCCAGCGCGACGCGGGCCAGACGGTGTTCCACATCCACCTGCACCTGCTCGCGGGCCGCACCCTGCACTGGCCGCCAGGCTAGCCGTCGTCCCAGTCCCGCCCATCATGTTCAGTGCCCAGTCGTCGCCCCAGTCCCGCCGTGCCTACTCCCGCCTCGCCGTGCTGCTGGCCTCCGTGGCCGGCGCGGTCAACGCCATGGGGTTCGTGGCGCTGGGCGCGCACACGTCCCACATGTCCGGGAACATGGCCACGCTGGGCGAGTCCCTGGCCCAGGGCCGCTGGGACACGGCGCGGCTGCCCGCGCAGCTGATGGGGCTGTTCGTCGCCGGGGCCTTCTGCGCCACGGCGCTCCTGGATGCCTCTCGGCACCGCACGCGGGGCCGTCACGTGGCCGCGCTGCTGGTGGAGCTGCTCGTGCTGAGCGGCGTGGGCGTGGGTCTGGCGTCCATGCCGGACACGCGCGCGCCGGAGCTGCTCTGGGGCTTCGCCTTCGCCATGGGGCTGCAGAACGCGCTCGTCACGCGGGTGTCCGGCGCGGTGGTGCGCACCACGCACGTGACGGGGATGCTCACGGACATCGGCATCCAGCTGGTGCAGATGCTGGCGTGGGTGCGCGACGGGGTTCGCGGAGGAAGCGCGACAGGGCTGTGGCAGCGCGTGCGGCACCTGCCCTCCGCCGTGGAGTTCGAGCGCACGCGGCTGCACCTGGGCCTGGTGCTGGCGTTCCTCGCGGGCTGCACGCTGGGCCCCTTCCTGTTCCTGCGCCACGGGGCCGTGACGCTGGTGCTGCCGTGCACGGTGCTGAGCGTCCTGGCAGCGCTGGACGCGCGGCTGACCGTCAAGCCCGCGCCGTCCCCCACCGCGCCGGACCGCTAGGGCGACGCGGGCTGGACCACGGGCTGCGTGGGCTGGACCTGGGCCCGCGCGGGCGCGTCCATGACGTTCGGATTGGCCCCGGCAGGGCCCTGGGCCCTGGGGCGCAGCGCCTGGAGCACGCTGCTGCGCTCATCCGTCCAGACGTATTCCGGCTCGCCGCGCAGCACCAGCCGGCGCACGCGCGCCCGGGTCTTGCTGAAGGTGGCACCCCCGAAGAACTCCTTGTCCGGGCTCAGCAGCATCCACGAGCTGGCCACCGCGTCGCCGTCGCTGTCCCGCGCGACGAGCGCCGCGGTCAGGCCGGCGGCCCCCGCGTGCGCCAGGCTGATGGGCACCAGGTCCAGGTGCTGGTTGCTGATGTGCATCGCCAGCAAGCCGTGCGGCGCCAGGTGCTGGAGGTAGAGCGCCACCGCCTCCTTCGTCAGCAGGTGCACCGGGATGGCATCCGAGCTGAAGACGTCCAGCGCCAGCACGTCGAACTGGCGCGAGCCCTGCTCCAGCTCCTTCTCCAGGGAGATGCGCGCGTCGCCTTCCACGACCTCCACGTGCGCGGGCGTGTCCGTCAGCGTGCTGAAGAAGCCGCCCTGTCCCTTGGCGAGGTCGATGATGTCGGGGTTGATTTCATAGAAGCGCACGTCGTCCCCGGCGGCCATGAGCGTGGCGCTGTTGCCCACGCCCAGCCCCAGCATGCCCACGCGCAAGCCGGTGGGCAGCCCCTGGGCCTGACGCAACCGGCGCTGCTCCGCGAGCGCGAGCCCCAGGCCGGCGTCCTTCGTGTAGTACGCCGTGGGGAGGTTCCGGCGCTCCGGGCGGATGTACTGCCAGCCGTGGGTGATGGCGCCGTGGCGCAGGACGTACTGGTGCTGCTGGGGGTCGTTCGCGGACAGCTCCAGCACGCGCACCACACCGAAGAAGTTGCGCCCGGCGAAGCGCACGCGATCCAGGTCCGTGAGGACGAGCACCGGCAGGTGCACCGCCACGCCCACCAGCAGCGCCCCGCGGAAGAGGCGCTGCGTGCGCGCCACCGCCGTCTCCTCCTTCGGCCTGCGCATCAGCCCCGCGAAGGCCACCGCGCAGCACGCGGCCAGCGCCAGCGGGTGCTCCCAGTAGGTGGTGAAGACAGCGGGCGCGACCAGGTTGACGAACACGCCGCCCAGCACGCCGCCCACGGACACCCAGAGGTAGAAGGCGCTCAGGTAACGCGGAGCCGGGCGGCGCCGGTACAGCTCGCCGTGGCACACCATGGCGCCCGTGAAGAGCGCGGACGCGTGGAAGAGCACCTGCCACCCCAGGCCCAGCGCGGGGCCCTCCTTGTGCGCGTACGTCACCAGCACCACGGAGGCGATGAGCCCCACCGAGTACGGCGTGCGCGCGTAGAAGGACTCGCGCGAGAAGGCCAGGATGAAGGTGACCAGGTACACCGCCAGCGGCATCACCCACAGGAAGGGGCCCGCCGCCACGTCCTGGGAGAGCTTGTTCGTCGTGGCCAGCAGCAGCACCGACGCGCACGTGCTCAGCGCCAGCCAGGTCAGCGTGGGCCCCATGCCCGGACGCGCCGAGGCGGTGGAGGCCTCGGAGCGGGCCTCCGTGCTCGGGCTCGTGGAGGGCTCGGGGGGGGTTGTCGCGGGGGCGCGGCGCAGCAGGTCCCGGGCGCAGGCGAGGACACAGAGGACGAAGAGGACGAAGCCCACGGCCCAGCCCCACGCCTGCGCGCTCCGGCCCACCCAGGGCTCCACGAGGAACGGGTAGCCCAGCAGCGCCAGCAGCGAGCCCGCGTTGGAGAGCGCGTAGAGCACGTACGGCGAGCGCTCCGGCCGCGCGCGCGCGAACCACGACTGGAGCAGCGGGCCGGTGGTGCTGAGCACGAAGAAGGGCAGGCCCAGCGTGGCGGCCAGCATCCGCATCAACCGGAGCACGGGCAGGTGGTCGTCCACGGGGCGCCAGCCGTCCCCTGGCGCCAGCGGCGAGCCCGTCCACGAGGCCCGCGCCGCGAGCGCCGCCAACGCCACCACCAGCAGGCTCAGGTGCAGGGCGGCCTGGGCGCGCGGGCGCAGCCGGGAGGCCACCGCGTGCGCGTAGGCGTAGCCCGCGAGCAGCACGGCCTGGAAGAACAGCATGCACGCGGTCCACACCGCGGGCGTGCCGCCGTACCAAGGCAGGGCGTAGCGGCCCGCCAGCGGCTGGACGCCGAAGAGCAGGAAGGCGCTGGTGAAGATGGCGAGGGCGTAGCGCACCATGCGGCCTCGGGGGCGGGGGGAAGACGCACGGCGTAGGGGTCCCGCGCTCCGGGTGTTTCCCGCCTGGGCGACAGTCTTGTCAACACGGGCACGTCCCGGAGCCCGGCGGGCGGCCAGGCGGGCATCCGTCGGGGCGGGTGGGTGGCCCCAGGGGACAGCGGTCCTAACTTCCCGGACGGGCAGGCGCGGACTTCCTCGCGCCCGAGGGGGAAACCATGACGGGCTTCAAGCGCGCGGTGGGATTGGGACTGTTGGTGGGTGGCGCCCTGGGAGGTTGGGGCTGCGGCAGGGAGCAGCCCTCGGAGGAGACGCAGGGGTTCCAGGACCCCGTCCAGCTCCAGCACCGCTCCCGCGCTGAACCGGCCGGTAAAGCGGCGGGCAGCCCGCTGCGCGATGAGGGCGGCGGCAAGCCGTACAACAGTGACAGCCTGGGCTCGCTGGGCGGCGGTACCGCGGCCCCCCACCGGATGGAGGGGAACACCGGCATGGGCCAGCGGACGGGTGGCAGCGGGGAGCTGGGCACGGGGCTCGCGGAGAGCTACCGGGGCACGGCCTCGGAGGGCACCGGTGGCTCCGGGCGCGACGCGGGCACGGAGATGATGGACGCGGGCACGCGGCGTTGAGGCACGCCACCTGACGAGGGCGTCCTCGCGGGCGCCTCCTAGTCCTGGCGGCGCTTCACGTTCTTCAGCTGTTCATGCAGGTCCTTCACCTGCTTGAGGGTCGGCGTCTCACTGCCGCCCACGGCGAAGTCGTCCGCCAGCCTGTCGAAGAGCGTGCACTGCATCGACATGGCCTCGCAGCCATGGTTGTTCTTGAGCATCCGGTGGAGCGCCTTCGTCTGCGTCCACTCCTTTTCCAACTCCGGAGGGAGGCTGCTCTCCTTGACGGGAGCACGGGTCGGCGCGGCGCGCTTGCCGGGGCGTGACGGCGCCGCCTTCTTCGCGGCGGGAGCGGCGGGAGCGGCGGCGCCCGGCGCCGGCGGCGCCTCCGTGCCAAGCAGGACGTCCAGTTCCACCTCCTGCGCGTCCGTGGAATCCGGCTCGGTGGGGGCCTGCGTGGACTCCGCCGGCGTGGTGGTGGGCGCCGTGGCCACGTTCTGGGCAGGAGGCGCGGGCGGACGCCCCTGGGGGTTCGCGGGCCGCGTGGGAATCTGCTGCACCGGGGTGGGCGGAGGCGGCGTCGACGTGCGCGACTGCTCCAGGCCCACGGCCACGCGCAGCTCGGGGACGAAGTAGAGCCCCGCGCCCACGATGGACAGCGCGACGACCATCAACAGAATGAACACCAGCGCCGAGCGCAGCGCCCCGCCCTTGCGGACCGGCGCTGGCTCGCGCCGCGCGGCACGCGGCGGCTCCGAGGGTTCCGGTCGCACCGGCACGGCCTTGCGCCGGGTCGCGTCGTCGCGCGTCGCGCGCGCGGTGGACGACTCGTCCGGATCCGCGGCGGGCGCGGGGGCGCGGGTGACGGCGCGCATGCTCGACGCGGTGCTGGAGCGCGGGGGCGGCGTGCCCGGCGACGAACCGCGCACGGCGCGCCGGGACCCGGTGCGGCCCCGGGCCGGCGCGGTGGGGCCGGTGTCGGCCTCACGCTTGCCGGTGGAAGAGGAGGTCTCGCGCAGCTGCGCCTCGTCCAGCATCACCCGGGCCTGCGGCTCCTCGCGGCGCGAGGCACGGGGCATGGAGATGCGCGGGTGCGTGTCCGCGTCGCCCTCGCGCGCGGCCGGGGCGTCGTCCGGCTCCGCGGAGATGTACGGCACGCTGGAGTCCGCCTCCAGGGCGCGGGCATCCACCGAGACCAGGTCCTCCGACGGCCGCGTGTCCTGCATCGTGGGCCGGGGAGTCGGACCCGAATCGAGCGGCTCGGAGTCCCGCGAGTCCTCTTCGGCCTCGAAGGAGTGCAAGGCGCCGGACTGGATGGAGGGCACCTGGATGGTGGGCGCCGCGTACGACGGCAGCGGCACTGACGCTGGCACCGGAGCCGACCGGTTGCCATTCGACGGCGTCGTCACGCCGGGGCGCGAGGACGCCAGGGACGGCATCGCGGCCGTGGGGCGCTGGCCTTCCGGGACGCGGGCTTCCACGGCACGCGCGGACTCGGCGGCGCGGGGCGCATCGAAGCCGCGGGACGGCTCGGAAGCCCGGGGCGAGTCGAAGCCCCGCGACGACTCCGACGCGCGCACCGGCTCGTAGCTCGGCAGGGGCTCCGAGGCGCGAGCCGCATCGAACGCGGACGGCGGCGCGGGACGGCTGCCGTTCGACGGCGTCATGGCTCCAGGGCGCGCGGACGACAGGGACGGCATCGCGGAGGTGGGGCGCTGCCCCTCCGGGATACGCACCTCCGCGGCGCGAAGCTCGGCTCCCGCGGAGCGGCCTCCCTCGGGGATGGGCTCCGGCCACGGATAGGCGCTCTCGGGAAGCTCCTCGTCATCGGCGAACGGGCCGTCCGGCGGAGGCGGCGGCTCCATGAACGGCAGCGACTCACCCGCCGATTCAAACCGCGCCGCCCCGGAGTCGAAGGAAGGCAACGGCGGAGGCGCCACCGGCCGCGACGCATCCACCGGCACGACGGGAACGGGGCCATCCGCGGGCCGCACGGCGGGAATCGGCGCCATCGGAGGAGGCGGCACGCCCCGCGGGCCCACCGAATCGGAGAAGGGCAACGAAGCGCCCCGCCCTCCCGCGTCCGCGAACGGCCGCGACACCGGCACGTCCGGCACTGGAGGCGCGTCACGCGACGGCAGTGCCGGCTCCGCGTACGGCAGCGACGTGGCGCGCGGCGCGGTGGGCTCCCCGTGCGACTCGGCGGCCGGCAGCGCGTCCGCTCGGGGCGCGGTGGGCTCTCCCAGCAGCGGGGCCGCAACCTCCGCCTCCATGACACGGTCCGAGGGAAGCCGGATGGCCGGCAGGCCCTCGAGGATGGTGGGCCGGTCCATCGCGTCCTGGCGGACCTCCACCGTGGGCGACGGCTCCGACGACGCGGGGCTGGGCCGCATCTTCGCGCGGGCCGCCTCCTCCAGCGCCTCCACCGGGAACGCGGGACGCGTGGACTCGTCCACCATCACGCCGGGGCGCGTCTCACCGTCGTCGCGCGCGCCGCCGCCGTCCTCGCGGCTCCGGGGCGTGGGATGGAAGGACAGGGGCTCCACCGGACCATCCAGGCGGATGGTCTTGGCCGGCAGCGTGGGCGCCTGCATCGTCGCGCGCGGCGCGGGGCCCAGCGACTCGTACGTGCCGCTGGCGCGCACGTCGCGCGGCACCTCGCGCAGGGACGTCAGCAGGCGCCGCTCGGACTGGTAGTCCGCGGAGAACAGGTCGCGCATGAAGCGGCTGACGCTCTCCGGGCCCGCGCTGGTGTCGATCTCCGTCAAGCACGCCTGCAGGCGCACCCGGAAGTCCTCCGCCGTCTGGAAGCGCTGGCCCGGCTCCACCGCCAGCGCCTTCGCCACCAACTGCGACACCGCCGGCGGCGTCAGCGGCTCCACGTCACTGAGCGGCGCCACCTTCGGGTTCGCCACCGCGGACATCAGTTCGCCCGGCGGAAGCGCGTCGAAGGGGTTCTTGCCGGAGATGAGCTCGTAGAGGCACAGGCCCGCCGCGTACAGGTCGCTGCGGCGGTCCACCGGCTGGTGCCGGGCCTGCTCGGGCGACATGTAGAGGAACTTGCCCAGGATGATGCTGGGGTTCGTCTTCGCCGCCGACAGCCGGCTCTTCGCCAGGCCGAAGTCGATGACCTTCACCTCCCCCTCGTAGGAGATGAGGATGTTCTGCGGCGAGATGTCCCGGTGGACGAGCTTCAGCTCCTTCTCTTCCTCGTCCCGCTTGCGGTGCGCGTACGCCAGCGCGTCCAGCACCCGGCCCATCACGTACAGCACGAAGGTGAGCGGCAGCGGCGTCTGCCTGTCGCGCACGCGCGCGGCCACCTTGCGCAGGTCCTTGCCGTCCACGTACTCGAGGGCCATGTAGGCCTCGCCCTCGTGCACGCCCATGTCCAGCACCTGCGCGATGGACCCGTGCCCCAGCCGCACCAGCGTGCGCGCCTCACCGACGAAGCGGTCGACGAAGTCCTGGTCCTCCGCGAACTGCGGGAGGATCTTCTTGATGACGCACAGCTTCTCGAAGCCCTGCGCGCCCTCCAGGCGGGCGAGGTAGATCTCCCCCATGCCGCCGGTGGCCAGATGCGACAGGAGCGTGTACCGGCCGAAGGGTTGCGGCCGGAAGGGACGCAATCGGGCGGGCTGGTTCGAAGGGTTCATGCGGTGCGGGGGTCCACCACGGAAAGCGCATTGAACCCCGGGCAGGGGCCCCGCTTCAACCCGTCAACCGGCCGCGCCGGCCGCCTCACCGGATACCGGGGTTGGTCAGCATGCCCATGTCCTCTTCAATCACCTCGAAAACCGCCACCTTGTCGCGGGGCAGCCGCACCACCCGCTCGCCCAGGGGCATCACGTCGAAGCGGGCCCCGGTGGCCGCCAGCAGCTTGCCGGTCATCAGCACCTGGCCGGGCGCCGCGGTGGCGGCCAGCCAGCCAGCCACTCCCATGCCCTCTCCCACGGCGCTGTACTCCGTGCGGGCCTCGGTGCCGATCATCCCCACCAGCGCCTTGGTGGAGTGCAGGGCGATTCGCAGGTCGCACCGCTCGTCCTGGGGCCTGCGGGCCATGCCCCGTTCCCAGTCCGCGCGCAGGGCCAGCGCCGCGCGCACCGCGCGGACCGCGTCGTCGCCCTTGGCGTAGGGCACGCCGAAGAGGGCGCGCATGGACTCGCCCATGAAGCCTTCGACGGTGGCCTCGAAGCTGAAGACGATGCCGCTCATGCGCGCGTGGAAGTCGTTGAGCAGCTGCGTGGCCCGCGCCGCGCCCAGCCGGCCAATCACGGCGCCGAAGTCCGCCAGCTCCGCGTGCAGCACGGTGAGGTTCTTCTCCTCCAGGCCCGGCAGCTTGCCGCCCGTGCGCTGGGCCTCGGCGGCGCGGCGCTCGGCCACCTCCGGCGAGTGGAAGCGCTCCAGGTTGCGCCGCATCCGGTCCGTGCTGGAGCCGTCGCGCACGGCGAAGCGCTGCACGCCGGCGGCCACCAGGTGGGCCACCGCGGTGCACGCGTCCAGCATCAACTCCAGGCTGGTGTCGCCCCCGCCGGGCACGTTGACGTAGAGCACGCCCGCGAAGGGCGGCTCGGTGCCAATGGGGATGCACAGCACCCGGTCCACGCCGTACATGATGACGCTCTCGCGTCCGGCGAAGCGGCGGTCGTCCTTCACGTCGCCCACGGCGATCGCGCGGCCCTGGCGGATGGCCTCGTCCACGATGGCGTCCGACACGGGCACTTCACCCTTGGCCAACCGTCCCCGGTGGCGCACCGCCGCGGGCACCAGCGGCCCGGTGGCGTGCTTGAGCAGCACCACCGCCGTGGTGGCGTCGGTGCGCTCCAGGAGCCGGTCCATCGCGGACTCCAGGAACGCGGTCAGCGTGCGCGCGGTGGCCAGCGCCTCCGCGGCGTGCACCAGCAGCACCAGCGTCTCGTAGGACACGCGCGGGCTGGCCACGGCGGAGCCCGCGGGCACGGGCGAAGGGCCGGAGAACGCGTCGTCGAACGGCAGCGGCCCCACGTTGTCCAGGAGGCGCAGCACGTCCGCGTCCTTGACGTTCTTGGCCATCAGCACGGACGGGCCCACGTCCGTGCCGTGCCCGAAGCGCACGACGCCGCCCGCGCCCAGGTCCATCATCTCCGTGGCGGCGTTCTCCACGGTGTGCGGCTGGCGAACCGCCAGGGTGTTCTCCCCCAGCGCCACGGTGTCGCCCGCGTTCAGATGCTTGCTGCCCTGGAGCGGCGCACCGTTCACCCGGCTGCCGTTGCGGCTGCCCAGGTCCTCGATGCGCAGCACGTCACCTTCGACGTAGAGCCGCGCGTGCCGGCGCGACACCAGGTCGCCGCCCAGCACGATGTCGTTCTCGTCCGCCCGGCCGAGGCTGGTGACGCCCTCCGGCAGGTCGTACGACGTGTCGAAGTAGCCGGGGCCGTTGATGATGATCTGCCACATCGGGCGCAAGACATTACACGACCTCCCAATCTTCCGAGAGTCCGAGACGCTTTCCCGTGGAAGACGGGCGTCCGGCCGAGGCCCCGGCCGCCCTCCCGCGTCGCGTCATACCCGGGGGTCCCGCCGGCAGCTGGGGTCGGAGTTCACCTGGGGCGGTGGATGAAGAGGGAATCACCCACGCGCAGCGTGCGGAATGCGGTCAGCGGACGGGACGCGGGGCCCCGGAGCACGCCGCGGGTGGGTGCGGGTGCTCACCTCACGGCACGCCACCGTCGGGGAGCTGGCCGTTCACCACCGACAGCGCGTCCAGGTCGAAGCCTCCGGACGTGCCGCCGTAGCTGTTGAGCCCCGTGTCGGTGAGGCGCACGAAGCGCGCACGGGGGAGGCCTACGTCCGCCAGGTCGAAGCCGTCCCCGCCCGCCACGGCCGGGTCGGTGGGGGACACGCCGTTGTCCGGGGCCGAGAGCACCGGATGCGTGCCTGCGCAGCCCGGATAGCCGCCGTCCTTGTCGGTGGGGGCGCAGGGGAAGTCGAACCAGGTGACGCCGTCGTCACTGACGGACACCTGGGCCGTCTCCGCGAAGATGTCGCCGCCCACCTTCTGGAAGGCGTTCTCGAACACGAGCAGGTCCACGCCCGGGCCATCCACCGCGAACAGGTCGGTGAACTCCAGGGTGATGGAGCCGCCCCGCCCCAACGACAGCACGTCCAGCGAACCCGCGAACTGCCCCGCCCCCTTGGGCGGCCCGAACACGACGTCCGGGAAGCGGTCCTGTCCGAAGCCGGCCGAGTCGCCGAACTGGTAGGCCGTCACCCGGTCCGCGAACGGATCCACCGGCCGCGAGCCCGCGTCGACACCGGCATCCGTGTCCGTCCCTGCGTCCGCGTCCGTGCCTGCATCGGAGACACCGGCATCCGCGTGGGTGCCGGCGTCCACGATGTCCTCACCCGGAAGCGGACCGGGCTCGGAGTCGCCCGTGCACGCGCCCAGGGACAGCAGCGCGCCGAGCGCGAGCAGCGGGCGCTTCATCACTGGCCCTGCCGGATGCGCACGAGGCGGCGGCCGTTGACGTCCTTCACGCCCACGAGCAGGTCCGCGCCCAGCGACGACAGCAGGTCCACGGTCGTGCACGCATCCGGGGCGTTGAGCACCGCCGCGCGCGTGCCCACGCTGATGGGCTGGCCGCCACCCAGGCCGGGCGTGAGCGAGAAGCGCGACACGTCGGTGACGCCGAAGCCCGCGGCGCCGTAGCCGCCGCGCGCCACCGCCACGCCGTTGCCGAAGCTCGCGGCGGCGTTGAAGTCAGAGCCCACGTCCACCTTCGGCTCGTTCGTGAGCACCACCGGCGTGCGCGAGGCCAGCGCCTCGCCCAGCTTGGTGTTGGACACGGCGTAGGCCACGTTCACGTACGTGTCCGCCTCCGAGTAGCCGAACACCGCGATGCCGTTGTCCGCGACGGCGGTGAAGCCACTGGCGCCCACCTGCGCAGGGAAGTCCGCCACCTTCACGGCGACGTAGGGCTTGGCGGAGGTCACCAGCGCGTAGACGCCCAGGCCGCCCGTCACCGTGTCCAGACCGCCGCCATTGATGAAGAACGCGTCCGTGGTGCCCGCGGCGGTGTAGTTGCCCGGAGCGTCGAGGTAGAGCGCCGCGTCGCGCGCGGACGGATCCACCACCGCCACGGAGCCCGGGAAGCCCGCGCCGGACTTCGTGTAGCCCGCGAGCAGGCGCGTGCCGTCATAGGCCAGGAAGTAGGACAGGAAGGTGTCGGCCGCGTTGGCGCGGTCCGCGGGCGCGAGCACCGTTTCGAGCGCGGCGGTGCCCAGCGTCACGTCCGGCCAGGTCCCCAGCGCGAAGAAGTCGCGGCCCGTGGCCGTCTCGCGAAGCGCGAAGAGCGAATACGTGGGGCCGGGAGTGGACACCACCGCGCGAACCTCCGTGGACAGGTCCGCGGACTCCGCGACGCTGAAGCCCGCCTGGAGCTGGAGCGTGCCCAGCACCTGCTCGCGAGGCAGCGGGGCGCAAGCGACCGTGCCGCCATCCGTGCCCGCGTCCGTGCCGGTGCCCGCGTCAGTGCCGGTGCCCGCGTCGGTCTGCGTACCCGCGTCGGTCTGCGTGCCCGCGTCGTCCCCTTCGATGTCGACGACGACCTGGGTGCACGTCTCCGAGACACAGGCCCAGGCCTTGCCCGCCGGAGCCGCGCCCTTGTCGCGGCAGTCGAAGGCGTCCACGCACTCATCATCGCCGCAGCCCGTGCCCCCCAGCACCACCGCCAGCAGGGCGCCCATCAGCGCCGCGCGCTGGCCCTTCGTGCTCATCCGCTTCATGTCGGTCCGCATCGCGTCCTCGCTCCTGGCCTTCCCGCACGGAGGCGGAAGAAGGCATTCCCCTGTCGGGAGGCCGCGCGGACGAAAGGCGCCGGACCGCAGGGCGCGTATCGCGTCCTGGAGGCCTGCCTTCGCCGTCAGCTCCCCGCGGAGGTTCCGGTCTGTCGCCGGGCCCTCCGTGGAGAGGACGCCGGATCGTCGCCAGGTCTTCGGACTCGCGGAAACGGGGTTCGTACGAACGCTGTTCCTGCTTACCGCTGCGGGGCAGTCCCGGACTCACACCGGGTTCCCTGGAAGCCCTCACGCCCCATGGCGTGAAAGCATCGATGACGAGGCGGGACTATGGCGCCACAGGGGCAAAGTCAATGCGACGCGGGCCCGGCGCGTCGGTCACGCATCAACACGTAGCGCCGCGTGCTGCCGTCCACGACGACAGTGGACACCACGCGCCAGCCCTCGCCCCCCAGCCGCTGGAGCTCCACGAGGTCCTCATCCGGACTCTCGCGCTTGACGAAGGTGTACTCGTACGCCGGTGCCGGAGGAGGCGCGGACGGCGGCGGAGGCACTTCCTTCCTCGGCGCGGCGCGGGACGTCTGGGCCCAGACCACCGAGGGGAGGAGGAACGGAGCGGCCACGCCGAGCAGGGCGCCCAGCAGCACGAGGAGTGAGGCGGAACGACGGTTCATGGAGGCACATCCGGGGGAGGGACAGCGGGCATCTAATGCCGCCACCCCCACCCCGGAAGCCTCGTGCGGTCCGGACTCGCCGTATGGGCGCGCGAGGCCACCGGGACCGTCCGCTGGAGAACGGCCCCGGCGCTCGTGCGCGACTACGGCAGCTGCACGCCGTTCACCACGGCGACGGCATCCAGGTCGAAGCCACCGCTGGTGCCCGCGTAGCCGTTGGCGCCCGAGTCGCGGATGCGCACGAAGCGGGCACGGGTGAGGCCCACGCTCGCCAGGTCGAAGCCGTCCCCGCCCGCCACGGAGGGGTCGGTGGCCGGGATGCCATTGGCGGGGTGCGAGTACACGGGCGTGACGCCCGCGCAGCCCGGGTAGTTGTTCGCCACGTCGGAGGACGCGCAGGGGAACTCGTGCCAGGTGACGCCGTCGTCGCTGACGGCCACCACGCCCGTCTCCGCGAACGGCTTGCCGCTCGGCTTGAGGAACGCGTTCTCGAAGACGAGCAGGTCCACGCCCGGCCCGTCCGTGACGGCGATGTCCGTGAACTCCAGGACGATGACGCCGTTGCGCCCGAGCGACAGCACGTCCAACGAACCCGAGCCCGCGCCGTCCCCTCGCGGAGCGCCCAGCACGAAGCCCGGCAGCTCGCTCTGACCGAACCCGGCGCCCGTGCCCGGAGAGAAGGACACGATGCGGTCCGCGAACGGGTCACCCACCAGCGGCTGGGCCTGGATGGAGTCCTGCCAGTCCTCGCCACCGCATGCCACGGTGAGCAGCGCGGTGAAGCCCAGCGCGAACGACTTCGGAAGAAGGGTCTTCTTCATGAGCGTGCTCACCGGAACTGAGGGGCCTGCTGGATACGCACCAGGCGCGGGCCGTTCTTGTCATCCACGCCGACGAGCAGGTCCACGCCGATGGCGGTCATCCCGGTCACGCGCGTGCACTGGTCCGCGTAGACGAGGACCGGCTGACGGGCACCGACGGTCACGGTCGCACCTTCATCCGTCACGGTGAAGGCGAAGCGCGAGACGTCCGTGCCAGCGAAGTTGTAGTCGGGCGGGACGTAGTCGCCGCGGAGCACCGACACGCCTTCGCCGTGACCGGAGGCGGCCACGAAGTTGGAGCCCACGTCGAGCGCGGGCGCATCCGCCACGACGAACGGCGTGCCGGACCTGAGCGCCTCGGTGATGGCCGCCGGGGCCACCGCGCGGCCCTCGTTGAGGAAGGTGTCGTCGGAGAAGTAGCCGAGCATCGCGACGCCATTGGTGGCCACGGCGGTGAAGCCGCTGCCGCCCGTCTCCGGCGGGAGCGTGCCCACCTTCAGCGCGGTGAACGGAGAGCTGTCCGTCTTCAGCGCGTAGACGGCCAGACCCGCCGACACCGTGTCGAGCCCACCGCCGTTGATGAGGAACGCGCCCGGCACGACGCCCGCGGAGAAGTTGCTCGGCGCGGAGACATAGGTGGAGTTGGCGGGCGCGGAGATGTCATACACGCCCACGGAGCCCGGGAAGCCCGCGCCGGACTTCGTGTAACCGGTGAGGACGCGTTGGCCATCCGTCTCCACGAAGGGACTGAGGAAGAGCTTGGTGCCAGCGGCCCGGTCAGCGGGAGCGGCCACGTCGAACAACTGCGCCGTTCCCAGCGACACCTGCGGCCATGTGCCCAGCGAGTACAGCGCGTGCGGCCCCGTGGAGCTGCCCGACACCACCGTGTAGAGCGAATACGTGGGGCCGGGCGTCACGCCCACCGGACCCGCGGACGCGGGAAGCGACGCGGACTCACCGGCCACGAAGCCCGACTGGAGCTGGAGCGTGCCCAGCTTCGGGTCGTAGGTGGTGGTCTCGCACGGATCCGTACCGGCGTCGGTCTCCGTGCCCGCGTCGGTGGTCGTACCGGCATCGGTCTCCGTGCCCGCGTCGGTGGTCGTACCGGCATCGGCGCCCGTGCCCGCATCCGTCGTCGTACCGGCGTCGGCGCCCGTGCCTGCATCCGTCGTCGTACCGGCGTCCGTGGTCGTGCCGGCATCAGTCTCCGTGCCTGCATCCGGCACGATGATGGACGTCAGCTCGCACTTGTTCTCGGCGCAGGTGAAGCGCTGTCCCGCGGGGACGGCACCCTGGTCGCGACAGTCGAAGTCATCGACGCACTCATCGCCGCAACCCGTGCTGGTCAGCGCCATCGCGAGGGTCGTCAGCACCCACGCGAAGCCCTGGAGTCCCCGTCCCGTCATCATCCGCTCTGTCTTCATCCGCGACTGCTCCCTTGCATCGCCCCCACGGGCGAGGTGAATCCAAGGGGCGTGGACGGAGAGCGGACCGCGAACGAGGGACACGTCAGGACACGACACGCCGCGCGAGCGGAAGACCTCCGTCACCTCCCCTCGGAGGCTCCGGTCTGGCCATGCCCGGAGGCATGGGTCGTGGCAGGTCTTCGGACTCACAGGCGCGGGAGGCCCTCATCGGGTCACCCACCTACTGGCCGTCGCTTCCCAGCCCACTGAAGGGCCAGTGCTTGCGAGGACGGCGTTCGTTCCTGCTCACCGCTGCGGGGCAGTCCCGGACTCACACCGGGTTCCCTTTAAACGCCGCACCCTGCGAGTGCGGCGTACCATCGACGCGCGCTGGAGTATGGCGGACGGCAGGGCTTGTCAACACAAGCAGGGTCAAAGCCTCACGGCACCGCGACGATGTCGATGGCATTGGAGATGCCACGCCGAGGGTCCACCGGACACGCATCCAGCGCCGGACCCGCTGCTTGCGGTGTGGAGTTGCCGCGCCGCTCGACGAACTGGCCATCGCGCACCTCCACCACGAACACGCGGCCCGCGTTCACATCCGTGACGTACACCGCGTTGCCCACCACCGCGAGCCGTCCTCCCACCGCGAGGTCGCAGCCGTTCTCCGGCCCCCCGGTGCAGCCCGGCGACAGCGCATACGACGCCACGGGCTTGTCATCCTTCACCAGCACCAGCCCCGTGGCCCGAACCGCCTTGGCGCGGTAGCCACTCGCGGTGTCGAACACCGCCTCGCCCAGGCAACTCACCACCAGCTGGTCGCCCACCGCCTGCACGTCGCCCGCGTTGAGGCAATCCTTCGCGCCCAGGTCGATGGCATGCACCCCACCATCCGCGGGGTCGATGCGCGCGAGCATCCCGGGCCCGTTGGGCAGATAGTCATTCGCGGGGTTCAGGTTGGTGAGCGCGACATACACGCCCGAGTCCACGGACACCGCCGCGTACGGAAGCGCCATCGTCGTCCCGCCATCGAAGGACTTCAGGTCCAGGCCCGTGAGCGGAACGGTGTCCACGAGCCGGGGCTTCTCCGGGTCGCTCACGCTGACGCGAGCCACGGCATTGCCCTGCTTGAAGTCGGAGCCGGCCGTGCCGAACAGCGGGATGTAGAACGTGTCGCCGCGCTTCGCGATGACCTGCGGGCTGGTGTTCGCGCCCAGGTTCACCTGCCCCACCGTGCGCAATCCCAACCCACCGCCCTGCGCGGCCCCTTCCCGCTTGAGCACCTGGAGCGTGTTGTTCACCGAGTCGAGGACATACACATACGGAGGGTCCACGAAGATGTCATTGGGCGAAGCCGCCACCGCGCCCAGCGAGTCCTCCTCCGCCACCGTCCCCAGCGCACCCGCCGGTGCCTGCGACAGCACCGAGCGCGCCGCGTCCGCCGCCAGCACCACGCCATCCCAAGCCGCCAGCGACTGCACGCCCGAGCCGAACTGCCGCCGGGGCCCCATCCGGTCCGTCCCCGCCTGGATGCCCACGAGCTGCCCGTTGGTGTAGCAGGCCGTCACCACGTCATACAGGCACCGGCCCGAGTGGCAGGACTGCACGTCCGGGCACGCCGCGCCGCAAGCGCCACAGTTGAGCGGATCATTCGCGAGCACGACGCAGCTGTCCCCGCACCGCTCCGCACCGGCGGAGCATCCCTCGCGGCAGGTACCGGATTCGCAGACCTGGCCGGACGGACACGCGGCGCCGCAAGCGCCACAGTTCAGCGGGTCGCTCGCGAGCGCGACACACGCGTCACCACACGTCTCCGTGCCCGACTGGCATCCGCAAACGCCCGCCTGACACGTCTCCCCTGCTACGCACGACGCGCCACACGCGCCGCAGTTCGACGGGTCGCCCTGGAGGTCCACGCATTCGGCGCCGCAGACGCTGAGGCCGGACGTGCACAGGACCTTCTCCTCAGGGCAGCCGGTGAGGAGCGCCGCCGCCAGGGCCGACAGCAGCAGCGCGAGCCGAGCATCAGGGAGGGGATGCGACATGGGAGTCCTCGGAGGGAGAAGGGTCGAGCGCCACGGAGAGCGTCACGTAGGCAGCGCGGCCGGGCAGCGGCATGCCGGTGTAGTCGGCGGTCCGCGCATCGAGCAGGTTCTTCACGTCGAACGACACGGTGAGGTCCGGCCGGTGCAGGAAGGTGCTGGAGGCCCCCACGCTCACCCAGGTGCGCGAAGGAAGGGACAGCCGAGCTTCGCCCACGCGGTTGATCAATTGTGAGGACTGGACGAGGACTTCGGTGCGGCCATTGAGCCAGTCCGGTCCTACGCGCAACCGGCCCACCCACTTGTGGCGAGGGCGATACGGCAACTCCTTGCCGAAGTAGCGAGGGTCGCCGTAGCGGTTCTGCGTGCGGGTCCACGCATAGCTGCTGGTGACGGTGAGCCACGCGCGGGGCCGCGCCTCCAGCTCCACCTCCGCGCCCCACACGCGAGCGGCGGCGAAGTTGTAGGGCTTGGCGAGATTCGGGGGGTACAGCTCGTAGGCGATGAGGTTTTCGTACACCGCCGCGAAGCCGCCCGCGGTGACGTTCCAGATGTCGTCGCGCCACAGGGCCGCGGCGTCCACGGACAGGGCGCGCTCGGGCTTGAGCTCCGGGTTGGGCAGCAGCAGACCCTGACGGATGTAGAGCTCCAGGAACGACGGCGCGCGGTGGGACTGACCCGCGTTGGCGCGCACGCCGAAGCCGTGGCCCAGGTCCACGCTCGCGCCCAGCTTGGGCGACAGGAGCGAGTAGTGCCCCACGCGCTCCACGCGCACTGAAGGCACCAGCTTCAGGCGTTCGGAGAACAGGGACAGTTCGTCCATGGCCATGACGCTCGCGCGCCACCACGACGCGGCCTGCCCGCCCACGGCCTGCGTGACGGACTCCGATGATCCGGCCAGCGTGACGGCGAGCGCATTGCGCCCCAGCACCGCGCGCCCCTCCACCTCCACGCCGCCCACCGTGTAGCGCTGCGCGCCGGAGTCCACCCCTGTGGAGCCACCAGCGACATCCAGCCAGTCGCGACGGAAGAAGCCGCGAGCACTGCCCTCGCCCGTGTCACCGAAGGGCCGTGCCCAACGAGCGCCCAGCGACAGTCGCGTCTGGTCCTGGCGTCGGGACACGGTGGGATTCTGAACGGTGCCCGCGAGCGCGCGGTCCTCCAGCGACAGCTCGGCGAGCACATCCACGCGTCCGCCGCCGTCCAGGCCATGCCGGTACTTCAGGAGCGCACCGCCGCCGCGAGCGTCATTGCGCGTGCGCACCTCCTGCGTGAGCGGGTTGTCGTCCAGCGCGGGCAGTTCGTCCACGCGGTAGCTGAAGTCGCCCTGGGAACGGCCGCCATGCAGCAACACCAGCGCCTGCCCCTCGAGCAGCGCGCCCGACGCGGCGACGTGGGCCATCACGGTGTCGAAGCTGCCGTAGGTGACCTCTCCGCTGGAGAGCAGCCGTGACGAAGGCGCTCGGGTGACGAGGTTGACCGCGCCGCCCAGTCCGCCCGCGCCGTAGCGGGCACCTGCCGCGCCGCGGAGGATCTCCATCCGCTCCAGCAGCGCGACGGGGATGAGCGACAGGTCCGCGACGCCGCCCGCGCCGTTGAGCGGGATGCCGTCCAGGAACACGAGCACGCCATTGGACGAAGCGCCGCGAACCACCAGGCTCTTGCTCTGCCCGTATCCGCCGGAGTCCTGCACGACGAGGCTCGCGGATCCGCCGAGCAGCTCCGCGGTGTCGCGCGCTTCGCCCGCGCGCTCGCGAGCATTGATGACGGTGATGGCGCCGGTGGGGTCGCGGCGTCGAGCGGAGTCGACGGGTGCTTCGGGGACTTCCTTGCCGATGACCTCCACGGTGGGGAGGACGAACTCAGGAAGCGGCGGCTCGCTGCTCTCGGGCGCAGGCGTTTCCTGCCCGGCCCGGGCCTGTCCCTGGAAGCTGAGCACCAGACCGACGACGGTCCGGGCGAGAAGCGAGCGCAACATGCTCCGCCTTCCGCTCCCTCCGTCGAAGAGAGAAGGCCTCACGGCAGCACCGCTGCCGCACCCCTGGGCAGGTCTCCTGGCTGACAGGCTCCAGACGTGGGCGCACGCTGCACCCTTCTGGAAGGAACCCTCCACCTTCCCTTCGCATCCGCTGACGCGAAAGTGGTGACAGCCGAGGCTTCCGGCCCTGGACCTCAGGGCAACCCGTTCACAGTGGCGGGACCGCGCCGGACTCGCACCGGCTTCCCTCTTGAAGGCCCGGCATGGGCACCCAAGGGCCCGGCCCTTCTAGGAGGTCACCCCCAGCCCGTCAAGGCACGGGCGCCGACGCGCCGTAGCGCAGTCCGTCGATGAGCAGGTCGACCATCCTGCGAGTGAAGCCGGGGCCGACCTCCGCGACAGGAACGCAGAGATTCGCCACGCCACGCAGGAGTTCGTACGCGTTGACGTCCTTGCGCACCTGCCCTGCCGCCGCCGCCGCGCCGAGCAGCGACTGAAGCACCGGTTCGAGGTGCTCCCGGAAGTACGCGGGCAGCGCCTGATACGCCGGATCCTGGGCATTGAGCGACGCGGCAAGCCCTCGCTTGGTGGCGATCAGGCTCGTGAACCGGTGAAGCCACCGCGTCAGCGCTTCGAACGCCTCATGCTCGCGCGCCAGCGCCGGGGCTTCGGCCGCGCATGCGTCGATTTCGCGCCGGTACACGGCGGCGATCAAATCGGCCCGCTGTGGAAAGTGCCGATACACCGTCGCGATGCCGACGCCAGCACGGCTCGCGATCTCGCGGACGGGCGCGTCGACTCCGGACTCGGCGAACACGGCCTTCGCCGCCTCAAGCAGCGAGTCGAGGTTCCGCTGGGCATCCGCTCTGGGTGTCTTCTTCATCGCCTTGACAAACGGAACATCGTTCCGCATATGAAAGTCCGCACCGGAACAACGTTCCGTATAGCCCAACCGCAAGAGGAGAGGAAGCCATGACCCCGACCCACCGCACGACGCAACTCGGCATGACAGGCCCGCGGGTATTCCCCATCGCGCTCGGCTGCATGGGCATGTCCGGGGCGTACGGGCCGTCCGACGAGGCCGAGAGCATCGCGACGGTCCGCGAGGCGATCGACCGAGGGGTGACGCTGCTGGACACCGCCGACTTCTACGCCAGCGGACACAACGAGTTGCTCATCCGCCGCGCGATCGAAAGCCAGCGCGACAAGGCGCGGCTCTCGGTGAAGTTCGGGGCCATGCGGGGGCCGGACGGGGTCCCAGTGGGCTTCGATGGTCGCCCCGCGGCGGTGAAGAACTTCGTCACGTACAGCCTGCAGCGGCTCGGCGTCGATTACATCGACGTCTATCGCCCCGCCCGGCTGGACCCGACCGTGCCGATTGAAGACACGGTGGGCGCGATCGCCGACCTGGTGAAGGGCGGCTACGTGCGAAGCATCGGGCTCTCCGAAGTGAGCGCCGAGACGATCCGCCGCGCGGCGAAGGTGCACCCCTTGAGCGACCTGCAGATTGAGTACTCGCTCATCACGCGCGAGCCTGAGAAGACCCTCTTCCCCACGCTCACCGAGCTGGGCATGAGCGCGACGCTTTACGGCGTGCTCTCCCGCGGACTGTTGACGGGCGCGAAGGTGGAGGGTGCCCGCATGCACTATCCTCGCTTTGCTGGTGAAGCGGGCCAACGCAACGCAGCAACCGTCGCGCGCTTCCATGCGTACGCCGCGGAGCGCGGGATGACGCCCGCGCAGCTCTCCGTGGCGTGGGTGCTGGCGAAGCAACCGGCGTTCGTGCCCGTGGTCGGCGCACGCACGCGCAAGCAGCTCATCGACGTGCTCGGCGCGCTGGAGAAGCCCCTGTCGCCCGACGACGTGGCCGCCGTAGAGGCGATCCTTCCGAAAGAGGCGATCGCTGGTACGCGCTACCCTGAGCAGCAGATGAAGCTGCTCGACAGCGAGCGCTGAGACGACGTCCATGGGAGACGGGCGTGGGAGGCCATCCGCCTTCCGCGTCAGGAGCGTGCCTCCAATTGTCTCCGCACCGCGGAGACAATCCGGCCGCCATCCCTGCTCCTCGGTAACCGCGGTGCGGAGGCCACGTCCCGACTCTCACCGCGCAAGACACGCACTGGAGCATCCACGCCCATCCTCGCGCGTGGACGCCGCGAGCACCGCCGCACGGTGCGCTGACTTCACTTCAGAGGAGCACGCCGCTGGCACGCGGGCTGCTCAAGCCCGGACGCGACCTCAGGCGGTCGAGCCAGCGAGGTGCCCGGGCCGTGGTGGCGCGGGATTCTGAAGGGGGAAGCGTGTCGATGCTGATGGCGGGGAAGCGGTTGGCGGTGTTCTCCATCCGCGAGGGCAAGGGCGGGAGCATCTGGGTGCGCGCGGGCAGCGCGTTCGTCAACAAGGACGGTTCGCTCAACGTCCTGCTGGACGTGCTGCCCCTGGACGGGAAGCTGCACGTGCGCGAGGCGGCGGAGAAGCGCGACACGGCGGCCGGCAGCCGCTTCGGCGGCGAGCCTTCGCTGGAGGCGGGCGCGGAGGGCCACTCGTGAAGTGGGCCTGGGCGTGGGTGTTGGGCTGCGTGCTGATGGGGCCGGGGCGTGCGGATGCCGCCAGCCCGCGCATGCAATACGTGGGGGTGGTCAACCTGAACGAAGCCACGGCGGCGGAGCTGGACCTGCTGCCGGGCGTGGGTGAGAAGGCGGCGCAGCGCATCCTCGAGCACCGCAAGAAGCGGCCCTTCGGTCGCGTCGAGGAGCTGGTCCGGGTCAAGGGCTTCGGCAAGAAGAAGTTCCTCAAGCTGAGGGCCCACCTGGCCCTCACCGGCCCCACGACGCTCAAGAAGGAGCAGGTCCCCGCCCCCCTGCCGCCGGGAAGGGAGGCAAGCGCCACGAACCCATGACAAATACAACCATCGGTTGAGTCAGGCTCAGGAAGGCCGCCATTCCCAGGTCCCAGCAAGCCCCGGGGATGGCGGCTTTCCGCCGACTCCCAAGGCCTCCAGTCAGGCGGCCCCATCCTGACGCGAGCACCCATTCCGGATTTTGCTGGAACGCCCAAGCCGACGCGCTAGGACACGCCCACCTTTGGAACACAACGGAAAGACAGGGAGGCATGAGGTGAGGGAGGATGCGCCCATGAAGGACATACAAGCCCCGGAGTCGATACAAGGCCCGGACGGCAGCAGGTCCCGGGGTCCGCAACAGCCGCAGCCGTTGGGCGAGGTGCTGGAGTTCATGCGCCTCCTGTGGGCCGTGGATCATGGTCTGCAGTCCACGTCCAAGCGGATGGAGTCCACGCTGGGACTCACCGGCCCGCAGCGGCTGGTCATCCGCCTGGTGGGCCGCTTCCCAGGCATCACCGCCGGCGCGCTCGCCAACATCCTCCACGTGCACCCCAGCACGCTCACCGGCGTGCTCAAGCGCTTGGAGAAGCGCGGGCTGCTGGAGCGCAAGTCGGATCCGCTCGACGGTCGCAAGGCGCTCTTCGCGCTCACCGACTCTGGCCGCGCGCTGGACATCCCGTCCGAGGGCACCGTCGAGTCCGCCGTTCAGCGCGTGCTCGCCCGCCTGCCCCGCGACCGCATCGTCGTCACCCAGGAAGCACTCAAGGCGCTCGCCGAGGAGCTGGGCGGCCTCTCCGCGCCCCTGGAGGACACCCCGACTCCGTCCCGCCCCATCCCTCCCGCCGAAGGCTGAGCGCGTCCCCTTGCCCTCCCACCGTCCCCACCGGACGGGGAGGGCCCGGGTCCCCCTTCCGCGTTGTCCCCAGAACCCTGCCGTCCGCCCCCCTTCGTGCGGCGGACACAGGCTCCTCCCTTTCTGTCCTCCGCCCCGGCGATGCACGCGCGAAGACGGCGGGAGTGCGTCACAATTGGGAAATAGCCCGCCCCGCCCGGGGTTGGCTCGCGACCGACGAGCGGACAAGCCAGCGTGAACCTCGAGACACCGCAGAGCCCAGCCCCCGAGCTGCCGCCCCCGCCGCCTCCTCCGGCCCCGCCTCCCCAGGCCCGGCGTGAATCGCGCGCCGGAGGCGTGGCGGAGCTGCTCGCCCAGGTGCGCGCCCGCCAGCGCCGCCAGCTCTGGGCCCAGGGACTTCTGCTGGGCGCCGTCGCGGCCCTCGTGCTCCTGTTCGCCACGGGCCTCCTGGGCCGGGCGGTGCCGGGGCTCGCCCAGGGACTCATGTGGCTCGCCCTGCCCGTGGGCGCGGCGGTGGCTTACGTCTTCGGCGTCGTGCTCGCGCACCGGCAGGTGGGCGACGACGCGCGCACCGCCCGGCTCGTGGGCCAGCGCCGCCCGGAGCTGTCGCTGGATGTGCTCGCCGCGGTGGAGCTGTCGCGCGAGCGCCGTGAGGAGGCCGGCTGGTCCCCCCAGCTCGCGGACGCGTTCCTGAGGCAGATGGACGAGCGCGCCCGCACGGTGGACCCCGGGCTCGTGGTGGACCGCCAGCCGCTGCGCCGCGTGGCCATGGCGTGCGGCGGCGTGGTGCTGACGCTCGCGGTGCTGATGTTCTTCGTGGGCGGCCGGTGGGCCGCGGGCTGGAAGCACCTGCGCGAGCAGGCCGCGCGTCCGGAGACCGCCGCGCAGGCGGAGCCCATCACCGGCGACATCGAGCTGACCTACCGCTATCCCGCGTACACCGGCCTCGCGCCGCGCACCGTGCCCGGCACCAACGGCGAGGTCAGCGCGCCCGCCGGCACCGAGGTCGCGCTGAAGACGCGCTCGGACCGCCCCATCGAGCGCGCGGAGGTCGTCGTCAACGACCAGGTGCTGCCCCTCACCGTCACCGGCGGCCGCGAGCTCACCGGCAGCTTCGTCGCGAAGCAGGGCGGCCATTACCACTTCGTCTTCTATGCCTCGCGCGCGAAGCCGCTCGCGGTGGGCCCGGACATCCCCCTCACCGTGGAGGCGGACAAGGCCCCCCAGGTGACGCTGCTCACGCCATCCACGGAGATTGAAGTCGACCCCGGCCAGACGGTGACGCTCAAGTTCGAGGCCACCGACGACTACGGCCTGTCCGGTCTGGCGCTGGTGTACCGCATGCCCGGCGCGAAGCAGGAGACGCGCGTGAACCTGCCGCGCGAGGACAGCCGCCGCAGCCGGGGCACCTTCAACTGGGACCTGGGCCCGCTCAAGCCCGCCCCCGGCGACCGCATCACCTACTACGTGGAGGCGAAGGACAACGACGCGGTGGAGGGCCCCAAGAAGGGCGTCAGCCGCACGCAGACCCTGCGCGTCTACAGCGCCGCCGAGCACCGCCGCGCCGCGCTTGAGAAGGCCGAGGTCCTGTGGGGCCGCCTGGTGGACCACCTGGCGGACCGCCTGGAGGGGCCCGACCGCGCGAAGCAGAAGGACGCGACCGCGGTGGAGACCGCGAAGTCCGTGGACACCAGTGGCCAGCAGCTCGCGGACGACTTCCGCGCTCAAGGCGCCGAGCTGTCGCGGGAGAAGGACGTGCCCAAGGAGATCGTCTCCGCGCTCCTGAACATCGGAGGGGAGCTCAAGCGCAGCGTGGGCACCACCTCCGACTTCCGCCGCCTGTACCTGCGCACCCAGCGCGCGCGCGGCGAGGACTGGGGCACCGGCACCCGGCTCACCGCCGTGGTGGAGGACGAAATCGAGGGCCTGGAGCGCGACATCCTCTACCTGGAGTCGCTGCTGGACCGGCAGAAGCTGGAGGCGCTCCAGGAGCTGACGAAGCAGCTGGCCAACGAGCGCCGCGACCTGTCGCGCCTCATCGAGCAGTTCAAGGCCAACCCGGACGAGGCCGCGCGCGAGCAGGTGATGCAGCAGATCCAACAGCTCAAGTCGCGCATCCAGGAGCTGATGCAGCGCATGGCCGAGCTGCGCAAGGGCATCCGCGACGAGCACCTCAACGCGGAGGCGCTGTCGGAGATGATGCAGCAGGAGGACATGCAGGGCGCCATGGATGAAGTCGAGCGCCTGATGCAGGAGGGCAAGGCGGACGAGGCCCTGGCGAAGCTCCAGGAGCTGGGCATGCAGATGGACGAGATGCTCGAGTCCATGGACAAGTCCCAGGAGGACTTCGGCGCGGAGCAGTACCCGGAGCTGGCGGAGAAGTTCGGCAAGTTCATGGACGACCTGCAGGGCACCATGAGCGAGCAGCAGAAGGTCGCCGAGCAGACGCGCGCCCTGCGCGACCAGGCCCGCAGCCAGAACCGCGACCGGCTCAAGGAGAAGGGCCAGGCCCTCAAGGACGAGCTGAACCGCAAGCTGAAGCAGGTGCAGGAGGACTACCAGAAGCTCGATCCAGGCCGGCTCAACAGCCGCGCGGCCCGCCCGCTGGAAGAGGCCCAGTCCGAGCTGCGCAACGTGGAGAACGCGCTCAAGGTGGACGACTTCGACCTCGCCGCGGAGTCCGCCGCGCGCGCCGAGGACGCCGCGCGCCAGCTGTCCAGCATGGGCGAGCAGCAGCGCCAGCTGGATGAGATGTTCGGCAACCCGCCGGAGGTGCGTCAGCAGTCCGCGAAGCTCGCGGAGCAGCTCAAGAAGGACTCGCGCGACGTGTCCGACGTGAGCCAGCAGCTGCAGAACCTCTTCCCGCCGCCGGGCTCGCAGCTGTCGCCACAGGAGAAGCAGCAGCTCCAGCAGCTGGGCCAGCGCCAGCAGCAGCTGGAGCAGCGCGCGCAGGGCCTGCGCCAGCAGATGGAGGACATGGAGCAGACGGCGCCGCTGTTCGGCGAAGAGGCCGGCCAGCAGATGGATGAGATTGGCCAGCGCATGGGCGAGGCATCCCAGCGCATGCAGGGCAAGGACCCCGGCCGCGGCTACGGCGAACAGCAGGCCGCCATGGAAGGCCTCAAGCGCTTCCAGCAGCAGATGCAGCAGAGCCAGCAGGGCCGCAAGGGCGGCCGCGGGCTGCCCATGCCCATGGGCTCCGGCCGCCGCCAGGAGGGCAACGGCCGCAACCCACAGGACAAGGTGGAGCTGCCGGACGAGGACGCGTTCCAGGCGCCTCGCGAGTTCCGCAAGGACCTGCTGGACGCGATGAAGCAGGGCGCGCCGGAGAAGTACCGCGAACAGGTGAAGCGCTACTACGAGGAGCTGGTGAAGTGAGCCGCCGCATGCACGCGACCATCCCGGGCCTGGGCGTCCTGTGCGCCCTCCTCCTCGCCGTCCCCACGGCCTTCGCGCAGCCGCCCGACGCCGCCCTCAAGGAAGAGGTGAAGCAGCGGCTGGGCAAGGTGGAGCAGTCGCTGGACGACTGGGACGTGGGAAGCGCCCGCCGCGAGCTGGCCGAGGTCGAGAAGCGCGTACCCTCCGAGCTGGAGCCCCTGAAGTACTTCCAGGGGCGCGTGGCCTTCGAGGAGGGCCAGTACGACGACGCGGTGACGCTGCTGGAAGGCGCCAACATCGAGGACAAGCCGGGCAGCTACCTGCGGCTCGCCAAGGACACGCGCACCATCGTCAAGGACCACCAGCGCGCGGAGAGCGAGCACTTCATCTTCTTCTACCCGAAGGGCAAGGAGGAGATTCTGGTGCCCTACGCGCTGGAGACGCTGGAGGCCATCCACCGGGCGCTCGCGGAGGACCTGGGCTGGACGCCGCCGGGCAAGGTGCGCGTGGAGGTGGTGAACAACGCGCGCGAGCTGTCCCGCGTCAGCACGCTGACGGAGAAGCAGATCCGCACCACGGGCACCATCGCCATCTGCAAGTTCAACAAGCTGATGGTCACGAGCCCCAAGGCCGTGGCGCAGGGCTACGACTGGCAGGACACGCTGGCGCACGAGTACGTGCACCTGGTGGTCAGCCAGATGTCCCACAACACCGTGCCCATCTGGCTGCACGAAGGCCTGGCCAAGTTCCTGGAGTCGCGCTGGCGCGGCAAGGGTGGCCTGGCCATGACGCCCTCCACGCAGGCGCTCTTGGGCAAGCGCGTGAAGGAGGACAAGCTCATCCCCTTCGAGAAGATGCACCCCTCCATCGCCATGCTGCCCACGGCGGAGGACGCGGCCACCGCGTTCGCGGAGGTGTTCTACGCCATCGACTACATCCACGGCACCAAGGGCACCGCGGGCCTGCGCGCCCTCTTGCAGGAGCTGAAGGCGGGCCAGCCGGACAAGAAGGCGGTGGAGGTGGCGACGGGCATGCCCTTCCCCCTCTTCGAGAAGACCTGGCTGTACTACGTGAAGAAGCAGCCCTTCCCCCAGGAGCTGGTGCCGCGCGACGACCGCGTGGTGCTCAAGGAGGACGCCAAGGGCGCGCAGAAGGACAGCGAGAAGAAGGGGCGTGAAATCTCCTTCGGCGGCTTCTCCGAGGTGACCGAAGTCCCCGCGCGCAAGTTCGCGCACCTGGGTGAGGTGCTGCGCGAGCGCAACCGCGTGAAGGCCGCCGCGGAGGAGTACTCGCGAGCGCACAAGCTGGTGGGCGACAAGTACGAGTCGGTGTCCAACAAGTTCGCGCTCGCGCTGCTGGAGCTGCGCCGGCTGGATGAGGCGGAGTCCGTGCTGCGCGGCTCGCTGCGCATGCACCCGGGCTCGCCCTCCACCAACGTGCACCTGGGCCGCATCCTGCTGTTCCGCAAGGACTACCCGAAGGCGAAGACGGCGTACCTGGAGGCGCTGGCGTCGGATCCGTTCGACCCGGAGATCCATGTGGCCCTCACGCGCATCCACGGCGCGCTGGGGGAGACGGCGCTCGCGGCGCGCACGCGCGGGGCCGCCGCCAACCTCACGGGCCTCAAGCCCGACGACGTGGACCGCGCCGCCCAGGCCTTCCTGCGCGCAGAGGACGAGCTGTCCGAAACGAAGAACGTCCCCGCCGGCACGCCCGACGCCCCGAAGCCGAAGGCCGCTCCGAAGCCGGCGCCGCAGCCCGCGAAGTAGCCCTCCTCCCCGGCGGCCAGCCAGCCGGGGCCCTGCCTCCGTTCTCTTCCCTCCCTCGCGGGATGCCTGGCTTTCCGGGCACGAGGAGGACGGGATGGCGTTCCCAGACAGCCGTGTGGTGCTGAACGTCCGCGCCCGCTCCCGGGGGCAGTGGTGCTGTCCACTGCCGCACCGGGTCCGGGACGCAACGTGAATTGGCACACGTCCGTCCTCCCACCCTCTGGGTTCGCTGTCGCGCCCTGCTCCAACGTGCGCCGCGCGGATCCGGAAGTGTGTCCGGTCCACCGGCCTTGACCCGCCTCACATCCGAGGCTCTGAAAAGGAGCAGCACCCAATGAAGCGCACCCTGCATGGAGTCACCCTCGCCGCGGTCCTCTTCACCGGCGGCGTCTCGCTGGCCCAGAGCGCCACGTCCGCCAACCCGCCAGTCGGAGAGAAGACGCCCACCGTCGCCAAGGGCACGGTGGAGTTCAAGGGCTTCATCGTCCCCGCGGATCCCAAGGCCTTCCTGGAGCGCCTGCACTACATCAACCAGTCGGAGATCAAGCAGGCGAAGCTCGCGCAGCAGAACTCGCAGAACCCGGACGTGCAGAGCTACGCCAAGATGATGGTGGACGCGCACACGACCGCTGACCAGAAGGTCATGGACTATGCGAAGTCGCAGAACATGAAGCTGGCGGAGATGCCCAAGGCCACCAACGACATGGAGAAGAAGGCCATGGCCGCGGACAAGGCGGACATGGAGAAGCTCCAGGCGCTGAAGGGCGCGCCGTTCGACTCGACGTACATGGCCGGACAGGTTGGCGCGCATGACGCCGCCATCGGCAAGGTGATGGCCGCCCAGCAGGGCATGGGCGCCACGGGCGAGCTGGCCACGCTGCTCACGAACCTCACCCAGGAACTGCCCCGGCATCGCGACATGGCCTACCAGACGCTGGGCAAGCTGGACGACGCCATGGGCGTGGGCGGCGCCGGCACGCAGGGCGGCACCATGGAGCACGGCTCCATGGACCACGGCTCCACCGGCGGTGCGACGAAGACGAAGTAATGCAGCAGCGGTGAAGTGCGCGGCGCCTCCCTTGAAGTGCATTCACGGGAGGCGTCATCCGCGTGCATAGTGCCGGGCCATGTCCCGACTGATTGCCCTGGCCTCCTGTGTCTCCGTGCTGCTCCTCACCGGCTGCTCCAACGACGCCGACGCCATCTGCGACTACCGCAAGCAGTGCTTCGACTCCGACCTGGACACTGGCAAGTGCGCCGAGAAGGTTGGCGCCTGGGAGGAAGAGAAGGAGAGCGAGCAGGACAAACGCCGCGAGCGCACCGCGGAGTGCTCGCAGTGCATCTCCGACCGCACCTGCGCGGAGGTCATCGCCAGCTGCATCGACGACTGCTTCGGCATTCCCTGAAACGTGCATGAAGCCCTGGGGCGCAACGCCCCAGGGCTCACTTTCGCCGGGCGCGCTACTTGCGCGTCCAGCGGTCCAGCCAGCCCAGCACCTCGTCGTGCCACTGGATGCTGTTCTGCGGCTTGAGCACCCAGTGGTTCTCGTCCGGGAAGTAGAGGAAGCGGGACGGGATGCCGCGGCGCTGGAGCGCGGTGAAGGTGGCGATGCCCTGCGTATCCACCACGCGGTAGTCCTTGCCGCCGTGGATGACGAGCATGGGCGTCTTCCACTTCGCCACCTGGTTCACCGGGTTGAACTTCTCGTACGACTCCGGCTTCTCCCAGGGCAGCGCCTTGTGCTCCCACTCGGGGAACCACAGCTCCTCGGTGTCGTAGTAGGCGGCGCGCTCGTCGAAGATGCCGTCGTGGTTCACGAGGCACTGGAAGCCGTCCGCCCAGTTACCGGCGATCCAGTTGATCATATACCCGCCGTAGCTGCCGCCCAGCGCGCACCGCTTCGTCTTGTGGATGAAGGAGTACTTCTGGAGCGCGGCGTTCAGGCCCTTCTGCAGGTCCTCCAGCGGCTTGCCGCCCCAGTCCCCGGAGATGGAGTCCGTGAAGGCCTGGCCGTAGCCGGTGGAGCCGTGGAAGTCGATCATCACCGCCACGTAGCCGCGGCCCGCGTACACCTGCGGGTTCCACCGGTAATGGAAGTGGTTGCCGAAGCTGCCCTGCGGTCCGCCGTGGATGAGGAAGGCCAGCGGGTACTGGCGCTTCGGGTCGAAGTCCACGGGCTTCACCACGTAGCCGTGCACCGTCTCGTTGTTCCAGCCCGGGAAGTTGAACTGCTCGAAGGCGCCGAACTTCAGGCCCGCGAGCGCGTCCTTGTTCACCTGGGTGAGCTGCCGCGTGCCGGTGCCGTCCGCCTTCACCGCGTACAGGTCCGCAGGCGAGTCCAGGTCATCCATCGCGTAGACGACCTGGCCGTCCGCCGCAGGCTGGGCGCCGTCCGCGTTGCCACCCTGGGTGAGGCTGCGCGCCTTGCCGGTGGCCACGTCCAGGGCGAACACGGTGTTCTGCCCCACGTCGTTGGCGGTGGTGAAGAGCGTGGCGCCGTCCTTGCTCCACGCGAGCGAGCCAGCCGAGCGGTCCCAATCCTGGGTCAGCACGCGCTCCTGGCCACCCGGCCACGTGCGCAGGATGACGCGGAAGCGGTCGGCCTCGAAGCCAGGGCGGGACATGGCCACGTACGCGAGCGTCTTGCCGTCCGGGCTGAACACGGGGCTGGTGTCCGTGGCGCGGTTCTTCTCCGTGAGCTTGCTAGGCTTCGTCTTGCCGTCGACGGACGCGAGGAACAGGTCCAGGTCGGTGGACCACGACTCGGTGCGGCCCACGTCGCGCGCGGCGAAGACGATGCCCTTGCCGTCCGGAGTGAAGGTGAACTCCTCCGCGCCGCCAAAGGGCTTGCTGGGCGCGTCCGCGTCCATGCCCTTCATCACGTCCACGGCCGTGCCGCCGGCCACGGGGACGACGAACAGGTGCGAACGCGTGCCGTCCTTCCAGGTGTCCCAGTGGCGGGCGAAGAGCTGATCATACGCGCGGCCGGTGGTCTTCTTCTTGGAGGCCTCCGCAGCGCGCTGGGTGCTGCACGCGAGGTCCGCGCAGTCAGGGCGCGCGTCCAGCGCCACCGCGAGCTGCTGGCCATCACGCGACAGCACGAAGCTGTTCACGTCCAGCGGCAGCTTCGTGACCGGAAGCGGTTCGCCGCCATCCAACGGCAGGCGCCACACCTGTGACGAGCCGCCGCGCGACGACAGGAAGAAGAGGCTCTTGCCGTCCGGAGCCCAGACGGGGTCGGTGTCGCTGTCCGGGTGGGAGGTGAGCTGGCGCGGCGCGGAGCCATCCAGGTTGGCGAGCCACAGGTCGGTGCGGCCGCGGTTCGCCTCCATATCGGTGGAGCGCAGGACGTAGGCGACCTGACGGCCGTCGGGCGAGACGCGCGGGCTGCTGAGCCGGCGCAGCGTGACCAGGTCCTGTTGATTGAACGGATGAGGCGCGGGCGCGGGGTTGGCGCCGAGCGCCAGGGCCGCGAGGAGCGACAGGGGCACGGAAGGTTCCTCCGGAGAAATGGAACCCGGACCGTGCCTTCGGGAGGGCGGACTGTCCACCGATGGATGCGGGCCCCGGTGGAAGGGGTGGAAGGCCCTGACGCACGGTGCTAGAGATTCAGCCCATGAGCGCACCCATCGTTGTCCACATCTGGTCCGACTTCGTTTGACCCTGGTGTTACGTCGGCCTCGGTGAGGTCGAGAAGCTGAAGAAGGAATACGACGTCCAGGTGGAGTGGCACCCCTACTTCCTGCGCCCGGAGACGCCTCCGGAAGGGCTGCCGTTGCCCGACTACGTGCGCCAGGGGATGAAGGATCCCAACAACCCGCTGAAGCTCCGAGCCGCGAAGGCCGGGCTGACGATGGTGCAGCGGGACATCATCCCGTCCACGCGCCGAGCGCACGAGGCGGCGGAGTACGCGCGCGCCCAAGGCAGGCTGGAGCCCTTCCAGGCCGCCATCCTGCGGCGCTACTGGAGTGAAGGTCAGGACCTCTGGCAGTGGGACACGCTGCGGGCCGCGGGCGTGGAGGCCGGGTTGGATCCGGACGAACTCCAGCGCGCGGTGGAGGAAGGCCGCTACCGGCAGGTGGTGGAGGAGTCCGTGCGCGAGGCCCAGGAGATGGGCATCCGCGCGGTGCCGACCTTCATCCTGGGGGAGAAGGTGGCCATCCAGGGCGCGCACGAGTACCCGTCATTCCAGCGGGCCATGCAGCAGTTGGGCGCGAAGCCGAAGCAGCAGGGCTGAGGAGCTACAGGCCCTTCACCAGGATGAGCAGCCGCGCGAAGGTCTCCGGACCTTCGCCGGCCAGCCCCTTGGCGAAGTCCAGGAACGAGGGCGCCTGTTCCACGTGCTTGGCGACGACCTGGAACGCCTCCACGGCGGCGTCGTCCAGCGCGGCCTCGGGCGTGCCAGGAGCCTCCAGCAGCGCCACCACGGCCGGGTGCCCCAGCAGCACCCAGCGCACCACGGAGGCGCGCAGCACGAGCAGGAACACGGCGTTCAGGAGGCTCTCGGCCTCGGTGAACGGGTGGCGCAGGAAGTGGTTGAGCGCGTGGTGCAGGAAGTACTGGTGCACGCGCTCGCCGTGCAGGGACTCCAGGGCGGAGCGCCGGGCGGCATGGAGTTCCCACGCCTGGTCTGGATGCGTGTCCGCGCCACCGTAGGACGCGCGCACGGCGCTCATGAGCGAGAGGAAGCGCGGACTGCTCACGGCGGCCTCACGTGAACGGAGCACTGCGCCGCAGATGCCGGCCCACGGGCCTCCGGGCAACTCCAGCGCTTCGAGCTGCGCGCTCAAGGACGCGAGGGTGTCCGTGGATTCGTACTCGCGCAGGACACGCGCGAGCCGCGCTTCGGCCGCTTCCGCGCGGGTCTCGCTCGCATCCGGTGCGGAGTCCGTCATGGGCCCGCGCACCTCGGGCTCGGAGGCGTCGCTCGCGCTGGGATGCCGCGATTCCTCGCCTGCCGCTGAAGCGAACGCCGTGGTCCCCGGGAAGTAGAAGTCGCCCAGGTCCAGCGCCATGCGGCCCAGCGCGTACAGCCTCGCGGCGAACGGGACTTCGCGCCGCTGTAGGAGCCGCAGCATCGCTTCGCGCACGGTGTCCGCGTGGGCCGTCCACGCGTCGTCTCCGGCCGCCACCTGCCGCGCGACCTGCGGGCGCAGGGCCTGTTCCTCGGGCACGGGCTCGCGCACCAGCGCGTCCTCCGCCAGCAGGCACAGGCGCGCCGTCTCCGGACACGCGAGCGACCCGGCCATCTCCACCTGCGCGCCCCAGCGCGTCAGCACTCGCGGGAAGACCGAGCAGCCGTCCGGCAGCACTGCTTCACCGTAGCGGCGCTGGAGCGAGCACAGCTTCGCCTCATCCAGGAAGGCGCAGTGCCCGTCCGCGCGCTTGCCCAGGATGCCCGCCTGCTGACCCGTGGCTCCATCCGGGTTCGGCTTGATCAGCGCCGCGACGTTCGCTTCGTCCGGTGTGCCCGCGACCTTCTGGCGCAGCAGGCTCCAGCGCGACTCGCTGATGGGCACGGTGAGCCCCGCGCAGCAGGTGTCCTCGCACGCTTCCGCGATGCAACGGAAGCGCGCCATGTAGCGGGGGGCCGAGGCGGTCATGGAGCCCAGTCTACTTGCGACCCAGCGCCTTCTTCACGAACCCCCAGAAGCGGCCCGCGCGATCCTTGAGATCCGCGCCCCGGCGCTCCTCGGCGGCGCTCACCGCCTCCTTGCTCACCTGGAGCTGCTTCTGGAGCTCCTCCGGCGAGTAGCGCGTGGCGAGCGTCGCCTTCACTTCCTTGCGCGTCGAGTACTCACGCGCCTCCACGTGCAGCACGCATTCGGAGTCGAGTTTGAGCGTGACGGCGACGCGCACGGAGCCCTTGGGGCCTTTTGGGAGACCTTCCATGCGCACAGTGCCCAGGTACTCGTTGGCGGAGATGTGGTTGTCCTCGCCCTGGAAGACGGACAGCTCCATCCGCTCCTCGTTGTCCTGCGACGTGCTGATGGCGAACGAGCGCTGCGTGGGCAGCGGGCTGTTGCGCTCGATGACGCGCTTGAAGCCGCCACCGGGCATGGCCACGCCAATGGTCATGGGCAGCACGTCGATGAGCACCACGCTGCTCACCTTGTCCACCGAGCCCGAGTACAGCGCCGCGCCCAGCGCCACGGCCTCGTCCGCGTTGACGCTCGCCTGCGCGTTCTTGATGAAGAGGCCCTTGAGCTTGTCGCGCACCAGCGGCATGCGGCTCATGCCGCCCACCAGGATGATGTCGTCCACCTCCGAGGCCTTCAGCTTGGAGTCCAGGAGCACGTCGCGCACCACGTCGATGGTGCGGTTGAGCAACGGGTCGCAGATCTTCTCCAGGTCCTGGCGCGACATCGTCACGCGCAGGTCCCGGGGACGGCCCGCGTCGTCCATCATCAACATGGGGATGTGGACCTCGAACGTGCTGCGCTCGGACAGCGCCATCTTCGCGCGCTCGGCGGCGTCACCCACGCGCGACAGGGCGATGCCGTCCCCGTTGAACGCGATGCCTTCCTTCTCCTGGAAGCGCTCCAGGAGGAAGTCGACGATGAGGTTGTCGAAGTCGATACCGCCCAGGAAGATGTCGCCGCCGGTGCCCAGCACCTCGAAGACGTTCTTCTCGATGCGCAGGATGGTCGCGTCGAAGGTGCCGCCGCCCAGGTCGTAGACGAGCACCTTCTTGTTGAGCTCGCGGTTGAGGCCGTACGCGAGCGCCGCGGACGTGGGCTCGTTGAGGATGCGCTCCACCTTGAGGCCGGCCATCGCGCCTGCCTTGCGGACCGCTTCACGCTGGGGCTCGGAGTAGTAGGCCGGCACCGTCACCACGGCGCGCTCCACCTTCTGGTTGAGATGGGTTTCAGCCATCTCCTTGCACTCGCGCAGGATGAGGCCCTGCACCTCTTCCAGCGACAGCACGTCGGTGCCCAGGCGCACGGCGGCGCGGCCGGCGGCATCCGGAGTGATTTCGTAGTGGAAGCGCTCGCGCACCTGCTTCACCACGGCGCTGTCGTAGGGACGGCCCACCAGGCGCTTCGCGCCGTAGATGGTGTGCGTGGGCCGCAGGACGAGCTGGTTCTTCGCGCGGTGGCTGATGAGCAGCTTGTTCTGCGCGCTCAGCGAGATGACGGACGGGATGGTGTTGTAGCCCTCGCGCGAGCGCAGCACGACGGGACGGCCGTTGGACAGGAGCGCCACGCAGGAGTTGGTGGTGCCCAGGTCGATGCCGATGACCGGCCCCGTACCGGCGATTGTCTGCGGCGGCGTGAGGTAGATGGGACGCACCTGCCCATTGGCATCCAGGGGAGGCGGCGCGGAGGCCACCGGCGCGGCGGCGGGCGCGAGCGTCGCGGGGGCCACCGGAGCAGCGGGCGCGGGCGGGGCCTGACGCACAGAGGGAGGAAGCGTGCTCGGTGGCGGCTGCGGCGGAGGAGCCATGGGCCGCGCGGCGGGACGGCCCGCCGAGGACACGGGCTCGCGCGCCAGTTCCAGCGGCCCGTCGTCGTCGATGGACAGGTCCAGGTCGAACTCGGCGCTGCCGCCGGACGGGCGCGGCGCGGGAGGCGGCTGCGGCGCGGGAGACTGCTGCGGGACAGCGCGGCCCCAGGACGACGCAGGCTCCTGGGAGAGGTCGGGAGCGCGGCCCGCGGCGGAACCGGGCTCGCGGCCCAGGCCGGGCGCCGCGGGACGATTGGCGAAGGAGCCGGGCTCCAACGGCAGCTCACCGGGAGCGCGCGCCGCGGGACGTCCCGCCACGGATCCAGGCTCGCGGCCCAGTCCAGGTGCACGCCCCGCCGCGGATCCAGGCTCCAGTCCCAGACCCGGCACGGAGGGACGTCCGGCGGCGGATCCGGGCTCACGTCCCAGGCCCGGCGCTGCGGCACGGCCGGCGGCGGAGCCAGGCTCAAGTCCCAGGCCTGGCACCGCGGGACGACCTCCAGAAGAGCGAGGCTCAAGTCCCAGACCCGGCGCCGCGGGACGACCTCCAGAAGAGCGAGGCTCAAGTCCCAGGCCCGGCACGGTGGCGCGACCCGCCGCGGATCCAGGCTCGCGTCCAAGACCCGGAGCACGGCCGGCGGCGGATCCAGGCTCACGCCCCAGACCCGGCGCCGCGGCACGGCCGGGCGAGGACGCGGGCTCACGCCCCAATGGCCGCTGACGGCCCGGCGAGGACGTGGGTTCGCGCGCCAGCTCCAGCGGAGCCTCGTCGTCCAGGGACGACAGGTCGAAGTCGAACTCGGCGCTGCCGCCGGAGGGCTTGGCGGGAGCCACCGGCGGCACGACCGGCATCGCGGCGGGCGGAGGCGGAGGGGCCGCGCGCTGCACAGGCGGCGGAGGCACCGGGGCGGCACGAGGCGGCGGCGCGGGGGCGACATCCGAGAAATCCAGCTCGAAACCACCCGCGTCGCCCGCGTCCAAAGCCGCGTCGTCCTCCACGGAGAGCCCCACTTCGATGGGCACCTCCTCCAGGGGCTGGCCCATGGCGATGGGCTCATCCACGACCGGAACCTCGAACTCGAAGTCGAGCCCCGGCAGCGGCTCGTCGCCTCCCGACAGCACGCCCTGCACGGTGGGCGGAGGCGTTCCCGCGATGAGCTCATCCAGCGGGATGTCCACGTCGTTCGCGGAGTCCGCCTGCGCCAGCCCCATGTCCTCGTCCGGAGACCCCAACGAGAACGGCTCGTCCTCGCCGCCCAGCGACAGCGGCTCGTCCGCGGAGGGAGCGGGGCTGGAGGACGGGGCATCCAGATCATCGAACAGCGAATCGAGCGCGGCACCACCCGCGGCCGGCTGCGCGGGACGCGTGGGCGGTGCGACGGCGGCGGGGCGCGCGGGGACGGCGGCGGGTCGGGGCGCGGCGGCGGCAACCGGCGGACGCACCGGCGCGGTCAACGGCGCGATTCCTGGCGCGGCCAACGGCGCGATGCCCGGCGCCACGACCGGAGCAATGGACGGCAGCGGCGCGGCGGCGGGCACGGCACCGCCGCCCGGCTTGCGCTGGAGCATCAGATCCACGAGCGCGCGGCTCGCGGTATCCAGCTCCTGGAACTGCAACCCCATGCCCGGAGGCCCCGCGGGGTCGTTCACATCGCGCACCCAGCGCACGGTCGCGGTGCCCTGGAGCACGCGCACGCCGTTGGCGATCTGCACCTCGAAGCGCACGGGCGTGCCCACCGGCTGCGGCGTGCGCGAGCGGATGAACATGCCCCCAGGGCTGAGGTTGGTGGCGAACTCCTCGGTGAAGCTCCCCACGGTCTCATGCTTGAGCTTCACCAACAGACCGACCGACTTGCGGTCCGAGGTACGCCGACCTTGATCCATGGTTCAGCACTGTCGCGTCCGGGGGCCATTCCCTCAAGGGGGTTCTGGCCCCCTGCCCGTCCGGCCGGTGCCCGTTCGAGACCTTCAGGTGCGCATCTGACTTACCTGTATGTCCCCGCTATCCTGGGACTTCGTTTCCCCCAGGAAGAAGTCCGGGTCCGCCGGACGGGAGTCCCCCGATGAACGTGGTTCCCCATTTCGCCCCGGTTCCCCTGCAAGCGCGGTGGTTGGTGGACCGACGGCACGACCTGCTCTCCACGGTCGGGGGACTGGGCGCGAGCCTGGCGCTGATGGCGTTGCACGTGCTGGGGGGCGTGAGCGGTCCACCGCTGTGGTGGGCCTGGGTGCTGCTGTTGGATGGGCCGCACCTGTTCGCGACGGTGTCGCGCACGTACCTGGACGCTCGGGAGCGGAAAGCGCGAGCCCGGTTGCTCTGGGGCAGCCTGGCGTGGTTCGCGGCGGGGCCGACGGTGTTCGCGGCGTCGGTGCTGTCCGGGCAGCGTTGGCCGTTCGCGGTGTTCGTGACGATGGCGGCGCTGTGGGCGTACTGGCATGTGGTGCGGCAGCACTACGGCATCATGGTGCTCTACCAGCGCAAGGCCGGAGAACGGGACGAGTGGGACCGGCGGCTGGACAGCGTGACCCTGTACGTGGGGTTGCTCGCGCCGTTCGTGGCGTTCGCGCTGACGCATCCGGGGGCGCGGCGCCGGTTGGGGCTGATGGCGGAGCCGACCTGGGAGGTCGGGGTGGCGCACGCGTGCTTCGCGCTGGTGCTCGCGGTGGTGGGGATGCTGGCGGCAAGGCAGGTGTGGCGATGGCGCCAGGGGCTGGGGGTGAACGGGCCCAAGTTGTTGATGCTGGGCGCGGCGCTGGGGCTGACGTCGCTGGTGTTCTGGCCGTCGGTGTCGCGGCGGATGGACTTCCTGATGTTCACCGTGGCGGTGACGGCGTTCCACAACGTGCAGTACCACGGCATCGTCTGGTTCTTTCACCGCAACCGCTACCACTCGGAAGGCGTGGACCGCGCCGCGTTCGGTTGGGCGCCGAAGGTGAGCCAGCGCTTTGTCATCTACGCGCTCTGCGGGCTCGCGTTCACGCTGGCGTACCGGACGCTGGGCTGCGGCATGGGCGTGCACCCGGGCTGCGGCGCGTTCGACGCGAAGGTGGCGCTGGGAGGCAGCGGGCTCACGCTGCGAGATTTGATGGAAGGCTTCATCTGGGGCTTCGCGCTGCACCACTACTTCCTGGACCAGTACATCTGGCGCGTGCGCAAGGACGCGGGGCTGAACCAGGACCTGAAGCTGGACACCGCGGCGGCTTAGCCTGGTGGTGGCAGTCCCAGGATAAAGTCTCCCTCTGGCAACCCTTCACGCCGGGCGCATCATGAGCGCCGTGAACAGGCCGACCGGGTCATCCGGTGGCCTGCGTGAAGGAGCATTTCGCATGCGTTATAGACTGTTCGGCCGCACTGGCCTTTACGTCTCTGAACTCTGTTTCGGAGCGATGACATTCGGCGGGAAGGGCTTCTACGAGCCCATTGGCAAGACGGCCCAGGCCGAGGCCGACCAACTCGTGTCAATCTCGCTCGAGAGCGGCATCAACTTCTTCGACACCGCTGACGTCTACTCCGAGGGCGAGTCCGAGAAGATCCTCGGCAAGGCCCTCGGCGCGCGCCGCAAAGACGTCGTGCTCGCCACGAAGGTGCGCGGCAAGGTCGGCCCGGGTCCGAACCAGCAGGGCCTCTCCCGCGCTCACATCATGAGCTCCATCGATGGCAGCCTGAAGCGCCTCGGGACCGACTGGGTCGATCTCTACCAGATCCACGGCTTCGACCCGGTGACCCCCTTCGACGAGACACTGCGCGCCCTCGACGACGTGGTCCGTTCAGGCAAGGTGCGTTACGTCGGCTGCTCGAATCTCGCAGCATGGCAGCTCGCCAAGGCCAACGGCATCGCGGCGCGCCATGGTTGGGCCCGCTTCGAGTCATTGCAAGCCCACTACACGATCGCCACCCGCGATCTCGAACGCGAACTCGTGCCTCTCCTGAACGACGCCCAGATGGGGCTTATGGTCTGGAGCCCGCTCTCCGGGGGCCTGCTGTCCGGAAAGCATGGTCGTGACGGCAAAGGCCCTGACGGCTCGCGCCGAGCCAGCTTCGACTTCCCGCCCGTCAACAAGGACCGCGCCTTCGACTGCATCGACGCAATGCGGAAGATTGGCGACGCCAAGGGCGCGAGCGTCGCATGCGTCGCGCTTGCGTGGCTGCTCGCAAAGCCCCACGTCTCTGCAATCATTGTCGGCGCGAAGAACGAGGAGCAGCTCAGGGACAACCTGAAGGCGAGCGACTTCGTGCTCGACCCCGCCGAGATCGCCGAGCTCGACAAGGTGAGCGCACTGCCCGCCGAGTACCCGGGCTGGATGATCGATTTCCTAGGCAACCTGGGCAGAGCGCCGAAGAACGCTCGCTAACGTCAACGGTTGCCGTCTGGAAGGCATTCGAGCAGTCAATAACAAGTGAGGATGTATGACTCAAAAGCGCAAGCTTGGACGGGGACTGGAAGTATCAGCTCTCGGCCTCGGCTGTATGGGCATGAGCTTCTTCTACGGTCCGCCCAAGGACACCGCGGAAATGACGAAGCTGCTGCGCGCGGCGGTTGACCGCGGCGTCACGTTCTTCGACACCGCGGAAGTCTACGGACCTTTTCTCAACGAGGAGTTGGTCGGTGCGGCACTTGCGCCAGTGCGCGACCAGGTGGTGATCGCCACCAAGTTCGGCATCAAGCACGGCGAGAACGGGCCGAGCCCGCTGTCGGGGGTTGACAGCCGACCCGAGCAGATACGTCGAGTGACGGACGCATCCCTGAAGCGTCTGCGGACCGACAGAATCGACCTGCTCTACCAGCATCGTGTCGACCCGGAGGTGCCCATCGAGGACGTAGCCGGCACCGTGAAGGACCTCATCGCCGAAGGGAAGGTCAAGCACTTTGGCCTATCGGAGGCCGGCGCGGCGACGATCCGCCGCGCGCACGCCGTGCATCCCGTGACGGCGTTGCAGAGCGAATACTCGCTCTGGATGCGAGAGCATGAGGCCGAAATCATTCCGACTCTGGAAGAGCTGGGCATCGGGCTGGTGCCCTACAGCCCCCTTGGGAAAGGCTTTCTGACCGGCAAGATGGACGCCAGCACGCCGTTGGCCGACGACGACCTCCGCCGGCTGCTGCCGCGCTTCTCCCAGGACGCGATGGAGGCGAACCAGGCGCTGGTCAGCCTGCTCCAGCAAATCGCCGACGACAAGCGAGCCACGCCGGCCCAGATTGCGCTTGCCTGGGTGCTGGCCCAGAAGCCTTGGTTCGTTCCAATCCCTGGCACTACGAAGCTGCACCGGTTGGAAGAGAACCTGGGCGCGCTCGACGTCGAGCTGACGCAGGGCGACTTGCAGCGCATCGAGGAGGCCTCAGCTAAAATCCGCATTCAGGGCGCGCGCGTGCCCGAACGGCTCCAGGCTCGGTTTGGACGATAACTCTCTCAGAGTCGCGCTAGACTGCGGCCCGTGACCGCCGCGTCCCTGTCGTCTCCGCGCTCCGAGCTGGGGCACTTTCTCCGGACCCGCCGGGCGCGGTTGCGGCCGTCCGATGTGGGGCTGCCCGAGGGCGCGCGGCGGCGCACGCCGGGACTGCGGCGCGAGGAGGTCGCGCAGCTCGCCGACGTGGGGGTGAGCTGGTACACGTGGCTCGAGCAGGGGCGCGACATCCAGGTTTCGGAGGCGATGCTCGAGCGACTTTCGAGCGCGCTGCGCCTCGATGGGGCGGAACGTTCGTACCTGTTCGAGCTTGCCCAAGGTCGCTCGCCCCGTCCGGTTGCCGCAACACCGCCGATCGTGAGCCCCCTGCTCGCGCACACGATCGAGGCGCATCGTCATCCGGCGGTTGTCTCGACCGTGCGCTGGGACGTCGTCGCAATGAACGGGCCCGCGCTGAAGCTTTGGGGTGATCAGCGTGGCGCGAATGCCCTGCGGAACACCTTTCTCGGCCAGGTACCGCCGCTCACCACGGTGGAGCACGAGACACACGCACGAAACCTCGTTGCGCGCTTTCGCTCGGAAGCCGCGCGCGCGAGTGCTCATGAGCAGTTCCAGGAGATTACGGACGAGTTGATGGCGAGGAGCCCCGAGTTCCGCCGACTCTGGACGCAGCATGACCTGTATGCCGAGCCCGAGGGCACGAAGATCGTCAACATCCCCGGAACCGGCCGCATCGAGCTCGCGCACGTGACGCTGATGCACATCGAGCCGGACGCACGCACTCTTCGAGTCCTCTTCTATTCTCCTGTCGGCCCCGAGAGCGCGCAGCGAATGGCGCGTGCTCTCGCAGAACGTTGAAAGCACGAGGGACGTGCTGCGCTGCGTGGACTGATGCCATCGCCTCCAATGGTCCAGGCCGTCAGCGCTCTTGGTCCCGAGCGCGGCGGGCCTTGCGCGCCATGGCCTTCTCATAGGTGGCCTGCAGCTCCTGGAACACCGAGCGCGCCGGGCGCGGCGCGTTCAGGTGCAGGTGGCGCAGCTCATCCATGAACGCGTCCCAGAGTGGCGGCCCCCCCTTCTCCAGCAGCTCCGCGCGCACGGACAGCTCCTCGCTCGGACGCGTGTGCCTGCGGCCCCAGGCCCCCATGTGCGCAAGCAGGGGCACCAGTTGGATGGACACCTCCGTGAGGCTGTAGATGCCCTTCTGCCGGTGGTTCGGATCCTGTCGCCGCGACAACAGGCCGGACGCGGTCAGGCGCTTCAGCCTGTCCGCGAGGATGTTGGACGCGATGCCCTCCTCGCTCTGCTCCAGCAAGGCGACGTGGGAGCGGGGGCCGTGCGGATGACGACCTTGCCGATGACGCCGCCTCGCTCGGACCGCTCGAACGCGCTTCGAGCGTCGGACAGCTCGAACACCTCCGTGGGCGGCGGGAGGAGCTCCCGGGCCTGGAGCATTCCCGCGAGCTCCGTGAGGTCCCGGGCGGATGGCTTGGTGACGAGCACCAGTTGCTTCTGGCGACGGAAGGGACCGAGCAGCGCGGAGGACATCAACAACAAGGGGGAAGGCTCGAACGCCACGTGCCTGCCGCGAGGCGCGAGGAGGTCGCGCGCATCAGCGAAGGGCAGCTTCGTACTCAGGTCGAAGACCACGTCGAACCGCTCGCCGAGCATCGAGAGCGGACCTGTGCGGTAGTCGTGGCCCCTCTGAGCACCGAACTGCCGTGCCGTCGCCAGACCGGCGGCGGAGGTGACGGCGGTGACGTGCGCGCCACGCGACCGGGCGAATTGGATCAACATGAGCCCCACACCGCCCGTCGCGCCGTTGACAAGGATTCGCTCGCCGGGAGCGACGCGCGCGACGTCACGCAAGGCCTGGAGCGCCGCGAGCCCCACCGTCGAGACCGCCGCGGCCCCGACGTCATCGAGCCCTGACGGAATCCTGGCGACGGACTTCGCCGCGACCGTGATGAGTCCGGCGAGCGTTCCCTCGCGCATGCTACCGGGGAAGCCGAACACGCGGTCTCCGACAGAGAAACCCTCGACGCCCGCCCCCACCTCCTCGACGACACCGGCGAAGTCCGAGCCGGGCGACTTCGGGAAATGGGCACCGCTGAGCAACTTCAGCTCGCCACGCCGGATCTTCCCGTCGATGGGATTCACCGAGACGGCTCGGACGCGGATGAGGAGGTGGTGGGCGCGGACGCGGGGCGCCGGCTGCTGGGTGTGCTGCAGGAGTTCGGGACCGCCGAAGCGGCTGTAGGTGAGTGCGTTCATGGGCCTCAAGGTACGAGGCGGCGTGAATTCGCGGAACTTGATGGTGGGAAGTCCTATTGTTCATGCCGTGAAACTCTCGGCCTTCGACCTGAACCACGTGCGCGCGCTCCATCACCTGCTCGAAGAAGCTCACGTCACGCGCGCGGCGAAGAAGCTGGGAATCACGCCCGCGGCGGCGAGCAATGCCCTGCACCGGCTGCGCGTCGACTTCGGCGACCCGCTCCTGGTCCGCAACGGAAGGTCGCTCGTGCGAACGCAAAGGGCCGAGGAGCTTCGCGCGCCCGCCAAAGAGGTGATGCTGGCGGCCGAGCGTCTGTTCAACCAGGGGCGTCCCTTCGATCCGGCGACCGCGACCTGGGACATCTACGTGACGACGTCGGACCGCGTCGCGGAGCTGCTCCTGCCGACGTTCGACCATCTCCTCGGGACGCGTGCTCCCGGGGCCCTGCTCACGCTCCGGACCCAGACGCCGGACCTGGGGGCGTTCCTGCGTGAGCACGGCGGGATTGCCATCGTCCCGGAGGTCGCGAAGGAGCGAGACCTGCGCTCGCAGCGCCTGTTCGTCGACGACTTCGTCTGCGTCATGCGCGGGGCGCATCCCCTCGCCACCGGGCGCATGTCCCTGAAACGGTTCACCGAGTGGGAGCACGTCCTGGTGGCCCCACTCGCGCAGTCGCGACGCGGCGGCATCGACGTGCTCCTGGGGAAGGAGGGGTTCTCGCGTCGCGTGACGCGCGTGGTGACCACGTTCTCCCTGGCACTGCCGCTCGTTCTAGGCTCGGACCGGCTCGCTGTCCTTCCGCGCAGCTTCGCCACCTCGCACGCGAAGGCACTCGGGCTCGCGCTTCGGCCGCTGCCTGTCCCGATGCCTCCCATCGAGATGCTCCTGGCCTGGCACCTTGGGAACGAGGGCGACCCGAAGCACGCGTGGGTCCGCGGTCTCGTGCAGGACGCGGTACGCGCCGTGGGCCTGGCGACTGGGTAGGCCCACGGCTCCGTCAGGTTCAGGGCGTCACGAGCCGCAGGAACGCATCCTGGTTCCACGAGTCGCCCGCGCCGTCGCGCTGCCAGCCGGACACCACCAGCCCGGACTCCGGCGCCGCCACCAACGTGGTCGTCGCCAGCGAGCACGTGCCGCTCTCGCACGCCTCCGGCGCCAGCGACTTCGTCCCCAGCAACGCGCCATCCGCCGCGTAGCGCGTCACCGTGTTGCCGCACGCCGTGGCCACCGGGCCCGCGGGCTCCACCGCCGCCACCGTGCCCACCGACGTCGCGCCGCACGTGGGCTGCTTCACCCAGCGCTCCTGCCCGTCCGCCGTCGCCGTCAGCACGAACGGGCCGCCCTCATCCAGCGTCACGCCGTTCCACACCAGCAGGCCCACCGCCTCGCCGGCCACCGCCACCGTGCCGTCCGCGCCCACCGACACGGAGCCCACGCGGCCGTTCACTCCCGGCACCTCGCGGCCCCACGCCAGCGCGCCATCCGCGCCGAACGCCAGCACCACGAAGCCGCCCGTACCCCGCGCGTCGAACGTGCGCCCGTCCACCGTCACTGGGCCCACCAGCCGTCCGGCCACCACCGACGTGCCCGTCCCCGACAGCGCCACCGCCGACAGCAGCGTGCCCTCCCTCGCGCCGTCGAACGTCTTCGTCCAGCTCGCCGTGCCGTCCGCCGCGTAGCGCACCAGCTGGGGCGTGTGGGCCTCCGTCGTCCACTCCTCGCCCAGGGCCACGACCCCGCCCGCCGCGTCCGCCGCCACCGCGTAGACCTTCTGGCCCACGCGGCGCTGCCACTCGGGCTCGCCGGCCTGCGTGAACTTCACCAGGAAGCCGTCCTGCGCCTCGCCCAGCCCGAAGTCCGCCGAGTACAGGAACGCGTTGCCGGACAGGAACACCGCGCCGTCAGTGCCCGTGGAGCCCGCCACGCGCAGGTCCGACAGGCGGTTGCGCTCGAACTCCTTCGCCCACTGCTTCGTCCCATCCGCCGAATAGCGGGACAGCGTCAGCACCAGCCGCTCCCCGTCCACCTGGTCCCGGTCCTCATCCGAGCGCGGCGTGCCGGACGTCACCCACAGCACATCCCCGCCCCGCCCCACCGCCAGCCCCGCGCCCGTGTCGTCCTGCGGGCCGCCCTGCTTGAGCGACCAGGGGCTCGCCGCCGGGGCCGCGGGCGCCGGAGTCTCGGCGGAGGGCGCCTGCGTGGGTGCCTGGGTTCCGGGCGAGGGAGCAGCCGTCTCCGGGGCCGGCGCGGGGACGGTTCCCTGGGCTTCCGTACCGCCAGTCACATCCCCAGTTTCGTCCGCCGGAGCACCACCGCCACACGCAGTGCTTCCCAGCCCGAGGAGTCCCGCGCCCAGAAGTGCCCACCCGCCCCAGATGACTCGCCGTGCTGAACGCATGCCGTGCTCCCATGCCTGCCCTGCTGAATCGCAGGTGCCTTGGGAACGTAAGCAGTGTGTCCACGGAACGGCATTCCCCCCTCCCCGGGGGGACTTGAAACAGGCCGGGGGGCGAACGGGGGGCCAGGCGCGGGGCCGGGCGGACCCGTAGCCATTCCTGGCGGAATACCGGCCCCCTGGAACGGTTGGCACCCCACGCTCGGGGCCCCAGGGCGACGGAAACCGTTGGTCCGCCCCCTCCGCGCCGATTAAGAGAACCCTTCCATGGAAAGCGCCGCCCCCGCCCCTCTCCCCCCGTCCGACGCCACCCCCGAGGACCTGCGCGCCGTCGAGGAGCTTGCCCAGGCCCGCAACGCCATCGTCGAGCAGATTGAAAAGCGCGTCGTCGGCCAGCGGGACGTGGTGGAGCACCTGCTGATTTCGCTCTTCAGCCGCGGCCACTGCCTCTTCGTGGGCGTGCCGGGCCTGGCGAAGACGCTGCTCATCTCCACGCTGGCGGACGTGCTCAACCTGTCCTTCAACCGCATCCAGTTCACGCCGGACCTGATGCCGTCGGACATCACGGGCACGGACATCCTGGAAGAGGACAAGACCACGGGCCGCCGGTCGTTCCGCTTCATGCAGGGGCCTCTGTTCGCGAACATCATCCTCGCGGACGAGGTGAACCGCACGCCGCCCAAGACGCAGGCCGCGCTCCTCCAGGCCATGCAGGAGTACCGCATCACCGCCGGCGGCCGCACGTACCCGCTGGAGCTGCCCTTCCTCGTCTTCGCGACGCAGAACCCCATCGAGCAGGAGGGCACCTATCCCCTCCCCGAAGCGCAGCTGGACCGCTTCATGTTCCTGGTGGACGTGGGCTACCCCACCGCGGAAGAGGAGGTGCAGATCGTCAAGAGCACCACCGCGGGCGCGCCTCCGAAGCTGGAGAAGATTCTGTCCCCCGAGCGCATCCTCGCCCTCCAGGAGCTGGTGCGCCGCGTGCCGGTGCCGGACCACGTGGTGCGCTACGCGGTGGAGCTGGTGCGCCACACGCGTCCCAAGGAAGCGGGCGCGCCGGACTTCGTGGCGAAGAACGTGTCCTGGGGCGCGGGCCCTCGCGCGAGCCAGTACCTGGTGCTCGCGGCCAAGGCGCGCGCCATCCTCAACGGCCGCTTCGTGGCCACGGTGGAGGACGTGCGGGCGCTGGCGAGGCCCGTGCTGCGCCACCGCGTGCTCCCCAACTTCACCGCGGAGAGCGAAGGCATCACGTCCGTGAAGCTCATCGACCAGCTCCTCACGGTGGTGAAGGGCTAGGCGCTTCCACCCCATGTCGCTGCTCGACGCCCAGACGCTGTCCCGCCTCCAGGGCGTGAAGCTGCGCGCCCGCGCCGTGATGGAGGGCGTGCTGTCCGGCCTCCACAAGAGCCCCCATCAGGGCCAGAGCGTGGAGTTCGCCGAACACAAGGAGTACGCCCCCGGCGACGAGCTGCGCCACCTGGACTGGAAGGCCTACGGCAAGTTCGACAAGTACTACGTCAAGCGCTTCGAGCACGAGACGAACCTGCGCTCGGTGATGGTCGTGGATGCGTCCGCGTCCATGGGCTACCAGAGCGGCGCCATGTCCAAGCTGGAGGTGGCCAAGACGCTCGCGGGCGCGCTCAGCTACCTGCTCGTGCGCCAGCAGGACGCGGCGGGCCTGGCCGTCATGGTGGGCGGCGCGTTCAAGGACGTGCCGCCCCGCGCCTCCGCCGGACACCTCAACGTGCTGCTGGACGCGCTGGAGCACACGGAGGCCAAGGGCCCCACGGACCTGGGCAGCGCGGCGGATCACCTCGCGGAGGTGCTGCCCCGGCGCTCCACGGTCATCGTGCTGTCGGACCTGCTGGATGAACGGCAGGAGGCGCTCAAGCGCATCCTGGCCCTGCGGCAGCGCAAGAACGACGTGGCGGTGTTCCACCTGGTGGACCCGGCGGAGCTGACGTTCCCCTTCGACGACCCCACGCTCTTCCTGGACATGGAGGGCGAGGGCCGCATCGAGGTGAACCCGCGTGAAATCAAGCAGAGCTACCTGGAGGAGTTCGGCGCGTTCCTCGCGGACGTGAAGGCGAAGTGCGCTGAAGCCGACGTGGACTACGAATTGGTACGCACCGACGAGCGGCTGGATGAGGTGCTGCTGCGCTTCCTGGGACGCCGAGGGAGGCGCCGGTGACGTTCGGCAACCCGTGGTTCCTGTTGGGCGCGCTGGGTGCGCTCATCCCCGTGCTGGTGCACCTGTTCGACCGGCGCCGGCCGAGGGCGCATCCGTTCGGGCCGCTCGCGTTCGTGCTGCGCAGCCAGAAGCGCACGGCGAGCCGGCTCAAGCTGAAGCGGTTGCTCCTGTACGCGCTGCGCACGCTCATCCTGCTGGCGATTCCCATCGCGCTGGCTCGGCCGGAGCTCACCCGCGACGCGCAGGCGGCCACGGTGACGCGCGGCCCTGCGGCCACGGCGGTCATCCTGGACGCATCGCTGTCCATGCGCTGGTCGGACGGCACGTCGAACTTCGAGAAGGGCCGCGACGAGGCGCGCGACGCGCTCAAGGACCTGCTGCCGGAGGAGCCCGCGACGGTGATGGTGTGCACGGCGTCGCCGGAAGCGCCCCAGCCGCCGGGCTTCGACCGGGCACGGCTGCGCGCGCTGGTGGACGAGGCGAAGCCCACCTACGGCACGGCGGACCTGTCGCGCTGTCTGGACATGGCCGCGCGGTCGCTGGAGGAGAACCCGATGCCGGGCAAGCGCCTGGTGGTGGTCTCCGACATGACGGTGTCCGGCTTCCGGCTGGAAGCGCCGCCGCCCACGGTGAAGGGGCCCACGGGCGCCATGGTGAAGCCGGAGGTCGTGCTGCGCGACGTGGCGTCCGGGCGCGAGTCGCTGGACAACCACGCGCTGGTGGACCTGCGGGTGGAGCCCGCGCTGCAGGCGGGACCGCGCGCGTACCAGTTCACCTTCACGGTGCGGAACTTCGGCGCGAAGGCGGCCAAGGACCTGGAGGCCGCGGTGCGCGTGGGCGAGTCCACGCTGGCCAAGGGCTTCGTGGACGTGCCCGCGGGCGGCACGACGCAGAAGACGCTGACGGTGCGCTTCCCGCAGGGCGGCACGGTGGTGGGCCAGGTGACGCTCGCGCCGGACTCGCTGGCGGAGGATGACCGGCGGTCCTTCGTGCTGCCGGTGCCGCGCGGATTGAAGGCGCTGGTGGTGAACGGCTCGCCGCACGCGACGCGCTACCGGGACGAGGCCTTCTTCGTGGAAGCGGCGCTCACGTCGCCGGGTTCGCCGGTGGACGTGGCGGTGCGCGACGCGGAGGTGGGGCTGCGCGAGGACTTCAGCGCGTATGACCTGGTGCTGCTGCTCAACACGACGGCGCCGTCGGCGGAGGAAGCCCAGAAGCTGACGGCCTTCGTGGAGAACGGCGGCGGCCTCTTCGTGAGCGTGGGCGACCACGTGAACCCGGAGGCGTACAACCAGCGGCTGGGCACGCTTCTACCGCGCCCCCTGCGCCTGGTGCGCACGAGCGCCGAGCGCGAGGACCCGGACGCGGAGACGAAGACTGCGAAGCTGGCGCAGGTGAAGGTGGACCATCCACTGTTCGCGCCCTTCACGGGCCGCGCGGAGGAGGGGCTCATCGGGGCGCGCTTCTACAAGTACATGCTGCTGGAGGCGGACAGCCCGTCCGCGCCGGGCACCAGCCAGGTGCTGGCCACGTACGAGGACGGAGCGCCCGCGGTGGCGGTGGCGCGCCGGGGCAAGGGGCGCGTGGCGCTGTTCACCAGCACGGTGGACCGCGACTGGAGCGACTTCGCCATCCGCACGAGCTTCCTGCCGCTGATGCAGCGCTTCGCCGCGTACCTCACGGGCTCACTGGAGGAGCGCGAGGAGGTGCGAGTGCGCGTGGGCGAGACCGTGACGCTGCGCCCGGAGGGCACGCAGAAGGTGGCGGGCGTGCGCGCGCCGGACGGCAGCGAGTTGCCGGTGAAGGCGCAGCCGGACGGTTCGTTCGTGGCGGGGCCCACGGTGGAGCCGGGTGTGCACGCGGTGCTGGGCTCGGACGGGAAGCCCGTGGCCGCGCTGGACTTCGCCGCTACGCTGGACCCGGCGGAGAGCGACCTGACGCGCGTGCCGCAGGACACGCTGACGGCCTACTTCGGCGAGGACACGGTGAAGGCCTCCACGGGGGACGCGGACAAGCCCGCGGTGCCGCTGTGGACGTGGCTCATCCTGGCCGCGTGCCTGGCGTTCTTCTTCGAGGGCACCCTGCTCCGGAAGTAGCCCCGGCCGCTCCGCGCCTTGACAGGCAGCCGACGCTCGGTGTGCGCATCCACTGCCCCACGGGCGTCGGGCTCTGCCACACTGCGCGGCCGTGAGCCCTGCTTCCGCCCTCTATCGCGACTGCGCCCGCCTCTTCATGGTGGGCTTCCCTGGCACCCGCATCGACGCCGACCTCGCGGCGCTGATGGACGACGGCATCTACGGCGCCATCCTCTTCAAGCGCAACGTGGGCACCGCGGAGGAGACCGCGGCGCTGTGCCGTGACATCAAGACGCGCGCGGGCCGGCCCTTCATCCTCTCCGTGGACCAGGAGGGCGGCCGGGTGGCGCGCCTTCGCGGTGAGCCCTTCACCGCCCTGCCTCCCATGCGTGAGCTGGGACAGCGCGGCGACGAGGCCCTGGCCGAGCGCGTGGGCCGGCTGCTCGCACACGAGCTGCGCGCCGTGGGCTTCGACTGGGACTTCGCGCCCGTGCTCGACGTGGACACCAACCCGGCCAACCCCGTGATTGGCGACCGCAGCTTCAGCCGCGACCCGGTGGAGGTGGGCCGGCTGGGCGTGGCGCTCGCGAAGGGCCTGGAGGCCGGTGGCGTGGCGTCCTGCGGGAAGCACTTCCCCGGCCACGGCGACACGACGACGGACAGCCACCTCACGCTGCCGAAGCTGCCGCACGACCTGGAGCGCCTGCGCCGCGTGGAGCTGGTGCCGTTCCAGGCCTTCGCGAAGGCGGGGCTCGCGTCGCTGATGACGGCGCACGTGCTGTTCGACGCGCTGGAGCAGGGCGTCCCGGCGACCATGAGCCACCGCGCGCTGCACGACCTGCTTCGCAAGGAACTGGGCTTCGACGGCGTGGTCGTCAGCGACGACCTGGAGATGAAGGCCATCGCGGACCACTACTCCGTGGCGGAGGCCGCGGTGCAGGGCACGCTCGCGGGCGTGGACCTGTTCCTCGTGTGCCACCAGGCGGACGTGCAGCGCACCGCCATCGAAGCGCTGGTGAAGGCGGTGGAGTCCGGCCGCGTCCCGCGCGAGCGCATCACCGAAGCGCACCGGCGCCTGGACGCGCTCGCCGCCCGCTTCGCGCACCCCGCCGAGGACCGGCTCGCCACGCTGGGCGATGCGGAGCACCGCTCGCTGGCGCAGGGCCTCGCCAGTGCCTTCATCGGCAAGGACCCCACGGAGGTCATGCTCGCGTCGCGTTAGTGGGTGGCCCTCCTGGAGCCCAGCTCGGAGCCCTCCCCCATGGGTCCCTGGAAGCGGTCCGCCCCGCCCCGGTCTCCGGGCACCGGCTCCTGGGGCGTGCTGAAGCCGGGGGCGCCAATCTGGTTCTGCTGGCCCATGTGGGCTCCGGTGCCGGCCGGTTCCGGCGCGGTCGCCTTCGCGTTCGTGGACGTGCTCGCGCCCGAGCCGCCCGTTCCCGGCGGCGCGGGCTGCTGCGTGTTGGCGACGCCTTCGTAGCGACTCCCCGCGCGCGGCATCGTGGGCTTGTCACGGTTGCAGCCGGGGCCGACCAGCGCGGCCGTCGCGGCGCACACCGCCACCAGCGTCCAGTGATGAAGCGTTCTTGAGTGCATGGCCTGCTCCTCCCGGAAGCCATCACGGCCTCGACAGAAGGAGTGACCACCCCAGCGCCCCACCGGGAGTGGCGGGGCTGGGGTCCGGACGCCCGTTGGCACGCTGGCCTGCGGGCGCCCCTGGACTTCCGTCCAACTACCGGTCGTGCAGGTAGACGGGCGGGCTGACGTAGGAGTACGGCGCCTCGAAGCCGCGCGTGGGCTCGTTCGCGGTGGAGACGTGCCAGCCGCCCAGTCCTTCGGCCGCGGGCGAGTAGGTCGCCCCGCCGAACAGGCCATAGCGGTGCGCCATCATGCCGCCCGCGTCGTCCCACTTGGAGTTGTCGGACTTGCCCGACTTCGCCGGCGTGCGCGGGTCGATGCTGGAGCCGATCTTCTCGATGGTGGAGTTGTAGCCCCGGTCCACCGTCAGCACGTGGGCGGGCAGCTTCGCGGCCGCGTCACCGTGGTGCGCGTCGGCGGGGTTCTCGTGCCCCTGCTGCTCGGCCACGTTGTAGACGGCCTCCGGCTGCGTCCCACGCTGCGCGAAGGCATTGCCCCGCGGCTCATCCGGCTGCTTGCCGCCCGTCTCCGGCAGCCCGCCACAGGCCGTGCCCAAGAGCACGCCCGCCGTCAGCGCCGCCGCTCCCATCCACCGCTGAATGCCTCGCTCGCGCATGTTCGTCGTCTCCGCCATCCCCGAGGAATGGTCATGCCGACCTCGCCTACCACCGGGCATCCACCCGAGGGCAGGCCCTGCCGGCCGCCCGCTGTCCGGCCCAAGGGCCGTCAGGGCTTCATCGTGAACGGCCAGCCCCGCCCGGAAGGAGAGGAGCCAGCCACGGGCGCAGGCATACACGGTCCCGGTCTCCCTGTCCCGCCAGGAGTGCACCGGCGCCCGCCCCGCTTCAGGCGCGCGCGCCCTTCCGGGCCGTCTTCGCCGCCGGGGCCTTCTTCGCCGCCGGTTTCTTGACAGTCGCCGGCTTCGCCTCCGCCGGAGCCTTCTTCGCCGCAGGAGCCTTCTTCGCCGCAGCAGCCTTCACCGGAGCCTTCGCCGGAGCTTTCGGGGCCGGAGCCGCGTCGGAGGACGACCCGCCCTGGAGCGTGGCCAGGACCTCCGCGACGTGCCCGGCCACCTTCACCTTGGGCCACACGCGGACGACCTTGGCGTCCGGACCAATGAGGAAGGTCGCGCGGATGAGGCCCATGAACTTGCGGCCATAGAGGGACTTCTCCCCCCACACGCCGTACGCGTCCGCCAGCGCGTGGTCCGGATCCGCCAGGAGCGAGAACGGCAGCCCCTGTTTCGTGGCGAACTTCTGGTGGGACGCGACGCTGTCCGGCGACACGCCCAGCACCACCGCTCCGGCTTTCACCAGCGCGGAGTGCTCGTCGCGAAAGTCGCACGCCTCCGTGGTGCAGCCGGGGGTCGCGTCCTTCGGATAGAAGTAGAGGACGACGTGCCGTCCCTTGAACTGCGAGAGGGAGACGGTGGCGCCGCTCTGGTCGGGGAGCGAGAAGCCGGGGGCCTTGTCACCTGATTGGGGCATGGGCATGCGTCGGCTCCATACCCAGACCCCGAGGGCTTCTCAACTCCACGCACGCCAGGAACTTCAGCGCGCGCCCTCGCCCTCGCCCGGCGCATGGAGCTCTTCGCCCGGCGGGTGGTCGTGGGCCTCCAGCCGGACCAACTCCGCCTGGCAGCTCTCCAGCACCTTGCGCAGCACGCTGCGCGTCGCGTCCGTGTTGGCCTCGCCCATCTTCTTCGCGAGCGACTCACACGCGGCGCGCTTGGCCTCCACGTCGCTGGCGCCCTTGCCCGTCGCACCGGGCCGGGCCAGGGGGCGCGGTGGAATCTTCTCCTGGGCGGCCTTCAGCGCGGCCAGGCGCTTGTCGGCCTCCGGACGGACCTTGGAGTCCTTGGGGACGGCCTCGAACTGGGCGGCGACCTCCGCCCACGCCGGGTCCTGGGCGCCGAGGTTCTTGTTGATCAACTCCTGGTAGCGCGCCTCGGCCTGCTTCAGCTGCTCCGGACCGGGGTCGGTGGAGCAGCCCGACAGTGCGAGCAGACCCGCGAGCAGCAGCGCGGCGGAAGTTCGGGGATGGGCAATGCGCATGGTGTGGGACGTCCTCCTGCTGGCCACAGGGTTAAACCACGGCTAGGGTGCGCCGTCGTGGCTCCCATCCTGCTCGCCTTCCTGCTCGGCCTGACTCAAGGCCTGCTCCACGCCCTGGGGCCGGACCACTGCGCCGCCATGGCCACGCTCGGCACCCTGGGTGGCGGTCGGCGCCGTGTCGCCATCATGACGGCGCTGCGCTTCGCCCTGGGCCACGCGTCCATGCTGGGCGGCATCGCGGCGGTGTGCCTCTTCGCGGGCGTGGGCCTGTCGGAGACCTTCGAGCGGTGGGCGGAGGTGTTCGGCGGCGCGGTGCTGGTGGCGCTGGCCGTCACCGCCCTGATCTTCCCGCACAGCCTGGACCACGGCCACCCGCACCTGCCCGGCCACGACCGCGAGCCGCACGAGCACGTGCACACCGTGAGCACCGCCGCGGGCGCCTTCATGGCCGTGAGCGGCGTGCGGTCGCTGCTCATCGCGCTGCCCCCGCTGCTGGTGGGCGGCAGCATGAGCCTGTCCGCGTGGACGTACCTGCCCGGCTTCGCGCTGGGCATCCTCATCGGCATGGGCGCGGTGGGCCTGTTGTTCGCGGAAGGCCTGTCGCGCGCCAACGCGCGCATCAGCCTGTGGATCCAGCGCGGCGTGGCGCTGGGCTCCGGCGCGCTGGGCCTGTTCTGGATCGGCTCGCGGCTCGTCTGAAGCGCCGCACGGCACACTGCGGGCCCTGAAGCACCCAGGCCCGCTTCCAGGCACCGGAAGCGCTACGAGCGCTTGTCCAGGATGCCCAGCGCCATCATCGACACCAGGAAGCCGTAGACGACGTGCTCCGGGCGGTTGGCGAACGCGAGCAGCTCCGCCACCACGCGGTTGCCATCGATTTTCGGCAGCAGCTCCGCCTCCCAGCGCTCCAGCTCCACCTCGTTGAGACCGTAGGCAGGGGCGACGGCGGGGATGAGCCGGTCCTCTGGCTGGAGCAGGCGGCGCAGGCGCTCCGGCTTGTAGAGCTTCTTGATGCCCCGGACGATGAGGTTCGCCGGGTGCACGTCCAGCTTGATGGACTCCGCGGAGGCCTTCTCCTTGAAGCTCATCACGTACGTGCCCTCCTCCCAGGAGAAGAGCGAGTAGATGATGGCCTTCACCTGCTGGCCCACGTAGTACAGCCGCTCCGTGTCCTTGAGCAGCGCGCGCTCCACCAGCACGTCGCCGGTGCGCCGGTGGCTCTGCGCGGCGACGGCGGATGCGTCCTGGAGCTGCTCGGGTTTGATCTTCCCCACGCGCACCAGGAACTGCCCGAAGCGGTCCGCCAGCAGGTTGGAGAGCGCGAACACCGGGGTGCCGTTCTCGAAGTAGACGACCTTCTTCACCTTGCCGCGCTGCACGCCCAGCTCGCCCGTCTCGCGCGACAGGTAGAAGGCGGTGAGCAGCGAGGGCAGGTTGTCCTTCAACTCGCCCCGGCGGCTGCCCGGAGCGCCCGCGCCCACCGGCAGCGGATCCGGCGGGCGGCCCGGCGTGGGGGGCCGCACCTGGGTGGTGGACACCTTCTGCATGGGCGTGGCGGTGAGGTTGGCGCCGCGGATTTCGGCCGTGAGGTTGCCGCCGCCGGTGACCTTGATGCGGCCGGTCAGCTCCATGGCGTCCTGCGGGCCCTCCTCCTCCACGTCGATGTCCAGCTCCACCTCGAAGGCGTCGGCCATGGAGGCGGCGGGGACCTTCTTCTCCGCGGGCAGGACCTTGGCCACCGCTTCCAGCAGCTTCTGGGCCTCGAAGGGTTTCTCGAAGTAGCCGGCGGCCTGGTACTTCTGGCGCGCTTCGGTGGCGTGCTTGCCGCCCTTGAAGACGCCGGTGATGAAGAGCAACGGCAGCTGGGGGTTGTCCTTCCGCAGCGTGTCGGCCAGGTGGTAGCCCATCATGTCCGGCAACAGGATGTCCAAGACAGCACAGCCGGGGGGCTGGGCGCGGGCGGCCTCGATGGCCTGCTTGCCACGGCTGGCGCCCACCACCTCATACCCGGCGTCCTCGAACAGCTGCGTGAGGAGGGAGAGGAGCTCCTGGTTGTCGTCCACGACGAGGATTCGAGGCGCCATCGCGGGGGGACCGTAGCAGATTCGGACGCCGGGGCGGCCAGCGTTTCCAGGGAACCCCGGAAGGCCGCCCGCTTCAGACGATGGATGCAAGCGCCCCGCTGGGGCGTTAGGGTGTCGCCCGCCTCATGTCCTCCCTCCTCGCCCGCATCCACCCGGCAGCGCTCCTGGCCGGACTCCTCCTGTTCTCCCCCCTGGTGGCGTTGGCCCAGGAGGGCCCGCAGCAGGACGCGGGCCAGCCGGACGATCCGAACTCGCCGGAAGGGGACGACAACACCGGCCGCGTGCCCACGGACTGCCGCAGCACCAGCGACTGCGCGCCGCGCTTCAGCTGCGTGGCGACCAAGTGCAAGTACACCGGCATCCGCCAGGCGGAGACGCAGGGCTGTCTGCTGGGCCCGCAGGCCGCGCTGATGGTGCTGGGCGTGGCGGCCGTGGCAGGCTCGCGGCGCCGCCGGTAGCCGGCAGGCCCCCACTCCAAGGAGCGACGCGCGATGCGGCTGGGCCTGAAGGCAAGCAACCTCCTGGAGCGGGTGGCGGACTTCCTCAACCTGGCGCCCCAGCCCCTGGCGCACGCCTTCTTCGGGATGATGGCGTCGCGGACGCTGATGGCCGGGGCCCGGCTGGGCGTCTACGCGGCGCTGGCGGATGGCGCGGCGACGGCGGAGGCGCTGGCGGCGCGGCTCAAGACGAGCACGGAGGGCATGCGTGCGCTCCTGGAAGCGCTCATCGCCTGCGAGGTGGTGGAGCTGAGCCGGGGCCGCTTCCGGCTGGCGCCCCGGGCGCGGCGGTGGTTGGACCCGCGCTCGCCGCAGGCCATCACGGCGTTCCTCGAGTTCAACTACGCGCAGTGGGACTGGTGGGGGCAGCTGGAGAACGCGGTGAAGAGCGGGCAGTCGGTGGACATCCACCAGTTCGCTCCGGACGACCCGCGTTGGCGCGACTACATCCAGGCCATGTACCAGCTGGCGCGGCTGGCCTCGCCGGAGGTGGCGTCGGCCATTCCCCTGCCCCGAGGCGCGAGGCACCTGTTGGACCTGGGCGGCGCGCATGGCTGGTACGCGGCGGAGCTGTGCCGGATGCACCGGGGGCTGAAGGCCACGGTGGTGGACCTGGAGGGCAGCGTGCGCGTGGGGCGGGACATCATCGCCCAGGCGGGGCTGTCGCACCGGGTGACGCACAAGGAAGGGGACGTGCTGACCGCGGAGCTGGGCGGGCCGTATGACGGCGCGCTGCTGTTCCAGGTGATGCACCACCTGACGCCCGCGCAGAACGTGGCGCTCCTGCGGCGCGTGCGCGGGGCCATGGTGTCCCGGGGCACGCTGGCGGTGCTGGAGTACCTGCGCGAGGAGCGGGACACCGAGGGCACGTCCGCGCCGCTCATCGGGTTGCACTACTTCCTCACGTCGGGAGCAGCGTCCTACACGCCCGCGGAGGTCGAGGGCTTCCTGGATGACGCGGGTTTCAAGGTACAGAGCACGCGGCCCATCCGGCATCTGCCATTGCAGACGTTGATCATCGCGCAGCCGGACTGACGGTCCTGGCGCCGGCTTGTCAGACGGTGGAGGTAACTCCACACTCCAGGCATGGCCTATGGCGCGAAACCACTCGGGGGTCCGGCGACCCTCGCTGACATCGAGGCCCTGCCCGAGGGCGTGGTGGGCGAGATCATCGATGGGACGCTGTATACGCATGCACGGCCCCGGGCCGGGCACATGGACCTGGTGGGTGCGCTGATTGAAGGGCTGCGAGGCCCCTTCCAGCGCGGCCAGAATGGCCCGGGCGGTTGGTGGGTGTTGGTGGAGCCAGGCATCCAGATGGAGGGGGCGCCGGAGTTCAGTCCGGACCTCGCGGGCTGGCGGCGCGAGCGAGTGCCCGTGCTCCCCGGCGGAAGATGCAAGATCGCGCCAGACTGGGTCTGCGAAATCCTGTCGCCGTCCACGCGGGCGTATGACCAGCGAATCAAGCGTCCGTTCTACGCGCGCATCGGCGTCCAGCACCTGTGGTTCATCGACCTGGAGGTGCGCACGCTCACCGTGAGCGAGCTGCACGATGGGCGCTGGGTGGAGATGGGCGTGTACGGAGAGGACGACATCATCCGAGCAGCACCGTTCGACGCCATCGAGCTGCGGCTCGGTGAGTGGTGGCCGGTGACCGAAGCGTCCTGAGCGCCCGCCCGGCCTGCTTGTCAGACCGCGCTGCTAACTCCACACTTCGGGCATGGCCTATGGCGCGAAACCACTCGAAGGTCCGGCGACCTTCGCTGACATCGAGGCCCTGCCCGAGGGCGTGGTGGGCGAGATCATCGATGGAACGCTGTATACGCAGGCACGGCCGCGTGCCGCGCATGGCTATTTCGAGCTGAGGCTCTTCCGGGAGCTGGATGATGCATTCCAGCTGGGTGGAGAGGAGCTGCCGGGCGGCTGGTGGATCATGGCCGAGCCTGGCATCCGGGTGGGCGGATCCCCGGAGTTCAGTCCGGACCTCGCGGGCTGGCGGCGCGAAAGAGTGCCCACCTTTCCCAAGGGGCAGTGGACGGATGTTCCCGACTGGGCGTGCGAAATCCTGTCGCCGACCACGCGGGCCTACGACACGCGCATCAAGCGGCCGTTCTACGCACGCATCGGCATCAAACACCTGTGGTTCGTGGATCTGGACGCACGCACGCTCACCGTGAGCGAGCTGCGGGACGGGCGCTGGTTGGAGATGGGCGTCTACGGCGAGTCCGATGACCTCATCCGAGCCCCGCCCTTCGAGGAGCGGGACCTGCGGCTGGGCTGGCTCTGGAAGTCCCTTCCGCCTCCAGGCTAACGCGGCTTCGGCCTGCGCGCGGCTCGTTCGCGCTCGAGTTGCAGCTCGCGTTCGACGACTTCGCGGTGGAACTTCGCGAAGTTCACGGGCTCCATCAGACGCCGTCCCGGGTTCGGGCCCGCGTGTTCCAGGATGGCGTCAATCGCGCCCAGCGCCTCCGGGAGCAGCTCTTCCCGGAGTAACACGAGGGCGCGGCCCATGAGCGCGGTGGACACCAGGGCTCGCATCCTCGGGTCCGTGTCCTCGCAGTAGCGCACGTCGATTTCGTCGAACGCCTCCAGCGCTTCGTCCACGTGCCCCAACCCCTGGAGCGCGGTGGCCCGCCCCAACATCGCCACCGCGGTCTGCTCCACCAGGAACGGCTCGGTGTTTCCGTCGTACTCCTTCAGGAGCGCCTCGGACTGGCTCAGCGCTTCCTCGAAGCGCAGCCCCTGGTTGTGGGTGGCGACCACCACCGTTCGCGCCATCTCCACCGGGATGCGCAGGTCGGACCGCTGCGCGAACGCCTTGAAGCGGCTCAGCATCCGCTCCAGCCAGTTGCGGCTCATGTCCTCCTGGTCCATCTCCAGGAGCACGCGGGCCCGGTACAACATCCCCCACGCGACGCCCTCCCAGAGCTCCGGCTTGCGCGGGCTCCAGAAGCGGCGCTCCACCTCGTCGAAGTGGACCAGCGCCTCGTGGAACATCCCCTTCTCCGCGATGGCCACGCCCCGGTGCCCCAATGCCCGCGCCACCTGGACTTGGAGCGCCGGTACCTTCGACAGCGTGAAGCGCCGGTACACCTCGTCGCAGAGCGGAATCGCCTCTTCCACCTCGCCCGCGCGGATGCACGCGCGCGCCCGGTCCATCTTCTCCTTCGCGTCCACCTCCGGCGGCACCACGCCGTCAGCGTCCGGCATCGGCACGCCCGTCATTCCCCGGCGCCAGCGGCGGCACGTCCCGGCCCTCGCCGAAGCCGAGCGCCCAGAAGCGCGGCCGCACCTCCTCCTTCAGCAGGAGCCGCAACAGCAGGTACTTCGCTTCGTCCTGGCCATCCCACGCCATGGGGAAGGTGCCGTAGTGCATCGCCACGGACGTGCCCGAGCGCAGCACGTGGTGCGCCTTCAGCGCGTCCTCCGGCCCCATGTGCACCGGATGCAGGACGCGCGGACGGAACGCGCCGATGGGCAACACCGACAGGCGCATGGGCCCGAAGCGCTCCGCGATGCGGTCGAAGTGCGGACCCAGCCCCGTGTCACCCGCGAAGAGCACCGGGCCTCCGGACGTCTCCAGCACGTAGCCCGCCCACAGCGTCTCCTCCTGGTCCGTCAGCCCCCGGTTCGACCGGTGCTGCGCGGGCACCGCCCACACCTTCAACGCCTGGGGACCGCTCTTCGCGGACTGCCACCAGTCCAGCTCCTCCACGTGCTGGAAGCCCTCGTCCACGAGCAGCTCGCGGTTGCCCAGGCCCACGAGGAAGAGCGGATGGTGCGCGGCCTCCAGCTGCCGCAGCGTGGGCAGGTCCATGTGGTCGTAGTGGTTGTGGCTCACCACCACGACGTCGATGGGCGGCAGGTCCTCGAAGCGGATGCCCGGAGGCCGCACGCGCTTGGGGCCCACGAAGGACACGGGGCTCGCCCGCTCCGAATAGATGGGGTCCGTCAGCACATTCACCCCGTCCGCCTGGAGCAGCACCGTGGCGTGGTTGATGAACGTCACGCGCAGCGCTCCCGGGCCCACGCGCTCCGGCGGCTTCGGGCCTGCGGGCTCCGCCGCGTAGTCGCGCCAGGTGCCGCGCCGCTCCTCCATCACGGCGGATATCAGCGTGAGCGGGGACAGCTTCGGCGCGTCACCGATGTTCTGGAACGACTCGCCGTTGAAGTGGTCCGTCACCGGACCCCGGTGCACGGTGCCGGCGAAGCAGCCGGTGAACAGCGACAGGGCCAGCACCGGCCACAGCCGCGTCACTTGATGACGATGGTCCAGTCGCATTCGAAGGGGTCTCCGTCGAGGGTGGGCAGCGCGTAGCGCGAAGCCTGGATGCTTGTGAGCGCCTGCGCCAGCAGGTCCGGGGGCAGCGTCGCTTCCCGCACCTCGCATTGCTGGGGCATGCCGCCCTGAACCAGCCGGCACGTCACGCGCACGTGGTGCTTGCGGCCTTCGCGCCAGTGCTCGAAGGCCTCCTGGAACACGGGGTCGTCCGGCGGGCCGCCGCGCACGCGCCGGGGCTCCTTCACGTGCTTGGACAGCCAGGAGCAGGCGTCCTTCACCTGTCCGTCACAGGCCTTGCCCATCAGGGACACCGCGCGCAGCCGCTCCGGGCCTTGCGCGTTCGTGGCCAGCAGTGTGAGCGCCTGGTCGAAGCACTGCTTCGCCGTGCGCACCGTGCAGTCTTCCGTGGAAACGGGAGGCGTGCCCGCGGCGAAGGCTCCCAGGGGCGCGGGGCGCATCAGGTCCTCCGCCACGCGCGCGGGGTCGCTTCGTCGCTGCCCGCATGCGGACAGCAGCACCAGCGAGAGGAGGAGGGAACGCCAGGTCATGGCGCCATCGTAGACGGCCCGCGCCCGGGAAGGGATGTCAGCGCGACTGGATGGTGGCTGGGGCTTCGTACAGCCACGAGTCCAGCGCAGCCAGCATCTTGGACCACCCCTTCTGGGTGCTGTCCTTCCACTTCTCGCCGTCCGGGCCCATCTCGTGGGTCAGGGCGTGACGGTCAGCTTCACGGGGAGGGAGTCGCTCATCGGGTGCGTCCTTTCATTTGGGGAGGACGGAGGCGCGCGGCTTCGAGTGCCCGGGCCAGCGTGCGAGTCCCTTCGCGGAGCGCGTCCGGGCGCACGCCGCCGAAGCCAAAGATGAGGCCGGACTCGCGGCGTCGGCCAAGGAAATAGTCGGACAGGGCCGCGACCTCCACGCCCAGGCGCGCGGACTCATCGCGGACGCACAGGTCGGACAGCGGCACGGCAAGGGATGCGCACACCTGCATGCCGGTGTCACAGGGACGGGGCATGAGGACGCCCGAGCAGTCGGCGTGCAGGGCTTCGAGCAGGGCTTCGCCGCGCTCCCGATAGGCCGCGCGCATGCGGCGCAGGTGACGGGCGAAGTGGCCTTCCGCGAGGAACAACGCGAGCGCGGCCTGCTCCAGCGTGGAGGCGGGCGCGGGCGCAGCGGCGCGAGCGGCGGAGAAGACGTCCACGAGCGAGGGCGGCACGACGAGGAAGCCCAGGCGCAGGCCAGGGAACATCGACTTGCTGAACGTGCCCACGTAGACCACGCAGCCGGCGTCATCGAGTCCCTGGAGCGCGGTGAAGGGACGGCCGCGGTGGCGAAACTCGCTGTCGTAATCGTCCTCGATGATCAGCGAGCGGGTGCGTTCGGCCCACTGGAGCAGCGCCATCCGCCGCGCCAGGCTCAGCGTGACGCCCAGCGGGTATTGGTGCGAAGGCGCCACCAACGCGACCCGCGCCCGAGGCGCGCGAGCCAGGCCCTCGCCCACGTCGAGTCCGTCCCCATCCACGGGGATGGGCACCGGACGTCCTCCAGCGGAGAGCACGGCGCGACGGGCGCCGGGATAGCCAGGGTTCTCCACCCAGACGGAGTCACCCGGATTCAGCGCGAGCCGGAGGACCTCATCGAAGGCCTGCTGGGTGCCCGCCGTGATGAAGACCTGCTCCGAGGAGCAGCGCACGCCCCGCGACACGGACACATGGATGGCGACGGCTTCGCGCAGTGGCGCATGGCCCGAAGGGTCACCCCCGTCGAGCAACCCCGTGCTCGCGCGAGCATGGACGCGAGACACCGTGCGAGCCCAGAGCGCGGTGGGGAACAGGTCCAGCGCGGGCACACCCGGCCGGAACGCGCGAGGCGCGGCCCCGAGGCGCGGAGCACCGACTGGTGTGGACTTCAACGCCCGTGCGGAGGCAGCAAGCCGAGGCCCCCTCCCAGAGATTGAGACACGTGCGGCAGCAGGGAGCCCGGGTTCACGGCTCCGGTCTCCGGAGAGGATGGGCAGCTCGGGTGCGACGCGCGTACAGGAGCCCGCCTGGGCCACGAGGTAGCCCTCCGCCGTGAGCGCATCCACCGCCTGGAGGACGGTGCTGCGGGCCACATCCAGCTCGGTGGCGAGCTGACGGGAAGAGGGAAGCCGCAGCCCGGGTGCCAGCGCCCCCGTGAGGATGCGCGCACGGATGCCCTCGAAGAGCTGCTCATGGAGCGGCGTGGGACTCCGCGAATCGAGCCGTAAAAGGAGCGATGACGCGACGCCGGTGGAGGTCTTCAACTGGTATGGCCGATTCTGGCGGAAGTGGTCTTCATGACCCTACCAGTTCCCTGGCAAGAAGCCCCCATGCCGTCTCCGTCTCCCTGCTGCTCGGTCCTCGAACTGCGCCAGTACACGCTGCATCCCGGTCAGCGGGACGTCCTCATCTCGCTCTTCGAACGGGCCTTCATCGAGTCGCAGGAAGCCACGGGCATGCACCTCGTCGGTCAGTTCCGTGACGAGGACCGTCCAGACCGGTTCGTGTGGCTTCGAGGCTTCCGCGACATGGCTTCACGGCGCGAGGCCCTGAGCGCGTTCTACGGCGGCCCGGTGTGGAAGGAGCACCGCAACGCCGCGAACGTGACCATGCAGGACTCCGACAATGTCCTCCTCCTGCGGCCGGTGCGGCCAGACACGGGCCTCAAGCATCCAGGCACGCCCCGACCGCCACCGGGCGCGGACGCACGTCCGGACTCCCGGGTGGAAATGACGCTCTGCTACCTGAAGGCTCCCGCCGATGAAGCACTCATGACCTGCTTCGAACAGCACGTGCGTCCGGTGCTCACGGAGTTGGGCGCCTCACCGCAAGCCCTGTTCCAGACCGAGCCCGCGGAGAACACCTTCCCTCCCCTGCCCGTGCGCACGGGTGAGCACGTCTTCGCCTGGCTCACTGTGTTTCCGGATGCGCGACGCAGAGCTGCGGCGAAGGGCTGGGCGGAGCCGCTTCAACCGTGGCTGAGCGCGCCGCCCGAACACCTGACGTTGTCCCCCACCGCACGCTCCGAGCTGCGCTGAAAGGATCCGCACCATGAAGCCCCTTCCCTCCTTGCCCACGGGCGACGTGCACGACTTCGACTTCCTCATGGGCGAATGGACGTGCGTGAACCGGAAGCTCAAGCAACGACTGACAGGCAACGATGACTGGGACGTGTTCACGTCCAGGATGCGCTGCCAGCCCCACCTGGGCGGCCTGTCCAACGTCGAGGAGACCGTCTTCGAGCGAGGCTTCTCCGGCATGGCCCTGCGCCTGTTCGACGCGCGGGAGCGCCGCTGGTCCATCCACTGGATCGACAGTCGCCACGCGGTGCTCCAGCCACCCGTGCACGGAGGCTTCACCGGCGACCACGGCCGCTTCTACGGCGAGGACACCGAAGGAGGCCGACCGGTCCAGGTCGTGTTCCACTGGACCCGCCTGGGCAACGACCGGGCCCGGTGGGAGCAGGCCTTCTCCCTCGACGGAGAGACGTGGGAGACCAACTGGGTGATGGATTTCACCCGGACGACGGCCGCCGGCTGAACACCACCGTGGCTGGACTTCCCACCAGGACGTCCGCTTGGATGCGCGTGCGTTCCATCCTGTCCCGGGGGTTGTCTCATGCGCCGATTGATTGCCGCCGTCTCGCTGTCCACACTGGCTGGCTGTGCCTACGTGGGAATCGGCCAGACGCCCACAGGGAGCCGGTTCTCACCCCAGAGCAGCGGATCCGGCCCCGTAGTCATCCGGGTGGGCACGGCGGAGCCCGCCCCCCTCGAGACACCGAAGACGGAGGAGTCCACTCCTTCGAAGAAGTCCTCCACCGCCGAGGTCTCCGACGCTCCCGGCGCGACGCAGTAGCGGCTCGCGGGATTGTGAACGGACCGGCGCGGAATCGGTTCGACAGTCCGTGGCGCCTCGGGAACCATCCGCGCTCCGCCGCCCGCCACCTGAAGGCGGGCCGTGCTCCGGAGTCACCCGATGAAGCCCCATGTCATCTGCCACATGATCTCGTCCATCGACGGGCGCATCGTCGTCAAGCACTGGCCCGACCCGGCATCGATGCGCGGTGAATACGAGCGCACCGCCGACACCTTCGACGCGGACGCATGGATGTGCGGCCGCATCACCATGGAGGACTTCGCCGCGGAAGGGGACGTGCCCAAGCCCGCTCCCGCGTCTCCTCTGCCCCGCACGGACTTCGTCGCTCGCAAGGACGCGGAGTCCTATGCCATCGCCCTGGATGCCCACGGCAAGCTGAACTGGGAGTCCGGCGCCATCGATGACGACCACCTCGTCGTCGTGCTCACCGAGTCCGTCACCGACGCGCACCTCGCCCACCTGCGTGAGCGCGGTGTCTCCTATGTCTTCGGCGGCAAGCAGGACATCGACTTCGCCCGCGTGCTGGAGAAGCTCGGAGACACCTTCGGCATCAAGACCGTGCTGCTGGAGGGCGGCGGTGGCATCAACGGTTCCTTCCTCGCTGCGGGCCTCATCGACGAGGTGAGCCTCCTCGTGCACCCCACCGCTGACGGCCTGCCCGGCACTCCGACCCTCTTCGACCGGCCCCAGGGTTCCACCGGCGCGGGCGCCGCGCTGGAACTCACCCACGTGGAGCGCCGCGACTCCGGCATCGTGTGGCTCCGGTACCGCGTGCGGCGCTGAGCCTTCCCTGTTCCCTCTGTCCAGCGCGTGCGGCCCCCGACAGAGGCTCAGGGAGCGCGCAGCAGCGTGGCGGACTCGTAGAGGCTCTGCTGCTGGAAGACGCCCGCGGCGGACGTGTCGTTCTCCAGCTTGGACTGCACGCTCTTGGGCAGCTGCGCGTAGAGGTCCTGGCCCAGCAGGCCTTCAATCTGGTCCACCGGCACGCGCGACTGTTGGAGCAGCGGGAGGATGTCCTCCTTCTTGGACGGGCCTTCCTTCGCGTTCGGCACCATGTACGCGAACATCGACAGGTTGCCGTTGGGCAGCTCCAGGAGGACCGTCTTGAAGTTGTGCGTGGGGACCGCGATCTGCCGGTCCGCCTTCGAGCCCGTCGTCTGGAGGGACTCGGGCGGCAGCGGCTTGCCCTTGTCGTCCAGGTACAGGTTGCCCGTGACGATGTAGGCCTTGCCGCCGGTCTCCTTGATCATCTCCGACACGCCGCGCTCCAGCGTGCGCCACACCTGCTGGTTGTGGTTGCCGTGCTGGGGCGCGATGTTGGTCATGTAGTGGCTTTCGTTCATCGCCGCCTGCGTGGGCGAGTCCTCGGCCGGCTTCATGTGCCCCCGGTCGAAACCGGTGTTGTTGTAGTCGGAGTCCACCACGCCGCCCTGCTTCAGCTCCGGGTCGCGCACGAAGGTGCTGTTGAGCCGGCTGACGTCCGCGGGCGTCTCCTTCACGTCCGCCGCTGACAGCATGTAGCTCACGAACGTGGGCACGTTCTTGTCCGTGTCCATGAGCGTGCGCGAGTACTCCTTCACCAGGTTCAGGCCGGGCGTCGCGCCGCTTCCGCCCACGCCCTGGAGCGGATCCACCTCGCCGGCCACTTCCGCCACGCGGCTCTGGAAGGTGGCCATCTGCTGATCCGGCACCCACTGCGTGTTCGCGGCAGTGCCCGTGCCCTTGGCCTGGTTCGCCTTGGACGCGTTGATGTAGGCCGTCAGCTCGTCCGCGGAGAGCTCACCGTCGCCGTTGCCGCCCAGGAGGTCCGCGCGCTTCGCCACGGACTGCTGCCAGGGGCTTTCGAAGCTGTCCACCTTCGCGGACTGCGCGCCCCCCTGAAGCTTCGCGTCGAGCGCCGCGCGCTGCTGCTGGATGGCCGTGGACGTGAGGAACTGCGCGTCCGTGGGCGCGGAGAGATACGACTCCAGCTCCGCCGCGGACACCTGGCCGTTCGAGGCCCGGCTTCCATCAACGCCCTCGTCCGCCGCGTGCAGCAGGCGCCCCTGCCAGCTTTCGTCCGTCCAGCCGAACTTCTGCTGGAGGTCGGAGATGGCCACCTCCTTGGTGGCGGAGCGCTTCCAGCTGCCCCCGGTGGGCGCCACGACATTCGACGCGGGCGCGCTGACGGGAGCATCCGCCCCAGCGGGCACCGCGGTGTTCGCGGGCGCGGCGGTGGGGACAGCCGCGTTCGCGGGCGTGGGGCGCGGGGTGGAGACTCCCGTCGGGATTCGCAGCGACATGCGGTGAACGTCCTCGGGGCCGGCGGGGGTGACGATCGGGGAGGGCCCCTGTTCTTCATCGTCGGAGTGACGCGGCACCCGGTTGCGTCACTCCGCCCTTTTTCTCAGCAGGCAGGGCGTTTTTCGGTCCGGCTGGACCCGGCTGTCACTTAATGCCGGACTTCGAGGGGGGCGGAGGGCGGTGTCCGTCGGGCCGGGCGTGCTGGACGGCGTGGACGATGCGGGCTTCGGCCTGGAGTTTTTCGACGACGGCGGCAGGCAGTCGGGCGCGCTCGGCGGCGACAGCGAGGGTTATCAGGAAGGCCTCGCTGACGGGCCCCTGCGTGGAGGCGTTGCGCTCGGCGGGGGTGAAGGCGTGGGCATCCACCACGGTGCCAGAGGCGGTGCGCACCTTCACGGGGCGCTCCTCGGTGGCCAGAGCGAGCGCGGTCTCCAGGCGGGCGAGGACGGGCCAGGACTCGGTGGCGACGGGGCGCAGGCGCCCGGACAGCCGGTGTCCGGGAGCATCCACCAGGCGTGCGACCCGGCCGCCCCAGTTGGGCACGTGCACGTCATAGACGACGTCCACGTCCAGGGCCTCGGCGAGTTCGCCCTCGGGGAAGTCGGGCACGGGGGGCAGGCCGTGCAGGTGCCGGCTCGCCGCGGCCGGAGCCAGGTCGAGGGAGAACGCGAACCAGGGACGCGAAGCCGCGGGGCCAGATGCCATGGGGGCGAGTGTCCCCGGCGCGCGGCGGTGGAACAAGGGCCAGGCCGTGCGGATCCGCGTCCGGGTGCCAGGGGGTCCGGGCTTTCCGGGTCACGTCACCACGGCGGCGAGGATGCGCTCGAAGAGCCAGGGGGCTCGGCCCAGCAGGCGCACCACGGGCCTTCGCAGGCGCGGGCGGCGCGCGAGCATCAGCAGGCCGTGCGTGGTCCAGGCGTACTTGCGGAACACCTGCTGGAAGGTGTGCTCGTAGGGCAGCAACGTGTCGCGGCCAGCGCCCTTCGCCAGTGCGTCCGGGAGCAGCGCTCCCAGGGACTCCGCGCAGGCGAAGGCGAGCGTGAGCCCTTCGCCTGTCAGCGCGTCCACGTAGCCGGCGGCATCACCGACGAGGGCGAAGCGATCCGCGATGCGAGTGCGGGCCACGCGGGCCAGGGGTCCGGCACCGCGTGGCTGGGAGTCCGGCTCCGCGCCGGTGAGCTTCTCCGCGAGGCGGGGGAAGCGCTCCAGCATCGCGTCGAAACCCACGCGGCCTGGCACCGTGCCGTCCTCCCACAGGAACGCGATGCCCACGCGCTCCGCTCCGGCGGGCGTCACGTATGCCTCGACGCCGGAGGCGAAGTGCACTTCCACGTAGGGTGTCCACGGCACGCGCCGGAAGTGGCGCCGCAGTCCGTAGCGCCGGGGCACGTCCTGCTCCACCTCCAGGTCCTCGGCCTTGCGCAGCGGTGAGTTCAGGCCGTCCGCAGCGACCAGGAAGCGCGCGGACACGCGGCCCACGGGCGTCTCCAGCGTCACCCCGTCCGGCGTCCGCACGTGCGACACGACATGCGTGTGCTCGCGCAGGTCGACGCCCACCTCGCGCGCACGGGTCGCCAGCGCATGGGACAGGGCCAGCCTGCGGACTCCCAGTCCTCCAGGCGCGGGCAGTTTTCCCTCCGCCGTGCTGCCGTCCTCCTGCACGTAGCGGATGCCGACGAAGGGCGAGCTGTCGCTCCGGTCCAGGTGCGCGAGCGCGCCCAACCGCTCCAGCGCCGCGAGGCCGGATGGCATCAGGCCTTCACCGCACGCTTTGTCCACGGGCGTGGACGCGCGCTCCAGCACCACCGTGTCCAGCCCGCGCCGTGCCGCGGTGATGGCCACCGCGAGACCGGCCGGGCCTCCGCCCACCACGACCACGTCGTGCTGCTTCACGTGTCCAGCCACATCACGAGTCGTGCTCCGCGCGCACCATCGCCAGCGCGCTCTTCGCCATCTCCACCGCGAGCCCCACCGCGCCCACCTTCTTCGGTGCCGTCAGCTCTCCGGCCAGATAGCGCCGCAGCGCCTCGCTCCTGCGCAGCTTGCCGCTGGACGTGCGAGGCAGCGTCCCAGGCTCCAGCAGTTTCACCGTGTGCGGCTGCACGCCCGTCGCCTCCACCACCGCCGCGCGGATGTCCGCCTCTACTGATGCCACGTCCGCGCCCCGCTCCGCGCGCTCGGCCAGGATGAGCAACGCTTCGTCCTCGCCGCCCTTGGGCGTGAAGCCCAGCGCCACCGCGCAGCCCGTGCGCACGCCGTCCACCTTGAGCAGTGGATCCTCGAAGGCCTGCGGCGCGTGGTTCGCGCCCCGGATGATGACCAGGTCCTTCGCGCGGCCCGTCAGGTACAGCTCCCCGTCCACGCTGAAGCCCAGGTCTCCCGTGTCCAGCCAGCCCTCCCCCACCAGCGCCCGCGCCGTCGCCTCCGCGTCCTCGAAGTAGCCGCGCATCACCGACGGCCCCTTCGTGAACACGCGACCCACCTGGCGCTCCGGCAACACCGTGCCGTCCTCGCCGCGCACCTCCACCTCGAAGCCCGCCACCGGCGCGCCCACGCTCACCAGCGTGCGTGCCCCATCACGCGCCTGCCCTTCGCGCGCCAGCACGTCCGCATCCACGCCCAGCTCGCGCGGCCCCCGGCCCGCAGGGGGGAACGTCACCGCCAGCGACGCCTCCGACAAGCCATACACCGGCCGCAGCGCCCGCACGGAGAAGCCCCACTTCTCGAACCGCTCCGCGAAGCGACGCAGCGTGTCCGCGGACACCGGCTCCGCGCCGTTGAGCGCGTGCAGCCACCCGGACAGGTCCACGCCCTGCAGGTCCGCGTCCTTCACCCGCTTCAAACACAACCCATAGGCGAAGTTCGGCGCGGGCGACACGAAGCCCCGATGCCTCGACAGCGCGCGCAGCCACAGCGCCGGCTTCACCAGGAAAGTCTCCGGCGGAATCAGCACCAGGCTGCCCGGGTAGTACAGCGCCGCGAGCACACAGCCGATGAGCCCCATGTCGTGGTACAGCGGCAGCCAGCTCACGCCCACCGGCATCACGCCCGGGGCCAGCGGCATCGCCACCTCCAGCGCCGCCACCTGCGCCAACAGCGCCCCGTGCGTCAGCGCCACCGGCTTCGGCTCCACCGTGGAACCGGAGGAGAACTGGATGAGCCCCAGCGCATCGGGCCCCACCTCCACCTCCAGATCCTCGTCGCCGTGCATCACCGCGTCCACCGTGTGACAGCCCAGCTTCGGCCGAGCCAGCGCCATGCTCGGGCCCAGGAGCAGCCGCACGCGCGTGTCCGTCAGCACCACCACCGCGCCCGTCAACTGGAGCATGCGCGCCGTCGAGCGGTGGTACTCGTCCAGCCGCCCCAGCCGCACCGGCGGATACAGCGGCACCGGCACCGCGCCCGCCAGCAGCGCGCCGAAGTACGCATCCATGAACGCGGGCGACGTGGGCAACAGCAACGCCACCCGGTCTCCCGGACGCACGCCCAGCCGAGCCAGCCCCGCCGCCGCGCGCTTCGCCCGCCGGTAGACCTGGGCCCACGGCAGGGACGTCTCGTGCTCTGACGCGTCCACGAACACCAGCCCCAGCGACGTGTGCGACGTCGCCTTCAGCATCGCGTTCACCGTGGCGTGCTTCAGCGCCGGCAGGGGCGGCCCCTTCACGGATGCACTCCCACGTCCGGCTTCGCGGCTTGAACCCGCGCAGCCACCAGCCGCGCCAGGTCCTCCACCGTCCGCACGCCCTGCGCGTCCTCTTCCGACAGCAGCACCCGGAAGCGATTCTCCAGGCCCACCGCCAGCACCGTCAGCCCCAGGCTGTCCAGGTGCAGGTCGCGCAAGAGGTCGTGCGCGGGCTCCACCGCGCCCTCGAACTCCAGCTCCTCCCGGGCGATGCGGCGGATCTCCGCCACCGCCTCCATCTCGATGTCAGCCACGGCGAACCTCCGGAATGAAGCGGGGACGGTGGGCGAAGGCCTCGGAGTACATCGCTCCGAGCGCCGCCTCCTCCGCGCGAATGCGCACGTAGAGCAGCGCCGCGTTGCCCACCGTGAATACCACCGCCGTCACCCACGCCCCGTGGATGAGCGGCACGCAGAACAACTCCAACACCACCGCCACGTAGTTCGGATGACGCAGGAACCGGTACGGCCCGCCCGTCACAGGCGCCAGCCCCGGCACCACGATGATGCGCGAGTTCCACCGGTCGCCCAGCGTCCCGATGGCCCAGTACCGCAGCCCCTGAGCCACCGCCGCGCCCGCCAGCGCCGCCCAGCTCCACACGCCCCAGAAGGGACGCTGGAGTCCAAACACCTCCGCGACGCACGCGACGAGGAAGAGCGTGTGGAACACGACCATGAACCGGTAGTGCCCCTGCCCCGTCTCCACCCCGCCCCGCTCGAAGGCTCGCGCCGCGTTGCGCTTGGAGAGCACCAGCTCCAACAGCCGCTCCGCGACGAGCAGCACCATGAAGCCCGCGAACAACGCCTGCGTTCCGGTCACCATCGCACCAGCACCATCTCCGCGCAGAAGCCCGGACCCATGGCCATCACCACGCCCCAGTCGCCCGGCACCGCGTCCGCTTCTTCCAGCGTCTCACCCAGCACGAAGAGCACCGATGCGCTGGACAGGTTGCCCACCTGCCGCAGCGACTTCCACGAACGCTCCAGCGCGCCGGGCTCCAGCTCCAGCGCGAACTCGAAGCCCTCCAGCACCTTGGGCCCGCCGGTGTGCGCCACCCAGTGCTTCACGTCCTGTCGGGTCAGCCCATGCTCCGCGAGGAAGCCATCCACGTTGCCCCGGATGTGCTCCTTCACCAGCTGCGGCACCTTCGCGGACAGCACCACCTTGAAGCCCGTGTCCACCACGTCCCAGCCCATCACCCGCTCGGTGTCCGGGTAGAACACCGACCGCGAGCCCACCACGCGCGGGCCCGCGGCATTGGCCTCCGCGCCCCGCAGCACCACGCACGCCGCGCCGTCCCCGAAGAGGCCGGAGGCGATGATGTTGGGGATGGACAGGTCCTCGCGCTGGAGCGTGAGCGAGCACAGCTCCGTGGCGATGAGCAGCGCCGTCTGCTTGGGGAACGCGCGCAGGTAGTCCGACGCGCGCGCCAGGCCCGCCGCGCCCGCCACGCAGCCCAGGCCGAAGATGGGCGTGCGCTTCACGTCCTCGCGCAGGCCCATCCGGTTGACCAGTCGCGCATCCACGCTGGGCGTGGCGATGCCCGTCACCGTGACGAAGAAGACGTGGTCCACGTCCTTCGGCGTGAGCCCCGCGCGCGACAGCGCCTCGCGCGCCACCTTCTCCGACAGCTCCGTGGCCACGCGGATCCACGCATCGTTGCGCTGCTGGAACGTCGCGAGCGCCGGATACTCCTCCAGCGGCAGCGCCAGGTGCCGGCCGCCCACCTGCACGTTGCGGTGCAGGTCCTCCAGCCGCTCCAGGTTGAAGTGCTTCGTCGCCCACAGGTCGCGCAGCGCCGCGATGAGCTGTTCCTGGCTGGCGTAGTGCGAAGGCAACGCGCGTCCCACCGCGCTCAACGAAGGGGATGGCGCGGGGTCGTGATGGGGTGTGCTGGGCATGAAGTCCTGGAGGCTCCCACCCGGGGAGTCGAGTCCCCAGGCATAATCAGCCGCAGGGCGGGATGCGATGGACTATCGCCAGAGCTGCCCGTCCCTGAACCCCACCGGCTGCCCGCACTGTTGCACACGCGACGCCCCACCGCCGGCTCCGCGACCGGAGGGGCCCTTTTTCGTCGCGCTCAGGCGATGGAGTCCACCACGCCCCCGTCGACCCGCAGCGCGGCGCCGGTGGTGGCGGAGGCCTGGGGTGACGCGACGTAGACAATCATGTTCGCCACCTCCTCCACGCTGGACGGGCGGCGGAGGATGGAGCTGGGCCGGTTCGCCTGGATGAAGTCCACGGCGAGGTCCTCGAAGGACCGGCCCGACTTCTCGTGCTCCTCGCGGAACATCGTGCGGACACCCTCGGAGAGGGTGGGCCCCGGCAGCACGGAGTTGACCGTGACGCCCGTCCCCGCCATGCGCTTGGCCAGGCCGCGCGCGACGGACAGCTGCGCCGTCTTGGTGACGCCGTAGTGGATCATCTCCGTGGGGATGTTCAGCGCGGACTCGGACGAGACGAACACCACGCGGCCCCAGCCCTGCTTCTGCATCCCCGGCAGGTACGCGCGCGACAGCCGCACGCCGGACAGCACGTTCGCCTCGAAGAAGTGGCTCCAGTCCTCGTCCGTCACATCGAAGAAGTCCTTCGGCCCGAAGATGCCCAGGTTGTTGATGAGGATGTCGCAGTGGGGGTGCGCCGCGACGAGCGCCGCGGTGGCCTCCGCCGTGCTCAGGTCGCCCGCGAAGCCCTTCACGGTGGCGCCCGGGGCCGCCTCGCGCACCGCCGCGATGGCCCGGTCCACCGCCGCCTGCGTGCGGCCGTTGACGATGACCGTGGCGCCCGCCGCCGCCAGCCCCTTCGCCGTGGCCAGGCCGATGCCGGCCGTGGAGCCGGTGACGAGGGCAATCCTTCCAGTGAGTTCGATGCGCATGGGGTGTCCCGGGAAAAGAGGAGTACGACTGAAGGCTCCTGGGTATGCGGTCCGCGAGCCTCCGAAACAATGGCCACGCCGCGCAAACCAGCATTCGATAGTTTCGAACAATGGATCGCTTCGACGAGATGGAGCTGTTCCTCGACATCGCCCGGCGGGGCAGCTTGTCCGCCGTCGCGCGAGCCCGGGGCGTGGCGCCTTCCACGGTGACGCTGGGACTCCAGCGCCTGGAGGCACGGCTGGGGGTGCGGCTGCTCGCCCGGTCCACACGGCGACTGTCGCTGACCCCCGAGGGCGAGGGCTACCGCGCGGACTGTCAGCGCATCCTCACCGACCTGGCGGAGAGCGAGGCGGGCGTGGGCGGGCGCGAGGGTCCCCTCACCGGCCTCCTGCGCGTCACCGCCACCAACGACTTCGGCCGCGCGCGGGTGGCCCCGCTGGTGGACGCATTCCTCCGGCTCCATCCGGGGGTGCGCGTGGAGCTCGTGCTGAGCGATGGGGTGCTGGATCTCATCGAGGAGGGCATCGACGTGGCGCTGCGCTTCGGGCCGCTGGCGGACTCGCGGCTGACTGCGCGGCGCATCGTCTCCGGCCGGCGCGTGGTGTGCGCGGCGCCCGCGTACTGGGCCCGCAACCCGCCGCCTCGCAAGCCCGCGGACCTGACGCGCCACAACTGCCTGGTGCTCGCGCGTCCGGGCGCGCCGCAGACGAGCTGGGCGTTCCGCGACGAGGACGGCCGCGTCTTCCACGTGCGCGTGTCCGGGGACCGGACCGCCAACGACGGCGGCGTGCTGAAGGACTGGGCCCTGGCGGGCGCGGGCGTCGTGCTCAAGTCCACCTGGGACGTGGAGGGGCTGCTCGCCTCCGGCCACCTGGTGTCCGCGCTGGACCGCTTCATGCTGCCGGACATCGACCTGCACGCGGTCCACACCGCCGGGCGCGAACCGGGCCGCCGGCTCGCGGCGTTCCTGGCGTTCCTCGCTGAACACCTGCCCCCGTCACCGGGGCCCGGAGGCATGGGCCGGCGGCGCGCGGGCCGGAGCCGCTGACGCCTCTCATCCCCTTTTCTGTCCTGCCAGCAACGACAGACAGCGCTTCCGGCCAGCGTCGATTTCCCTGACAGGCCGGTAGCATCCGGGCCGTTCGCGCGCTGGGGGGATTCGATGAAGATGGTCTGTGTTGGCGGAGGCCCTGCCGGGCTCTATTTCTCGATCCTGGCGAAGCTGTCCAACCCGAAGCACGACGTCACCGTCGTCGAGCGCAACCCCGCGGGCATGACGTATGGCTGGGGCGTCGTGTTCTGGGATGACCTGCTGGACGACCTCTTCCGCAACGACCCGGTGAGCGCGCAGCGGATCGCCCAGGCCGCGGCGCGCTGGGACACGCAGGAGGTGCACCTGCGGGGCCGGTACGCGACACACATCGGCGGCTATGGCTTCGCGTTGGGACGGGACCGGCTGCTGGACATCCTCATCCGGCGGGCGAGGGGGCTGGGCGTGGACGTCCGCTTCGAGCAGGACGTCACGGACCTCGCCGCGTTCATGGACGCGGACCTCGTCGTCGCCTGTGACGGCGTCAACAGCCGGCTGCGCCAGCGCCACGCCCATCACTTCCAGACGCACGTGGAGGAGGGACGCAACAAGTACATCTGGCTGGGCACCGACAAGGTGTTCGACGCCTTCACCTTCGCCTTCGAGGAGACGCCCGCCGGATGGCTCTGGTTCCACGGCTACCGCTTCAACAGCGAGACCAGCACCTGCATCGTGGAGTGCCAGGAGTCGACCTGGAAGGCGTTGGGCTTCGACGCGCTGGGACCGGATGAGACGCTCCGGAAGCTGGAGGGCATCTTCCAGAGCCGGCTCCAGGGCAAGTCGCTGTTCAACCAGCTGAAGGGCATGGGCCGGGCGCCATGGCTCAACTTCAAGCGCATCACCAACGAGCGCTGGTACCACGACAACGTGGTGCTCATGGGTGACGCCGCGCACACCACGCACTTCTCCATCGGCTCTGGGACGAAGCTGGCCATGCAGGACGCCATCGGGCTGGCGCGGCAGCTGCGAACGCAGCCGGACGTGCCCACCGCGCTGGAGGCGTATGACGGGGAGCGGCGCGCCTCCCTGCTGGCCATCCAGCTGGCGGCGCGCAGCAGCTCCGAGTGGTTCGAGAACGTCCCCAGCTACGTGGACCAGGACGAGACCCGGTTCGCCCATTCGCTGCTGAACCGCCGGGGCAGCTCCGTGTGGAGCTACCTGCTGCTCATGGCCAGCCAGCAGCCCTCGCTGCGAGGCGCGCTGCGCAAGCTCCACTCCTCCAAGCAGTGGGTCCGCGAGCAGCGCCGGGGCCGCGGCGCGGTGGTGCTGGGGGCTCCACCGCCGGGCTAGGGAGTCGGCGCGGCGTCCGGCGGGGGCGGCGTGGCGATGAGCAGGCCGTAGGCGTTATTGCCCTCGGTCTGCGTCCACGAAGCCTTGAAGTCCTTCCACGAGTAGACCTCCTCGCGGTTCTGGTAGGGATTGTAGACGCGCACCATCCAGTCGCCGTTGCCATTCTCCTCCACCGCGCGGACGTTCACGAAGTGCGCCGTGCCCCCGGCGCGCAGCATTCCATCCGCGCCGTCCGGGTTGATGTTGACCAACGCGACCAGTGACTTGCCGTCGGCGAGGAACCGCGCGAAGTCCTCGGGAGGCAGCGCGTCTCCCGACGAGTAGTCCGCGGTCCAGTTCGAGGCCGTGTACATCGGTATCAGGTCGTCCTTGCCGGTCGTGTACCCGGTGTTGAGCAGGCCCTCGCTTATGTCTCCGTTGGAGGCCGCGAAGCGGGTCAACGCCTCCTGGGGCAGCACCCCCATCGACGCGCCCACGGCCAGCGGGCCGCACAGGTTCTTGTGGACCGTGCGCCAGTCGCCGCCCCACATCGAGTTGAGGTTGAGGTACTGCGCGGCGGAGTGGGGATGCACCGCGAACTCGCGCCATTCGCCCGCTTTGCCACGGCCCAGCGTGCTGGCCGTGCCGAGGAAGGAGTGCTCCGGCACCTCGCCGCCGTCCTTGACGCCGTTGAAGAGCATTTCGGTCTGCTCGTGCACGGCGGCCCGCCACTCTTGCTGGAAGAGGGCCTGCTTGCCCTCGGGCGGCAGGTGGCTCCACGCCATGGAGCTGACGGAGGACGGCGGCGGGCCGTTGACGTCGAACTCCGGCATCGGCCAGTTCTCCGCCACCACCTTCTCCCGGGCGGTCTGGATGATCTGATCGCGGCCCTCCTGCGGCAGGGCGTTCCAGAGATAGGCCTCGATATCCGGCGGGCGTGTGCCGTCCGCCATCCATTGAGGGAAGGGGGACTCATAGGGCGGCGGCAGGGGTTTCTCTTCCTTGACCAGGGGCGCGTACACCCAGGCCTCGGTTCCGTTCTCCAGTTCCACGTTCAGCCAGGTGCCATCCTCGTTCTCGCCAAGCACCTTCAGCTTGTCCTCCATGTTCACGGTGGCAACCCATGTTCCCTGCGTGCTCGGATTTTCGCGGGTGTTGATGCCGTTCTTGGTCGGCGTGGCCCACCGCTCACCGTCCGCCACCTGCCGGTCCGCCACGCCAGACAGCCCCAGCTTCTGGATGAGGGCTTCGCGCTGGGGTCCCGGGGGCGTGGAGAGGACCTGCTGCATCTTGCTCGCGGGCACCGTGACGGGCTGCGAGTAGCGAGGGTGCGTCGCCTGCCACTGGCCCAGCGTCTCGTAGCGCACCGTGGGGTGGTTGGGGTCCACCACGGAGCCATCCGGCCTGCGCACCAGGGCGTGCCCCACGCCGTCGCTCGCGTCACGCATGAGGACGATGGAGTCCCCCGGGCGCGCCAGGCCCACCGCCTTCTCCAGGCAGTTGGCGCTGCCGTCTCCCAACCGCTCCGTGTGCAGGTTGCTCGCGGGCGCGGGCGTGGCGTCGAACATGGACGTCGACCCGAACGGCTGTGGCTTGGGCTGGAGCGCCGGTTGCCCCCTCCCAGCCGGAGCGGGCAGGGGCTCCGGGCGAGGAGGGACGGCCAGGGGCAGGAAGCGCGAGAACTGAATCATCGGGAGCGGCCTCGGGGACGAAAACGTCGTTTCCCCAAGTCACGCGGAGCCGCACCCGAATTGAATTAAGCCGAGTTAAACGTACATCTCCGGCCCGCCGCCCCTGTCGCGCGGCGGGCCGGACGGACCGGGCTACGGAACGACGTACAGGTCGCCGTTCGTCTGGGTGATGGCCCCACCCACGACGTTGTAGACGTCGAAGAGGTCGGCGCTCTTGAAGCTCGCGCCCGCCGGCACGGAGGCCAGGAGGGGCGACGTCGTCAACTGCGACTGAGTGGTGCTGACGAAGGTGTTGCCAGCGACCGTGACCAGGTTGTCCGCGGGCAGCGTGCCGCTGTTCACGCTGGTGTCGGGCCGCAGCCACATGCCGGCGAGCAGCTGGTTGAAGGCGGCCGAGTTGTGGAGCGGCGTGCTGGCGATGTTGACGCTGAGCGACGTGTCACCGGCATTGGCCGCGCTGCTGACCGTGCCCGCGATGGAGACGAACGGGGTGTAGCCACCCGTGGCGTAGTGCGTCTGGTTGTTGTTGTTGATGATCAACTGGCCGTACGCCACGCCGCTGTGCTTGAGGAACACCGTGCCCGCGCCACCGTCGGTGTACGTGGCGTTGATGCCGGTGCCGCCACGCGCCTGGAGCTGCGCGCTGGTCGAAGGGTACGGATAGCCAATGGCCCCCACGAAGCTGGAAGCATCCCCCGTGCTCACCATCGCGATGCGCCCGCCACCGCCCGCACGCGTGGAGCCGACCGAGCTGGAGTTGTACGCATTCGCCCCGTTGGCGGTGAGGGTGCCGTTCCAGCCCGTGGTGTCGAAGCCGCCGCAGCGCAGGGAGATGGAGCCACCCGCCGCGCCGTACTGGGCGCCCGTGGTCACCGCACCCGCCTTGATGAGAGAGGTCCCGCCCAGCGTGCAGACACCGGAGGCATTGAGCCGGAAGACACCACCGCCAGGACTCCGGAAGCCCAGATACGACGGCGAGGCACCGACCGTCGTCCCCGCTCCGCCCGGATACCGGGGGTCTCGGTAGTCGTCGTAGACCATGCCGCGAACAGCGCCGGCCGCGTACCCACCACCGACACCGCCATGCCCCGCGCCGTAACCACCCGACGATCCAGTCGCGGATGAGGGCCCCGTCGCGCCAAAGCCCCACAGGGTCTGCGGCGCGCCCTGGGCATCCATCGCCGCCGGGTAGCCCAGGCCCGCGACGTCCACGGCGCCGCCCGTGAGGCTGAAGGTCCCCGCGAGCGTCATCTGGAGGCTGGACACCTGCGCGGCGGCCGGCGACGTCTTGAACACCGGCAGGTAGTGCTTGAGCGTGCCCGCGGTCTGCTCGTAGCGCGCCGCCTGGAGCGAGTTGGTGACCAGCGTGCCGCCGCTCAAGGTCACGTCACCGGACGCGATGATGGCGGGCACTGTCACCGAACCCGCGGACACCGTCACGTTGTCCGCGACGAGCGTCCCGCCTCCGAGGGGCGGCATGGCCTGCGTGGACTGCACGACGTTCACCGCGCCGGCCGCGTACTCGATGCGACCTGTCCTGCCGCTCGTCGTGTCGAAAAGCACCAGGCCATTCACGGTCATCGTGGGAGCGCCGGAGTTCGTCGTGTTGCCGGACACCACGTGGATGTCGCCGTTGGTCTCCAGGATGGCGTTGCCGAGCACGTCCAGGTGGTCCAGCACATCCACGCTGCGGAAGAACGCGCCGGACGCGACGCCGGAGGGCACGGCGCTCGTCGTCAGGGTTCCCACCGCGTTGGTGGTGACGCTCACCAGGTTGGACGGATCCAGCAGCGCCCCGCCCGCGGCGGTGACGTCCGGCCGCAGCCAGCCGCCCGCGAACACGCCGTTGTAGATGGAGGAGGACGACGGGGTCGTGACCTGGGTGAGCGCGGGGTTGAAGTTCAGCGGCGCGCCCGCGTTCTCGTAGTAGGTCGCGTTGAACATCGTGCTGGCGACGGAGACGGGAATGGCAGTGGCGCCCGCGGTGACGTTCGCAGTGACAGTGCCGGCCAGCGCGGGGAGCCGGGTGGTGCCCTCGTTCTGGTAATGCGCGGGCGAGTTGTTCGCGATGATGAGGTCGCCGTAGGTCAGCCCGCTGTGCTTCAGGAAGATGGTGCCCGCGCCACCGGCGCCCACCACGTAGCTGGAGTTGGCCGGAGCGCCGCCGAAGGCGTGGACCCGGGCAGTGAGGTTCACGGGCGGGTAGCTCACCGCGCCCGTCATCGTCGCGGCATCACCGGTGCTGACCAGGGCGATACGGCCACCACCGCCCGCGCCCAGCGGGATGGAGGAGTTCCCCGCGCCCTGGCCGCCGTCCGCGATGAGGGTTCCCGTCCAGCCCGTGGAGACGATGGCACCACAGCGGAGGTTGATGGAGCCACCCGCCGCATTGAACGAAGCGGACGCCGCGACAGTGGCCGAACCGCCCAGCACGCAGGGCCCGGTGGACGTGATGCGCACCACTCCACCGCCGTGGGTTCCCGAGTACGTGTCATTGGTGGCGCCGGGGAACTTCGGGTCGCGGTAGTCGCCGTAGGTCGTCCCCGCGTTGCCCGCCTGGTTGTTGTTGGCCTGCGAGATGTTCATGCGGTAGTTGCCGGAGCCCATGCCGCCGTGGCTGGCGCCGTACAACTTGCTGGTGCCCGCGAGCGATGCAGACGGCACGCCATTGGGGCTGAAGCTGACCAGGCCGTTGCCGCTGCACGAGCCATTGGCGAAGCAGGTCATGCCGTAGCCCTTGTTGGTGGTGTTGATCGCGCCACCCAGCAGGTTCCAGGAGCCCGTGAGCACGTCCAGCTTGAACATTGCGGCGTTGGTGGCCTGGAGGTGTGTCACGGTGCCGCCCGTGATGAAGACGTCACCAAAGGTCTGGCCCACCGTGCTGGCGTCGAACGTGACGGTGCCACCGGTGATGTAGAGGTTCCGGCCGCCCGCGTTGCTGGAGGTGACCGTGACGGTGCCGGTGGTGATGGTGGTGCCCGCGCTGCCACTGAACAGCGCCGAGTCGAACGCGACGGAGGCCGTGTCCGGCAGCGTGGTCGTGCCGCTGCCGTCCGTGACGGTGGCGGAGAACGTGGTGGGCACGGTCAGCGCCGTGGAGCTGCGCGCGGTGACGACATAGCTGCCCGCGCCAGAGTCCACCGCCGTGAGGCACGTCGCGCCCGGCGTGTTCACGGTGCAGGCGGAGGTCCCCGTGCCACCCAGCGTGACCGACCCGTCACTGCTCAGGACCTCCACATGGAGCCCCGTCCCCAGGGGTTCACCACTCGCGTCGCGAGGCGTGACGGTGAGGGTCACATAGGCCAGTCCGTCCGAGGGCGCGTTGGTTGCGGACGCAAGCAATTGGGGCTGCGGTGAAGTCAGACCCGCGCGCGAGTTCGCGGGGGCCGGCCCACTTTCTTCCAGCGGTGGAGGGGAACAGCTGATCAACGCGGCGAACACAAGCGAACCTGCGAATGGCAGACGCATGAAATTCTCCCTTTGAGTTGGAACAGCGGCCGGCTGGCAAAGCTTCAGCCCGGGCCGCTGGACGTCCGTATGCTTCAGCGGGGCTGCGTGATGGAAGGAATTACTGGAAACATTTTTCACGCAATCGAGTCTTTCTTGACCTGTCCACGAGACCTGGAACGCACTCACCTGAGTCCCGTCCCATGTCGTTGATGCAAAGGATTAAGGTGCCGCCCCATGCGCGAGTCGTGGACAGGTGGGACGAAGCTCCTGGCGGCGGCGAGCCTCGCGAGCGCGGTGGGCTTCCTCTTCGTCATGGACGTGGGGCCTCGGGAGGCGCGGCTCGTCACCAAGGCGCTGCCCATGGTGTGCCTGCTGCTGTGGCTGTGGCCCGCGCAGGGGCGCTATGCGCGACTCATCTTCGCGGGGCTGGCGCTGTCGCTGCTCGGCGATGTGCTGCTGGAGGTGAGCCCGGACCTGTTCCTTCCGGGCCTGGGTGCCTTCCTGTTGGCCCACGTGGGCTACACCGCCGCGTTCGTCTCCGTGACGCGGCGACTGGCCCTGCTTCGTGCCCTGCCCTTCCTGCTCCTGGCCGTGGGCGCCACCGTGGCGCTGTGGCCGGGCTTGGGCGGGATGGCGCCGCCGGTGACGGCCTATGTCGCCGTCATCTGCTCCATGGGCTGGCGCGCGGCGGCCATGATGAGCGCTCCGGAGCTTCCCCGGCATGAGCAATGGCTGGCATTCCTGGGCGCGCTGCTGTTCTCCGCCAGCGATGGGCTGCTCTCCATCCGGCTCTTCGTCACGCCCCTGCCCGGCCTGGGCTACGCCGTCATGCTGCTGTATTGGGCCGCGCAGTTCTGTATCGCGGCATCCACGCGGGTGGCGCACGCTCCAGCCGCGATGCCTATATCCTCCAGCAGTCTCACCTGACTCCTGGAGGCATCCATGTGGCGTTCCCTGTGTGTCACGGCGGTTTGTGTTTTCGGTCTCACGGCTTGCGGCGGTAGCACCGACGCGGACGTGGACCTCGGTTCGCAGGAGCAGGGCCTCGCGTGCGAGGCCGGCACCGGCGCCTGCCCGGGCACCACCGTCTGTGCCTATACCGGCCCCGGAGATGAGGGGCTCTGCCGCCCTGCCTGCATCAACGGCACGTGTTCCAACAGCCAGACCTGCTGCACCCAGCCTGGCGGCGCGCCGTACTGCAACAGCTTCTGTTACTGATTGCCCAACACCACTGGAGACGGAGCGCCCCACGACGCTCCGCCTCCGGCGGGCACGTCGAAACTACTGCAGCACGCCGATGGTCTCCGCGCGGTCCACGGCCTCACCCTTGGTGGTGTAGCCGGAGTACCAGCCGGTCAGGTTGCTGCCGGACTGGTCATACTGCATATGGACGTGGGCACCCGTGGCGTTGCCCGTACCGCCCTCGTTGCCCACCTGGCAGCGGTTGCACGTGCGGTCGTACGAGTCCGCCGTCTTGATGAAGTGCCACAGGCGGAACGTCTTGCCGTTGGAAAAGGCGTGCTTCGCCTCGTTCTGCGTGCCGCTGCCCGTGCCGTTGCAATAGACGCCCGAGGTACGGACGGTCACGTTCCAGGACAGGGACGCCATCACGCCCGTCTCCACGCCCCAGTAGTTGCAGCGGCCGCTGGAGATGTCCACCGCGCCGTGGAACGTGCCGCTGGAGTAGTTCGTCGTCGCCGTGACCGTGCCCGGGAAGGGCGACTTCACCGTGTACGAGTACGCAGCCGCGACCGAGGGAAGCGCGAGGGCCAGGATGGCCGCGAAGGCCTTCTTCTTCATGTGACGCATCGGGGGTGTTCCTTTCGGGCCGGCGGGTCCGGCCCCATGAGGTGCCGCTCAACGGACCTGTTGCTGCCACTGCTTCTCTCTCAGGAGCAGGCCCCACTCCTGAACGCCTGATTCCAGGGCGCGGATCCACGCGTCGATCTCCGGCGCCATGCTGGGGTCCACGCTCCGCAGCTTGCGCAGCTCCGGCACGGCGTCCGCGAAGCCCAGCTCCGCGATGCCCTGCACCAGCGCCTTGCGCACTCCCGCGTCCCGCTCGCCCCGGTACATACCCACCAGCGCCTCGCGCGCGGGCGCCATCTGCGCCGCCGGCACGCTGCCCAGCGCGAGCGCCGCCGAGCGCCGCACGTCCGCGCTCTCGTGGCCCAGCATCCCGAGCAGCTTCTGCCCCGCCTCCGGCCCCATCTTGCGCGTGTCCAGGGACTCCAAAATCTTCGCCGTCACCTTCGGATCCGTGGACGCCGTCGCCGCGTTCACCGCCATGTCCGTGGCCGGGCCGTGATGGGCGGAATAGACGTGCTCGTTGTCCTCGATGAGGTTCTTCGCCGCCTCCATGCGGACCTCTGGCGAGCCGTCGCGCATGAGCCGCTCGTACATGTCCCCCGTCTTCTCCAGCGCGCCGGTGCGACGCATGGCGCGGACGGTGGCGGCGCGGACGGACGGGTCACGGTCCTCCAGCGCGCGGCGGGCCACGGTCTGGATGGCGTCCTTCTCCGCCTCGCGCTCACTGCGCGCCACCAACGCCGCGGCCAGCTGCTCCACCATCACGGGGTCGGTCTCCCGGTCGAACGCCGCGTGCAGTTCGCCTGAAGGCAACGACACGGCGGCCTCGCGCAGCACGGCCTGGAGGTAGTCGCGGTAGGCCTTGGAGCTGGAGCCCATCCCCTGGCGGAGCTGATCCATCAACCCACGGACCGAACAGCTCTCTCCCTGCAACGCCGGCTTCGCGGCGGAGGGCGTGGACTGAGCGGTGACGACCGGGGACGCGAGCATCAGCGTCAGGCCCCCGAGCGCGCGAAGACCTTGGAGGTAGCGGGGCATGCCGGGGGCTCCTAGTTGTGGCGGTCCATGCAGCCGAAGGGGTTCTGGTCCGGCAGCTCGTTCCAGACGCGGATGAAGTCGACGTTGCCCTGGGCGTAGAGCGTCTCGAAGATGCCGTAGAGCGGCTGGAAGCGCGGATCCACGGTCGCCATGTTCGCCATCACCGGCAGGGCGTCCCGGCCCGCGACGCGCGCGGAGAAGCGGAACAGCGCCCAGCGCACGCACACGGATTGCTCGCGCTGGAAGGCGTCCGTGAACGTCTTCAGCACGTTCTCCTTGTCGGAGGACATGGCCAGCACCTGCGCCGCCGCGTCCCGGCCGTCCTCGTTGCCCTCGCTGCGCAGGATGCGCTCGAAGCGGGCCGTGGCCTTCGCGTCCAGCACGGGCGAGTTGTGCAGCGGCGCCGTCTGCGCCAGGTGGCGAATCTGCTCGTCCGGCGCGTCCGTGGCGATGGTGATGAGCCGGTCGAGGTACGGCGACGCGTCGCCCAGGTTCTCCGACTCGCGCGCCATCACGCGGCCCAGCGTGCGCGTGGCGGCCCAGCCCGCCTCGGTGGACGCCGGGTCGCGCGCGAAGTCCGCCATCCGGTCCATCGCGTCCGGCGTCAGGTGCTTCTGCGTGTCGAGCGCGGAGAGCATGCCCGCGCGCCGCTCGATGGGCAGCCCCTTGTCCAACCCCGCCTCCAGCAGCCGCGCGGCGACCTGCGGCTTCTGCACCGCGTCCGACTCACGCAGCCCGGACAGCAGCACCTGGAACGCCGCGCCCTGCGCGTCCCGGGCCCAGTCCACCACCTGCCCCGCCTTCTTCGCGTCGTCGCCAATCAGCTCCGCGAGCTTCGACTTCAGGTAGTCGCGGACGAGCGGATCCTTCGACGCGAGCAGCGGCGCGGCCCAGTCGCGGAACGTCTCCAGCGTCACGCCGTCGTTGAAGCGCGCCAGCTCCGGGAAGCACGTCTGGTCCGAGAAGCGGCGCTCCGCGGCCTCCGCCTCCTCCACGCCAGCCGCCGCCGCTCCCCCGCCCGCACTCCCGCCGTGCGAGCCTCGGGACTGTGTGGCTTTGACGGGGGCCGCCACCGCCGCCGGCGCTCGTGCGTCGTCACCGCCACGCCACATCAACCCCACGGCCGCCAACACGGCCACCAGGCCCGCACCCGCCCATCCCCAGGGGACACCCCGTGCTCGCGAAGGACCGGATGCGGGCGTCTGGGTCGGAGTGGAAGGGACCATGGGAATCCAAATAACCATGGATTCCTTGTTTCAATCAAGGAAAACAGATTTATTGGATTTTTACTGAAACTCGCTTCCTTCACTCTCACGAATCCATCCGATGACCGCTCGCGTCACGAGAACAGTGCCTGCGTTATGGAACTGCTCACGCGGCTGACGCACTTCGTGTCGCGGCGACGCAATGACTCTCCGCGCGCGTGTGCGAGTGGATGTCACATGGCGTTGAAACCTGCGCCCGTCTGCCTTCCTGCCCCCCAAGGTCAAAACAGACACGCCTCTGACGGAGGGGCGTGAAGTGTCCGCGATTCAGTGTCCGTGTATGATTTCGGCCCGTGGTGGCAGGGCCGGGGGGCTGTAGCCAGCGCATGGATGCACCGGGCGGAGGTGTCCGGGTCGCGCCATGGCTGTGAATGCGTCGCGGGAAAAGTGGCCGGACATGATGAAGAACGAAGCAGGTGCCGTGCGGCGGGAGCCTCCCGCGGTGGGCGTAACGGGTGTGTCCTCGGACCTCGCGGACCGGACACAGGCCGCGGACGTGGAGTCGCTCTTTGGAGCCGCTCCGGCGCCCGTGGAGCCGCCGTCACGTTCCAACACCGGGTCCTCGTCCACCTGGGACGGGCCGTCGCGTCCGGGCACCGGTGACACCGGTGACACCGGCAACAACACCAGTCCGTCCATCCAGGGACACGCGCTGCGCCCGGGCATGCGCCTGCAGCACTACGAGCTCATCCGCGAGCTGGGCTCCGGCGGCATGGGCACGGTGTTCCTCGCGCGCGACGTGCGGCTGGGACGCCGGGTGGCCATCAAGTTCCTGCACAGCGAGGACGCCGACATCACCCGGCGCTTCATCCTGGAGGCGCGGGCCACGGCGCGGTGCAGCCACGAGAACATCGTCATCATCTACGAGGTCGGCGAGTTCCCCGGCGGCCCGTTCATGGTGCTGGAGTACCTGCAGGGCAAGCCGCTGACGAAGGTGCTGGGCAACCAGCGCCTGCCGCCTGCGCGCGCGGTGGAGCTTATGGTGCCGGTGGTGCGGGCGCTGGAGTGCGCCCACGAGCAGGGCATCGTCCACCGCGACCTCAAGCCGGAGAACATCGTGGTGACGGACTCGGGCGCCATCAAGGTGCTCGACTTCGGCATCGCCAAGGTGCTCCAGGGCGACGAGCCCGTGGAGGCGCCCGCGGGCGGCCCCCAGGCCCAGCCGCGGCTGCACTCGGTGGAGGGCATGGGCGAGGACGTGTCCAACCTCACCCGCAAGGGCGCCATCATGGGCACCATGGCCTTCATGTCCCCGGAGCAGTGGGGCATCGGAGTCGCCGTGGACAACCGCACGGACATCTGGGCCGTGGGGTTGATGCTGTTCCGCATGCTCGCCGGCAAGCACCCGTTGGATCCGCTGCGCGGTCCGCAGCTGATGGTCACGGGCATGCTGGATGAGCCCATGCCCCTGCTCAGGACCATGGCGCCGGATGTGCCGCAGGAGCTGGCGGCCGTCGTGGACCGCTGCCTGCTCAAGCGCAAGGAGGACCGCTACCCGGACGCGTCCTCGCTGCTGCGCGCGCTGGAGCCCTTCCTCCCCGGCCGCATGAGCCGCGAGCTGCGCGTGGACGAGAGCCCGTACGCGGGCCTCAGCTCCTTCCAGGAGGCGGACGCGGACCGCTTCTTCGGCCGCACCCGTGAAATCGCCGCGCTGGTGAACCGCATCAACGACCGGCCGCTCCTCGCCGTGGTGGGCCCGTCCGGCACGGGCAAGTCGTCGTTCGTGCGCGCGGGTCTGGTGCCCGTGCTCAAGCGGTCCGGAACGCCGTGGGAGGCGTTGGTCATCCGCCCCGGCCGCAGTCCGCTGTCGGCGCTGGCCAGCATCGTCGCGCCACTGATGAGTTCGTCCACCACCATCGAGGACGACCTCCAGGAGCAGCAGCGCGTGGTGGAGCGGCTGCGCGCGGAGCCCGGCTACGTGGGCAACGTGCTGCGCAGCCGCGCTCGCCGGGAGAAGCGGCGCATCCTGCTCTTCATCGACCAGTTCGAGGAGCTCTACACGTTGGTGCCAGACGTCCAGGACCGGATGGCCTTCACCGCGTGCCTGTCCGGCATCGCGGACGACGCGACCACGCCCATCCGCGTCATCCTCTCCATCCGTTCAGATTTCCTGGACCGCGTGCCGGAGGACGAGCGCTTCATGGCGGAGCTCAGCCAGGGGCTCTTCTTCCTCACCGCGCCCGCCCGCGAAGGCCTGAAGGACGCGTTGGTGCAGCCCGCGGAGCGCGCGGGCTACCAGTTCGAAAGCCCCGCCATGGTGTCCAGCATGCTGGAGCACCTGGACGCATCCCAGGGCGCGCTGCCCCTGTTGCAGTTCGCGGCCACCCAATTGTGGGAGGCGCGCGACGTCACCAACCGCCTGCTCACGGAGAGCGCCTATCAGGCCATGGGTGGCATCGCCGGCGCGCTGGCCAGCCACGCGGACAGCGTGCTGGAGAGCCTGTCCACGCAGGAGCGCACGCTGGTGCGCGCGCTCTTCCTGCGGCTCGTTACTCCGGAGCGCACGCGCGCCATCGTGTCCCTGGACGAGCTGCGCGAGCTGACGAAGGACACGGGGGAGATGCAGCGCCTCATCGACCACCTGGTGCAGGCGCGCCTGCTGGTGGTGCAGACCGGTGGCGGCGCCACGGGCGCCACGGTCGAAATCGTCCACGAGTCGCTCCTGCACAGCTGGCCCACCCTGCGGCGCTGGCTGGACGAGGGCCAGGAGGACTCCGCGTTCCTGGAGCAGCTGCGCAACGCGGCCCGGCAGTGGCAGGGCAAGAACTTCGACGCGCACCTGCTGTGGCGCGGCGAGCTGGTGGAGGAGGCCCAGCGCTTCCAGCGGCGCTACCGGGGAGAGCTTCCCCAGTTGCAGCAGGACTTCCTCACGGCGGTGTTCGCGCAGGCCAAGAAGGGGCGCCGGCTGAAGCAGGTGCTGCTCATCGGCAGCGTGACGTTCCTGGGGCTCCTGGTCATCGCCGCGGTGGTGGCGCTCGTCGTCATCCGCAACGCGCAGCAGGAGGCCGAGAAGCAGGCCCAGGGGGCCCAGGCGGCGGAGATCATCGCGCGCGCCGCCGAGTCCACGGCCCGCAGCGCGGAAGTCGAGGCCAAGCAGCGGCTGGCCGAAGTGCAGGCCAAGGAACTGGAGCGCCAGAAGGCGCAGCAGGCTGCGGAGTCGGCCAACGAGCAGGTGGCGCTGGCCAACCAGGAGCTGCTCAGCAAGAACGACGAACTGGTGTCCGCGCTGAAGCGGGCCCAGGAAGCGCAGCTGCGCGCCCGGTTCGCCAAGAAGCGCGCCGAGGAGAGCGCCGACTCCGCGCGCGACGCCCGCGAGGACGCCCTCCGCGCGGCGGAAGAACTCTCCACGTTGCTCAAGCGGGAGAAGGAGCGCGTCTCCCGTCTGCAATCCCAGCTCGGCAGTCCGGTCATCGAGGTCCTGAAGTGAGAAGCATCTTGAACAGGGTGATGAGCAGGTCCGCGTTCGTGTTGTCGGTGCTGCTGGCGCTGGAGTCGGTGCCCGCGCTGGCGCAGGAGCCGGCGCCACGGACAGGCACCACGAAGACGTCCCGGGGCACGAAGAAGGCGGGCGCGCCGAAGACGGCGGGCACCCAGAAGAAGGCCACCGCTTCGAAGGCCACGGGCAAGTCCTCCGGCACGACGAAGGTGTCCGGCACGGGTTCCTCGAAGCGGCGGCGCAAGCCCACCGCCTCCGAGGCCACGCCGGCCCCCTCGGACGCGCCCCTCTCCGAGTCCCTTCCCATGCCCCCGCCGCCCACGCCAAAGGCCGTGGAGTCCCAGCAGGAGCAGGCCAGCAGCACGCTGGAGGGCTCACAGCCCGGCGCGGACGAGCGCCCCTGGGCGAAGGGCATCTCCAAGACGGATCAGGACGCGTCGCTCGCGCTGTTCGGCGAAGGCAACGCGCTCTTGAAGGAATCCATCTTCGTGCAGGCGGTGGAGAAGTACCGCCAGGCGCTGGCGCGCTGGGACCATCCGGCCATCCACTACAACCTCGCGCTGGCGCTGATGAACCTGGACCAGCCGGTGGAGGTGCACGAACACCTGGTGGCGGCGCTGCGCTTCGGACCGGCGCCGCTGGAGAAGGAGAAGTACGAGTACGCCCGCAACTACAAGACGCTGGTGGAGAAGCAGCTCGCGCGGGTGGACATCACCTGCGCCACGCCCGGCGCCACGGTGACGATGGACGGCCAGACGCTGTTCGTGGCCCCCGGCCGCTACGAGGGACTGGTGCGCCCCGGCGCGCACAGCATCTCCGCGACGATGGCGGGCTTCGTGCCCAGCGACCAGAGCCGCACGCTGCTGCCCGGTGAGACGACGGCGCTGGATTTGAAGCTCTTCACGTCCGACGACCTCATCCGCTACAAGCGCCGCTGGTCCGCCGCGATGCCCTGGCTGGTGATGGGCGCGGGCGTGGCCGTGGCGGGAGGCAGCACCTTCCTGCACCTCCAGTCCCGCGACCACTTCCGAGCCTTCGAGTCCGGCATCACCGAATGCGGAGGCTGCGTACCGCCCGCCGCCGTCGCCGACGAGCGCTCGCAGGGCAACCTGATGCAGACCGGCGCCATCGCCGGGTACGCCGTGGGCGGAGCCGTCATCGTCACCGGCGCGGTGCTCGCCGTCCTCAACCAACCCAAGCCGTACCGCATCGAACCGGGCCAGGAGGCGGTGACCGTGCAGGTCACTCCGCTCCTCGGCGCGGGTTCGGGCGGTGCCGTGGCCACGTTCCGTTTCTAGAGGTCCTCGCATGACACGCGTCTCCCCCTCTTCCATGGCGCGCGCCCTGCTGCTCCTGGCCGCGCCGCTCCTGCTGCTCTCCTCCTGCTTCCAGGCCACCACGGTGGACTGCCCCGCCGGGCTGGTGTGTCCGGACGGCCTGAAGTGCGCCGCGAACCAGGCCACCTGCATCTCCACGGAATGTGGCGACGGCGTCGTCCAGGACCACGAGCAGTGTGACGACGGCAACATCGTGGATGGCGACGGCTGTAGCCGCGACTGCAAATCCACCGAGACCTGCGGCAACGGCGTCGTGGACCAGGTCACGAAGGAGAAGTGCGACGACGGCAACACCCGGGACGGCGACGGCTGCAGCGCGGACTGCAAGTCCAACGAACTGTGCGGCAACGGCGTCACGGACACGGCCGTGGGCGAGAAGTGCGACGACGGCAACAACGCCAGCGGCGACGGCTGCAGCGCGGACTGCCTGTCCAACGAGACGTGCGGCAACGGCTACACCGACCCCACGAAGGGTGAGAAGTGCGACGACGGCAACACCGTCAGCGGCGACGGGTGCAGCGAGGACTGCCGTTCCCAGGAGAGCTGCGGCAACGGCTACGTGGACGTCGCCAAGGGTGAGAAGTGCGACGACGGCAACAACATCAACGGCGACGGGTGCAGCTCCGACTGCAAGTCCAACGAGACGTGCGGCAACGGCGTCCTCGACGTCATCAAGGGTGAAATCTGCGACGACGGCAACAACGTCAGCGAAGACGGCTGCAGCGCGGACTGCCGGTCCGCGGAAGGCTGCGGCAACGGCGTCCGCGACGGCGAGGAGCAGTGCGACGACAAGGGCGAATCCGCCACCTGCAACCTCAACTGCACCGTGCGCGTCTGCGGTGATGGCATCGTCAACCGGACCGCGGGCGAGGCGTGCGACGACAAGGGCGAGTCCGCCTACTGCAACGCCAACTGCACGCTGCGCGCCTGCGGCGACGGCGTGGTGAACACGTCCTCCGGCGAGCAGTGCGACAACCCCGGCCCCGTCAACAGCCCCGCCTGTGACGCGGACTGCACCATCGCCTTCTGCGGCGACGGCTTCACCAACATCACGCGCGGCGAACTGTGCGACACGGCGGGCAACTCCCGCACGTGCAACGCGGACTGCACGCCCGCGGCCTGCGGCGACCGGTACCTCAACACCGCCGCGGGTGAGCAGTGCGACGACGGGCCCAACTCCGCCATCTGCGACGTGGACTGCACCCCCGTGGCCTGCGGCGACGGCGTCACCAACACGGCGGCGAAGGAGCAGTGCGACGACGGCAACACGCGCGACGACGACGACTGCCTGGGCACCTGCAAGCCGAACATCTGCGGCGACAGCGTGATCAACGTCAACGGGCCGGACCGCCCGGAGTCCTGCGACGACGGCAACACCCGCACGGAGACCGCGTGCGACTACGGCACCGCCACCTGCCAGGCGTGCAGCGGCGACTGCAAGACGGCGCTCAATCTCCAGGGCAACGTCTGCGGCGACAACGTGAAGGACGCCACGAACGAGGCCTGTGACGACGGCAACACCGAGACCGAGGACGCCTGCCCCTACGGCACCGCCAACTGCAAGGTGTGCCGCTTCGACTGCAAGGAGAGCCTGTCGCGCACGGGCAACATCTGCGGCGACAACGCGAAGGACCCGGACCACGAGGCCTGCGACGACGGCAACACCAAGACGGAAGTCGCGTGCGACTATGGCCAGGCGAGCTGCCAGAAGTGCAGCGGCGACTGCCAGACGGCGCTCAATCTCCAGGGCAACGTCTGCGGCGACAACCAGCGGGACATGACCCACGAGGCCTGCGACGACGGCAACACCACCACGGAGACCTCCTGTCCCTATGGCGTGGCCAACTGCCAGACGTGCAGCGGCGACTGCAAGCAACTGCTGGCGGTGAAGGGCAACGTCTGCGGCGACGGCGTGGCGGACCTGGCCCACGAGACGTGCGATGACGGCAACACCACCACGGAGACCGCCTGCCCCTACGGCGTGGCCAGCTGCCAGCGGTGCAGCAGCGACTGCCAGACGCTCCTGACGCTCCAGGGCAACATCTGCGGCGACGGCAAGCAGGACCCCAGCTCCACGAACGAGGTGTGCGACGACGGCAACACGCAGACGGAGTCCTCCTGCCCCTACGGTCAGGCGAGCTGCAAGGTGTGCCGCGGCGACTGCAAGGAGCTGGTCTCCGTCACGGGCAACGTCTGCGGCGACGGCGTGCTGGACTCGGCGAACGAGGCCTGCGACGACGGCAACACCACCACGGAGACCGCCTGCGCCTACGGCACGGCGAGCTGCAAGCGGTGCAGCAACGACTGCCAGACGGTCCTCTCGCTCGAGGGCAACGTCTGCGGCGACGGGGTGGTGGACGCCAACGCCTCGAATGAACTCTGCGACGACGGCAACACCCTCGCCTGCGGCTCATGCAGCGCCAACTGCAAGGTGCAGACGCTCCAGGCTGCGACGGGCACCATCACGGCCACGGCGAGCTCGAACCTGGTCGACGAGGAGACGTTCACCATCAGCGATGGCATCAACACGCCGGTCACCTTCGAGCTGGACCGCGACAACAAGCTCAAGAACGCCGCCAACCAGCGGGTGGTCGTGGCGAACGGCACGCCCGCGACGCAGATCGCCCTCGTCATCCGGGACGCCATCAACGCGGTGGAGGAGCCGTTCGAAATCGGAGCGACGGTCGTCACCGGCTCCATCACCGTGAACGTCGCCCACAAGCTGAAGGGCTCCATCGGCAACCAGGCGATGACGGAGAAGGTCGGCAACAACAACTTCAAGGTGAGCGGGATGAACGGCGGCAGCGGCTACGACTGCCCCCAGGGCACGAAGTGCGTGGGCAACGAGGACTGCGCACTCGACCTGGTGTGTGGGGCCAGCAAGACCTGCGTCGCCGCCCCCTGAGCGGCTTCCCAGACGTGTGACGTCCCTCTTGAAACAGGGATGTCACACGCCTTGACGCGCCGGGCCATGTCTTGCGTCACACGCGGGCGGGCCCGGGGGCGCGAGTGGGGGAACGTGCGGTTGACTTCACCGTCGTGGGGGTGGTGAACCGGGCGGGCCCCGGGTAGTCGCGGGCCCGGTGGCCTTGCAGCGGTCGTGACCCTCGCTTGCCGCGTCTGGAGCCACATCCATGATGACCCCTCCCCGTCGTCACCGCCGGAGCCCCTGGCTCACGCGGTGGCATCCCCTTGTCGCCGTGGGCTTCGCCTCGGCGCTGGTCTCCTGCGCCTCCCCGGAAACACCCGCCGAAGTCCCCGCTCCCGCCGCGCCCGCAGTGGAGGACACCGCGCAGCGTGAGCAGGAGCTGCTCTCCTGGACGCTGGGCGCGAAGTACGACGCCACGCAGGCCAACATCAACTTCAACGTGTACTCGTCGCGCGCCACGCGCATCGAGGTGTGGATCTACAAGACGGCCCAGGGCGCGGGGCCCGCCGTGACGTACGAGATGACGAAGAACGGAACGACCAACGTCTGGTCGAAGAGCGTCTCCGTCGCCACGCTGAAGGCCTCTCCCCACCTCATCACCGGCACCGTCTATTACGGCTACCGCGCCTGGGGTCCCAACTGGACGTACGTCTCCACCTGGAACACGACGACCAACAGCGCGCATGGCTTCGGCGCGGACGTGGACTCCGCGGGCAACCGCTTCAACCCGAACAAGCTCCTGTGGGACCCGTACGCGCTGGAGCTGTCGCACGACCCCGTGAACCCCAGCAACGCGGACGGCACGGTGTTCGCGTCCGGTCCGTTGCACCGCTACAAGGACAGCGGCCCGTTCGCGCCCAAGGGCATCGTGCTCGCGCCGAACACCACGTCCACCGGCACCAAGCCCACGCGCGCCTTCAAGGACGACATCGTCTATGAGGTGCACCTGCGCGGCCTGACGAAGCAGGACACCGGCTCCGGGCTGGATGCCGCCTGCCTGGGCACCTACAAGACCGCGGGCCAGAAGGCCGCGCAGCTGGCGTCGCTGGGCGTGACGGCGGTGGAGTTCCTGCCGCTGCATGAGACGGACAACGGCAACAACGACACGGTCGCGAGCACCGCGGGCGACAACTACTGGGGTTACATGAACCTCAGCTACTTCGCGCCGGACCGCCGCTACGCGTGCGACCAGACGCCGGGTGGCCCCACCCGCGAGTTCAAGACCATGGTGAAGGCGTTCCACGACGCCGGCATCAAGGTGCTGGTGGACGTGGTCTACAACCACACCGGCGAGGGCGGCGGTTGGATCAACGGCGACCCCAGCACGTACAACGTCATGTCGTACCGGGGCCTGGACAACCCCACGTACTACAGCCTGACGAAGAACATGCAGTTCAACTGGGACAACACGGGCGTGGGCGGCAACTTCAACACGTTCAATCCCACGGCCCGCAACGTCATCCTGCATTCGCTGTCGTACTGGAAGGACACGCTGGGCGTGGACGGCTTCCGGTTCGACCTGGCGTCGGTGCTGGGCAACATCTACGAGCACGAGACGGACACGCACAGCGGCTACGAATACAACCGCGACAACGCGAACACGGCGCTCAATCAAATCACCACGCAGCTGGATCCGCGTCCGGAGGCGGGCGGCGCGGGCACGGACTTCATCGCGGAGCCGTGGGCCATTGGCGGCAATTCCTACCAGGTGGGCAACTTCCCGGCGAAGTGGCGGGAGTGGAACGGCGCGTTCCGCGACACCTTCCGCAAGGACCAGAACCAGCTGGGCGTGGAGAGCATCAAGCCGTCGGACCTGGCCACGCGCTTCGCGGGCTCGTCGGACCTGTACTCGGATGACGGCCGCAAGCCGGCGGCGTCCGTGAACTTCATGGCGGCCCACGACGGCCTCACCTTGAAGGACATCTACTCGTGCAACAGCAAGAACAACAGCCAGGCGTGGCCCTACGGCCCGTCCGACGGCGGCGAGGACAACAACCACAGCTGGGACCACGGCGGCAACGCGGCGCTCCAGCGCCAGGCGGCGCGCAACGGCATGGCGTTCATGATGCTGAGCGCGGGCGTGCCCATGCTGACGGGCGGCGACGAGTTCCTGCGCACGCAGTACTGCAACAACAACGTGTACAACCTGGACTCGGACAAGAACTGGCTGAACTACGCGTGGACCACGGACCAGTCCAACTTCCGCACGTTCACCCAGAACCTCATCGCGTTCCGCAAGGCGCACCCCGCGCTGCGCCCGGCGGAGTTCTACAAGACGAACGACAACAACGGGAACGTGATGGAGCAGCACCGCTGGTTCAAGCCGGACGGCTTCGTTCCGGACGCGGCCTACTTCAATGACCCGAGCCAGCATGCGCTGGCCTACCGCATCGACGCGACGGAGTTCGGTGAGACGGCGGTGAACGCCATCTACGTCGCGTACAACGGCTGGTCCGCCAACGTGAACTTCCTGCTGCCGTGGCCGGGCACCGGCAAGCAGTGGTACCGCGTGACGGACACCTGCTCGTGGGCCGAGGGCGCGAATCAGGTGGTGCTCAACCCGGGCAGCACGAACCTGATTGGCGGCGAGGCCACGAGCTACGGCCTGTGCGGCCGCGGCGTGCTGGTGCTGGTGGCCAAGTAGCGTGAAGGCCGTGGAGGACCCGGCGCTCCCTTGAGGCCGGGCCCTTCGCGTTGGAGTGGGCGAGGAGGCGGACGCTGGCGGGCCTTGATGCCCGTGGCGGGCCCCGCCAGGGACGGAGCGCCATCCTCCCGGCATGGAACGCCACTTCAAGGATGGACGGTTCGAGTTCGCCCGCCTGGGATTGCTGGGCGCCGCGTACCGGGGGCTCTCCGACGCGGGAGAGGTCCTCGTCACGCTGGATGGGATTCCGGACGGGGACAGTGTGGCGTGGGTGCGGGAGTTCATCGCCCTGGCTGAGCGGCTGGAGCGCCAGGCCCACGCCAGCGCCGCCAGCGGACATCGCGCCAGTGCACGCTCGGCGTTCCTGCGCGCGAGCACCTACTTCCATGAAGCTTCCGCCTGCGCGCCCGGCACCTCGCGGCCGGAGCGGTTCCGCGCGCTGTGGCCGCGGCACCGGGACTGCTGGGACCACGCGGCCGCGCTGTTCGAGCCGCCTGTCGAACGGGTCTCCATTCCCTACGAAGGCACGTCGCTGGAGGGGTACTTCTTCCGGCCGGTGGGGGGCAATGGCGCGCGAAGGCCCACCGTCATCCTGAACAACGGCAGCGACGGGCCGGTGACGTCGATGTGGAAGGGCGGCGGCGCGGCGGCGGTGGAGCGCGGCTGGAACGCGCTGACCTTCGACGGGCCGGGCCAGGGCGCGGCGCTGCACCGGCAGGGGCTGCCCTTCCGCGCGGACTGGGAGCGCGTGGTGACGCCGGTGATGGACTGGCTGCTCACTCGCGCGGAGGTGGATCCCCAGCGAATCGCGCTGCTCGGCGTCAGTCAGGCGGGCTACCAGGTGCCTCGCGCGGTGGCGTTCGAGCACCGCGTAGCGGCGGCGGTCGCGGATCCCGGCGTGATGCGGGTGGGGGATTCGTGGCGCGAGCACCTGCCTCCGGAGATGACCCGATTGCTGGACGCGGGAGAGAAGG